>DATHVV010000094.1:0-27242 GCA_035461105.1 Longimicrobiales bacterium | reverse complement strand
GTCGAGAATGCGTCCTTCATGCCCTGGCTCACCGCCACCGCGTTCCTCCACTCGTCGATGGTGCAGGAACGCCGCTCGATGCTGCGTGTCTGGAACCTGAGCCTGGTCATCACCACGTTCCTGCTCACCGTGCTGGGCACGTTCCTCACTCGCAGCGGCGTGCTCTCCAGCGTGCATGCGTTCGGCGACGGTCCGATCGGCGCCTGGTTCCTGGCCTTCATCACGCTCGTGCTGGTCTTCTCGCTGGCGCTGCTGGCGGGACGCAGCCGCGAGCTGAGGAGCGTCGGCCAGATTGACAGCATGGTCTCGCGCGACACCATCTTCCTGGTCAACAACCTGATCCTGAGTGCCTTCACGTTCACGGTCCTGCTGGGCACGCTCTTCCCCCTCGTGGCCGAGCTGGTGCGCGGCGTGAAGGTGAGCGTCGGTGCGCCCTTCTTCAACAAGATGACCATACCGCTGTGCGTGTCGCTGCTCTTCCTGGTCGGCGTGGGACCCATGCTGCCCTGGCGGGCCACCGACTTCCGGCAGCTCCGGCGCGACCTGATGGCGCCGCTGACCGGCCTGGTGGTGGCAACCACCGCGGCGCTGCTGGTGGGAGTGCGCGACATCTACGGTGTGCTCGCGTTCGCGTTCGCCGGCTTCGCGCTGGTCGCCAACCTGCAGCAGTTCGGTCAGGGCGCGGCGGCGCGGCGGCAGACGACCGGGCACGGCCCGCTGCGTGCGCTCGGCAGCCTGTTCGTGGTCAATCCCCGGCGCTACGGCGGGTACACCGCCCACATCGGCATCATCATTGCCGCGCTCGGCATCACCGCCTCGTCGGTGTTCCGCGTCGAGCGCGAGGCGACCATGCGCCCGGGCGACCAGCTGACCATCGGCGAGTACACGATCCGCTTCGACCAGCTGCGCGGCGAGGAGCAGCCCCACCGCTTCGTGGTCGCGGCCGACATCAGCCTGATGAACGGCGCACGCGTCGTCGGCCGGCTCGACCCGCGCCTGAACTACTACACCGCGCGCGGCGGCGAGCCGATCACCACACCCGCGGTGCGCAGCCGCGTGCACAACGACCTGTACCTGACGCTGCTCGCGTTCGAGCAGGATGGCTCGTCGGCGACGATCACGGCGATCGTCGAGCCGCTCGTGAGCTGGATCTGGGTGGGCGGCATCATTGTCGCGCTGGGCGCGCTCATGGCGATGCGTCCCGCTCGCGACCGCCGGGCCGTGAAACGTCCCTCGCAGCGGGTCCCCGTGGCCGCGGAGGCCGCATGAACTGGAGCCGTTCCCTGATCGCGATCGCGATCTGCGTTCCGATCGTGTTCCTGCTCGCCTTCGGGCTGACGCGCGATCCCGGCGAGATCCCGTCGCCGCTGCCCGGCAAACCGGCCCCGGCGTTCGCCCTCCAGGTGATGGACGAGGAGGGGGTGGTCAGCCTCGAAGAGCACCGCGGCAAGGTGGTCGTGCTCAACTTCTGGGCGTCCTGGTGCCTGCAGTGCCGTGACGAGCATACCGACCTGTCGCTTGCCGCGAACATGTACCGCGGCCGCGGCGTCGAGTTCTACGGCGTGCTCTACAACGACACGCCCGAGAACGGGCGCCGCTGGCTGACGGCCATGGGCGGCCAGTCCTACCCGGCGCTGCTCGATCAGGGCTCGCGCACCGCCATCGAGTACGGATTGTACGGCGTGCCCGAGACGTTCATCATCGATCAGCAGGGGAAGGTCGTGCACAAGAAGATCGGACCGACCACCGTGGCCGAGCTGGTCAGCTTCATCGATCCGCTCCTC
Organism: Longimicrobiales bacterium; assembly: GCA_035461105.1. Taxonomy (GTDB): domain Bacteria; phylum Gemmatimonadota; class Gemmatimonadetes; order Longimicrobiales; family RSA9; genus VEPF01. Next base: position 25,458 of record DATHVV010000094.1, on the reverse strand, counting down.
GAGCGCGCGCCGACGGAGCCGATGATCCCCACCGCCTCGCCGCAGGAGACGGGCACGCCATGAGTAGACTGCCGCTCGTCCTGCTGCTCGCTGCTGCTGCCGCGGGCGGTCTGTCCGCGCAGCAGCCGGCACCGGGCCAGGCGCCGAGCATGGTCGAGGAGACCCAGCTCGAGCGCGACACCCGGGCGCTTGCGGCGGAGCTGCGCTGTGTGGTCTGCCAGGGGCTCTCGCTGCAGGATTCGCCCTCGCCGCTCGCGCAGGAGATGCGCGCGGTGATCGCGGAGCAGCTCGCCGCCGGCAGGAGCAGGGAAGAGGTGAAGGCCTACTTCGTCGAGAAGTACGGCGAGTGGGTGCTGCTGGAGCCGACCGCCAGCGGATTCAATCTGATCGTCTACGTAGTGCCCGTGCTGCTGCTGCTCGGCGGCGCCGCGTTCGTGTTCTTCACCGCCCGCAAGTGGACGCGCCGCCCACCCGGCGCCTCACCACCCGCATCCGTTCATACCGGCGAGGACGCGGCGCTCCGCTGACCCGCCGCCCTCGGAATGTCTGCGAAAGGCCGGGCATACCACCCGGCCTTTCCCCTGTCCTGCAGCCGCGCGGGCGGCAATGCAGCTCGGGCCACCCCTCGCCCTCGCCTTCCACCCAGCCGTCTAGAACAGCCCCGTGATGGTCCCGTCGGCGGCCACGCTGATGCCCTCCGCCGCCGGTCGCTTGGGCAGGCCAGGCATGGTCATGATGTCGCCCGTATGCGCGACCACGAAGCCGGCGCCCGCCGAGGGAGTGACCTCGCGTACCGTGATCGTGAAGCCCTCGGGCCGGCCGCGCCGGTTCGGATCGTCGGTCAGCGAGTACTGCGTCTTGCCCATGCAGATCGGCACATCGCGCAGGCCGTTCTCCTCGAGCCGCTTGATATCCTTCTCCGCGGTCCCGACATAGGCGACGTCCTTCGCGCCGTACACCTCGCGCGCGATGGTCTCGATCTTCTGCTTGAGCGGCAGCGCGACCGGGTAGAGCGGCTGGAAGTTCGCCTCGCCCTGCTCGAGCGTGTGCAGCACCGCGTCCGCCAGCTCGAGCGCACCCTCGCCGCCCTTCGCGTGCACGTCCGCGAGTGCCACGTCTACGCCCGCCTCCCGGCACAGCCGCGCCAGCGTCTCTATCTCGCCGCTGGTGTCGGACGCGAACCGGTTGATCGCGACGATCGCCGGGAGCCCGAACTTGCGCATGTTCTCGACGTGCTTCGCGATGTTGGCGAAACCCTTCTCGAGCGCGCCGATGTTCTCCGTACCGAGGTCGACCTTGTCCACGCCACCGTGCATCTTGAGCGCGCGAATGGTGCCGACCACGACCGCCGCTTCCGGCTTGAGGCCGGCGGCGCGGCACTTGATGTTGAGGAACTTCTCGGCGCCCAGGTCGGCGACGAAGCCGGCCTCGGTGACCACTACATCGCCGAGGGCGAGCCCGGTGCGGGTCGCAATCACCGAGTTGCAGCCGTGCGCGATGTTGCCGAACGGGCCGGCGTGGATGAACGCGGGGCCGCCCCCGAGCGTCTGTACCAGGTTCGGCTTGAGCGCGTCCTTCATGAGCAGGGTCATGGCGCCGGCCGCGCGCAGCTGCAGGGCGCGTACCGGCTTGCCGCCGCGATCGTACCCGACGATGATTTCGCCGAGCCGCTTCTCGAGGTCCGCACGGTCGGCGGCGAGTGCGAAAATGGCCATGATCTCCGACGCCGCCGTGATCAGGAAGCCGTCCTCGCGGGGGATGCCGTTGCCGGTGCCGCCCAGGCCGACCACGATCTTGCGGAGCGCACGGTCGTTCATGTCCACGGTGCGCTTCCAGGTGATGCGGCGCACGTCGATGCCCAGCTCGTTGCCCTGCTGCAGGTGGTTGTCGAGCATAGCGGAGAGCAGCGCGTGCGTCGTCGCTACCGCGTGGAAGTCACCGGTGAAGTGGAGGTTGATGTCCTCCATGGGCAACACCTGGGCGTGGCCGCCGCCGGTGGCGCCGCCCTTGATGCCGAAAACCGGGCCGAGGCTGGGCTGGCGCAGGCAGAGCATGACGCGCTGCTGGCGCAGGCGCAGTCCATCAGCCAGGCCGACCGCCACCGTGGACTTGCCCTCGCCGGCCGGCGTGGGGTTGATGCCGGTGACCAGCACCAGCCGTCCCTGCTGCTGCGCGCGCGCCTGGATCGCGTCGGCGTCGACCTTCGCCTTGTACTTGCCGTAATACTCCAGGTCGTCTTCGCCGAGGTCGAGCTCGGCCGCTATCTCCCGTATCGGACGCAGTGTCGCCCGCTGGGCGATCTCGATGTCACTGAGCATTTACGATATCCGCGTTGCCAGGGTGGTCCTGCCCTCTCCGGGCGGGAGAGGCCGGGGGAAGATACCACCCGGCCGGACCGATTCAAGGCGACGCCGCGCGCGCGTCCGCGCCCTTGTCGCCCCCTGCGCGGCGGCCTAAGGTTCCCGCGCACCGTGACCCGAGCCTGAGCGCATGAATCCGTCGAAACCACGCGTCCGCTTCGCGCCCTCGCCGACCGGCTATCTGCACGTGGGCGGAGCGCGCACCGCGCTCTTCAACTGGCTCTACGCCCGCCACGTGGGCGGTACGTTCGTGCTGCGCATCGAGGACACCGATCGGGAGCGGTCCAGCGCCGCAATGACGCAGGCCATCCTGGACGGCATGCAATGGCTCGGCCTCGACTGGGATGAGGGACCGCTGCACCAGGCCGATGGACTTGGGCGGCACCGCGCGGACGCGTTGCGCCTGCTCGAGAACGGCGCCGCGTACCGCTGCTTCTGCACGACCGAGGCGCTCGAGCAGCGCCGCCGGGGCGCGGCCGACCCGGTGCACGCCTTCCGCTACGACCGACACTGCCTGCGCCACGTGGACGCCGGCGCGGCAGAGCAGCGCGCCCGCGCCGGCGAGCCGCATACGGTGCGCTTCCGCGTGCCGGAGGGTGTTACCCACTGGGACGATGCGGTGCACGGCGGGATCGAATTCTCGAATGCCGACATCGAGGATTTCATCGTGCTGCGCACGGACGGCACGCCGATCTACAACCTGGCGGTAGTGAGCGACGACATCGCCATGCGGATCACGGATGTAATCCGCGGCGACGACCACATCTCCAACACCCCGAAGCAGATTCTGCTCTACCGGGCGCTGGGCGCGGCGCTGCCGCGCTTCGCGCACGTGCCCATGATCCTGGGTCCCGATGGCAAGCGCCTCTCCAAGCGTCACGGCGCGACCGCGGTCGGCGAATACCAGCACCAGGGTATTCTGCCCGACGCCATGGTCAACTTCCTGGCGCTGCTCGGCTGGTCGCCCGGCACCGAGCAGGAGGTGTTCTCGGAAGCCGAGCTGGTCGAGCAGTTCTCGCTCGAGGGGATCAACCGGAAGAGTGCGATCTTCGACCTGCGCAAGCTGGAATGGCTCAACAATCAGCACCTGAACCGGCGAGGCGCGGCCGACATCGAGCCGGTCGTGAGGCGCGGCCTGATTGCGGCCGGGCTGGCCACGGCGGAGCAACTCGACCGGGAGCGGGCCTGGTTCCGGCGCGTGATCGACCTGCTCAAGGTGCGGGCCCGCAACATGGACGACATCGTGCTGCAGGCGCGCCCCTACTTCGATGACGAGATCGCCTACGACGAGGAGGCGGTCGCGAGGCACTGGAAGGACGCGGCCACTGCCGAACGGCTGGAAGCGCTCCGCGCCGGATTCGCCACACTGGACACCTGGGAGGAGGCCGCGCTCGAGGAGGTGCTGCGCAAGCGGGCCGAGGAGCTCGGCATCGGCGCCGGCAAGCTGATTCACCCGCTCCGCGTCGCGCTCACCGGCATGGCCGTCTCGCCCGGCATCTTCGAGGTGGCGGCGGTCATGGGCCGGGCGCGCGTCGAGGCCCGGCTGGCGGCCGCCGTGGCCCGGCTCCGAGCCCGGCCGGGGCCGTCTCCCGGGGGCCCGTCCGCGCTCCGTCGTGCTTGACCCGCGCGGAAGCGCGGCCTAGCATCAAACAGGTGGCTCCGCGATCGCTTCCTCGACCGGCGGAGCAGGGGCAGGGCGGGGTACGCGATCGGTACGATCCCAGGCGCCCGTGCCGCCGAACGGCGGCCGGCCGCCTCCGCTGCTTCCCCGAGCAGTGCGATCGGATCCGTGGCAAAGGGAGGCGAGGATGCCGGAGCCGTTGGTGGAGCTCGAGCGCCGGGTGCTCGACTATCTCGTGCAGTATCTGCGCACGAACACGTACCAGCCGTCGATCCGCGAGATCGGCCGGCAATTCTCGATCAAGAGCACGAAGACGGTCTCCGAGCTGCTGCAGTCGCTCGCCGACAAGGGCTGGATCGAGCGTGATCCCTCACGCTCGCGCGGCGTCCGCCTGCTGGGCGTCGATCTCGAGGCCGGCAGCGTGACCGTGCCTTGGGCGGATGCGCAGGGCGAGCCACCCATGATGCTCGACCGCCGACTGGTCGCGGGCGCGGCGGCGCTGCTCGTGCCCGCCCCCGATGACGCGCTCGCGCCGATCGGCATCCGCAAGGACGACCTGCTCCTGCTGGAGCCAGTCACCGCCCCGGAGCTCGAGGACGGCGACATCGTCGTCGCCATGGACGGCGGCGCACCGCTGCTGCGCCGCGTGGTCCGCCGCGGCGGCAGCTTCGCACTCGAGACCGCCGGGCCGGTACCGGAGCGCACGGTGGTGATCGGGGGAGCCCTCCAGCTGCGCGGCCGTCTGGTGACCGTCATCCGGCGGGTGCGTCCGCTCTCGCCGCAGGTTTCCGCGCCCCTGCCGGCGTGAGCCCAGGCCGGGCCGCGGGGCCGCCGCTGCAGCGGAGCGCGCCCCAGCCTGGGGACGCGCAGTGGATGCAGCGGGCGCTGGAACAGGCGCTGGCGGCGTCGGCGGTGGCCGAGGTGCCCGTCGGCGCCGTCCTCGTATGGCGCGACCGCCTGGTCGCGGAAGCGCACAATCTCACCCGGACCCTGCCGGACCCGACCGCCCACGCGGAGCAGGTCGTGCTGCGGCGCGCCGGCCAGCGCCTCGGCAGCAGCCGGCTGCTCGAGGCGACGCTCTACGTCACTCTCGAGCCGTGTGCCATGTGCGCCGGCGCCCTCGTGCTCGCGAAGATCGCCCGCCTCGTGTACGCGGCCGCCGATCCCAAGACCGGCATGTGCGGCTCGCTCGGCAACCTCGTGCAGGACCCGCGGCTCAATCATCGCATGGCCGTCACCACGGGCGTACTCGCCGATGCCGCCGGCGAGCTGCTGCGCGCTTTTTTCCGGGCACGGCGCACGCCGGCGCGCGTTGACTTCACCCCGGGCCCGGCATAGCTTGCGCCGACCGCAGCCAAGAGAGCCCGCAGAAGCATGCCTGAGCCGCAGCGTCGGTTGTTGATGGACGAGCGCGCTGTCGAGCGCGCGCTCGCACGCATGGCCCGCGAAATCGTCGAGCTCAACAGCGGCGTTGCCGAGCTGGCGCTGGTCGGCATCCAGCGGCGCGGCGTCCAGCTGGCCGAGCGCCTGGCGCTGGAGATCGAGCGTGCCGAAGGCCAGCGCCCGCCGGTCGGCAGCCTCGATATCACGCTCTACCGCGACGATCTCACCGCGATCGGCCCGCGTCCCGTGCTCGGTGAGACGCGGCTGCCGGGTGCCGGCATCGAGGGCCGGCGACTGGTCATCGTCGACGACGTCTGCTACACCGGCCGCACCGCGCGCGCGGCGCTCGATGAGCTCGCCGACTTCGGGCGTCCGGCGCGCATCTTCCTGTGCGTGCTGGTCGATCGTGGCGGCCGCGAGCTGCCCATCCAGCCCGACGTGGTCGGCCGCAGCATCGACGCCGGGACCGAGCAGCGCGTCGAGGTGCTGGTCCCCGAGCTGGACGGCCGCCTCGCCGTCGAGCTGCTGCGCAACCCGAGCGAAACGTGACCCAACCCGCGCCCTTCCTCGGCAAGGACCTGGTCGGCCTCGAGCACCTCGACCCGGACCAGATCCGCGCCATTCTCGATACTGCCGAGCCGTTCAAGGAGATCAGCGAGCGCGCCATCAAGAAGGTGCCGATGCTGCGCGGCAAGACCATCGTCAACCTGTTCTTCGAGGCCTCGACGCGCACGCGCATCTCGTTCGAGTTCGCCGAGAAGCGCCTGTCCGCGGACACCGTCAACATCGCGTCGACGGGATCGAGCGTGCAGAAGGGCGAGACCCTGGTCGATACCGCGCGCAATCTCGAGGCGATGAAGATCGACATGGTCGTGATTCGCCACGGCAGCTCGGGCGCGGCCCGCTTCCTGGCCGAGCGCATCCCCTCGAACGTGATCAATGCCGGCGATGGCCGGCACGAGCATCCCACGCAGGGTCTGCTCGACATGCTGACGATCCGCGACCACCGCGGCCGCATTGCGGGTCTCAGGGTGTGCATCGTCGGCGACGTACTGCACTCGCGGGTGGCTCGCTCCAACATCTGGGGGCTCACCAAGCTCGGCGCCGAGGTCGCGGTCTGCGGCCCCCGCACGCTGCTGCCGCGCGGCGTCGAGGAACTGGGCGTGCAGGTGTTCGGGCGGGTCGAAGAGGCGATCGAGTGGGCGGACGTGCTCAACGTGCTGCGGCTCCAGCTCGAGCGTATGCAGGGCGGCTTCATCCCCAGCCTGCGCGAGTACAACCGGATCTTCGGCGTGAGTCGCGAGCGGGTGGAGCGCTGCCCGCGCGACCTGCTGATCCTGCATCCCGGACCCATGAATCGCGGCGTCGAGATCGACAGCGATGTCGCCGATGGACCGCATTCCGTGATCCTGGACCAGGTGACCAACGGCGTGGCCGTGCGCATGGCCGTGCTCTATCTCCTCGCCGGCGGCAGGCCTGAATCGGCGGAGGCGGCGAAACGTGAATCCTGACCTGTACGCGCGGCGCTCACCGGAGCCGCGCCCGCTGCTGCTGCGCGGCGGCCGCCTGCTCGACCCGGCCGCCGGCCGCGATGAGCGTGCCGACGTGCTGCTGGTGCGCGGTCGCGTCGCCGCGATCGGCCCGGAGCTCGCCGGCCCCGAGGAGGCAGACAGCCGCGACGTGACCGGGCTGGTGGTCTGCCCCGGCTTCATCGACCTGCACGTGCACCTGCGCGAGCCGGGACACGAGCACAAGGAGACGATCGCGACGGGCGCGCGGGCGGCGGCCGCGGGCGGCTTCACGGCGGTGTGCGCCATGCCGAACACGGATCCGCCCATCGACGATCCCGCCTCGGTCGGGTTCGTGCGCGCAGAGGGGCTGCGGGCACGCGGCGCGCGCGTCTACCCGGTGGGCTGCATCTCGGTCGGACAGAAGGGCGAGCGTCTCACCGAGATCGGCGAGATGGTCGCGGCCGGTGCGGTCGCGATCACCGATGACGGGCGGCCGGTCGAGTCGGCCGGACTCATGCGCCTCGCGCTCGAGTACGCGCGCAGCTTCGAGATCCCGGTCGCGGACCACTGTGAGGATCGCACGCTCTCGCGCGGCGGCTCGATGAACGAGGGCGTCATCTCCTCGCGGCTCGGGCTGACCGGCATCCCGAACGCGGCCGAGGACGTGATGATCGCCCGCGATCTGATGCTCGCGGAGCTGACCGGCGGACGGCTGCACCTGCAGCACGTGTCGACGCGCTTCGGTGTCGAGTTGATCCGCCGCGCCCGGAGCCGCGGGATCCGCGTGAGCGCGGAGGCGACGCCCCATCACATGACACTCACCGACGCGGCCGTGGACGGTTACCGCACCGAAGCAAAGGTGAATCCGCCGCTGCGGGCGCAGGAGGATGTCGAGGCGGTCATCGCCGGTTTCCTGGACGGCACCCTCGACGTTCTCGCCACCGACCACGCGCCCCACCACTACGACGAGAAGGAGCAGGCCTTCGAGGACGCGCCCTTCGGGCTGGTCGGCCTGGAGACCGCGTTCGCGCTGCTTCACACCGAGCTGGTCGCGAGCGGACGGATGGATCTGGCCACGCTCATCGAGCGCATGAGCGCGGCCCCGGCCCGCGCCTGGGCCCTGCCCGGCGGCACGCTCGCCGCCGACACGCCCGCGGACGTGACCGTGCTCGACCTCGAGGAGAGCTGGACGGTCGATCCGACGCGGTTCCTCTCCAAGAGCCGCAACACGCCGTTCTCCGGGCGACGTCTGGCAGGCCGCCCGGTGCTCACGATCGTCGGCGGGGAGGTGGTCTGGGAGGCGCGTCGTGCGCCTGCCGGAGCGCGCCCGTGAGCGACCTTCCGCTCGCCCCGCGCGCCTGGATCGGCGAAGCGCCGTTTCCGTGGCCCGCGGCGCACACGCTGCCGGGTGGGGCGAGCGTACGGGCCTGCTATTTCGTGCGCGACGTCGAGATCGCACGCACCCGCCAGGACCAGCCCTTTCTGCGCCTCAGTCTGACCGACCGTCACGGTGTCGTACCGGCGCGCGCCTGGGACAACGCGCTCGACATCGCCGACACCGCGCGCGCCGGCAGCTACATCGGGATCGAGGCGGTGAGCGAGATCTACAACGGCGAGCTGCAGCTCTGCGTCGAGACGGCCGTGCCGCTGCAGGTCGAACTCGAGGACCTGCCGCTGTTCCTGCCGTCCTCACCGCGCGGGGCGGAACTCATGGGCGCCGAGCTCGATGCGCTGATCGCATCGATCGGCGATTCCGGTCTGCGCAGCCTCGCCCAGGCGCTGCTCGGCGCGGAGTCGCGCACCGGCCCCGGATTCCGACTCGCACCCGCGGCCAAGCAGAACCACCACGCGTACCTGGGCGGCCTGCTCGAGCACACCCTCTCGGTGGCGCGCGCCTGCGATCTGCTCGCCGGGCATTACGGAGCGGCGCTGGACCGCGATCTGCTCGTCACCGCCGCCCTGCTCCACGACGTCGGCAAGGTGCGCGAGATCGGCGCGCGCGCCGGCTTCCCGTACACGGACGAGGGGAAGCTGCTCGGCCATATCCTGCTGGGCCTGCAGATGGTCGATCAGGCGGCCGCCACCCTCGAGGGTCTGGCGCCGTCGCGGCTGCTGCTGCTGCGCCACCTGATCGCGGCACACCAGGGCCGCTACGAGTGGCAGAGCCCGCGCGAGCCCGCCACCCTGGAAGCGCTCGTGCTGCACTACGTCGATGACCTCGACGCGAAGTACACCCAGGCCGCGCTGCTGGTGGGGCGGGCGCCCCTCGGCTGGACCGCCTACGACCGGTCGTTCCGGCGCGAGTTCCTCCGGCACCACGACCTGGCCGGCCCGGCCGCGCCGGGAGCCCCGCCCGCGCCCGCACCCGCCGCCGAGCCGGCGGCCGCACCCGGGGAGGTGCGCCGATCGCAGGAGGCGCGACGACGGCGGCCACCGCGCGAAGCGGCCGTGCCTCCACCAGTCCCCGAGCCGCCCGGCCCGGCCGGTTCCGGCGATCCGACGCCACCGCCCTCCTCCGCCGGCGCGTTGCGCATGTCCGACGACACGCTCGACCTCTTCGAGCCGGACTGACCGGTCCGCGTGCAGCCCCCGGACGCAAGAATCCCCGCGACGCTCGACGCGTCGCGGGGATTCATCAGGACTGGCCGACGCAACGCCTCAGCCGCGCGTCGCGATCAGCCGGGCCAGCTGGGACTTCTTGCGCGCGGCCTTGTTCGGGTGGATCAGCCGCCGGGTCGCCATGCGATCGAGCAGGCCCGACGTCTCGCGGAACGCGGCCTGCGCGCTCTCGGCGTCATCGGCCTGCATCACCTTCTTGATCGCGGTCTTCAGACGCGAACGCTGGGTGCGGTTGTGCAGGTTGCGCTTGCGCTCCTGACGGATCCGCTTTTCGGCACTCGACGTGTTGGCCAACGGGCTCCTCACTGAAACAAGGTCGTGACGTAGCCACGAAAGCTATTGTGGCAGCAGGATAGTGTCAACCCGATACGCGCCCCGCCAGTACGGGTTCGGGGTAGCGGCCCGGTCGCGGCGCGCGTTAGCTTTGCGCGCCTATGGAGATGCTCCTCCTCGTCCCGATACTGCTGCTTTCCTTCGTGGTCCACGAGTTCGCCCATGCCTGGGTCGCGTGGCGGGAGGGCGACCCGACCGCCTATCGGCTGGGGCGGGTGACGCTCAATCCGCTGCCACACATCGACCCTTTCGGAACGATCCTGGTCCCGGCGCTGCTGCTCGCTTCGCGCTCCGGCTTCCTGATCGGCTGGGCGCGGCCCGTGCCGGTGGACGCGAGTCAGCTGCGGGATCCGCGGTGGGGCGACGTGCGGGTATCGCTCGCGGGGGTGACCGCGAACCTGCTGCTGGCGCTGGCATTCACGGTGCTGGCGGCCGGGCTGGTGCACGCCCAGCGGGCCTGGCCGGAGGCGGGGATCCTGCCGTCGCTCCAGGCGATGACGGTGGCCGGCATCCGCCTCAATTTCCTGCTGCTGGTGTTCAACCTGCTACCGGTGCCGCCGCTGGACGGCTCGCGGGTGCTCTACCACCTGCTGCCGGGCCGCTGGGCCGCGAACTACCAGCGGCTCCAGGGTGTGAGCATGCTTATCTTCCTGGGGCTGCTGCTGACCGGCGCGATCAGCTTCGTGCTGTGGCCGGCGGCATTCCTCGAGCGCAGCATCTCCTCGCCGCTGATTCAATGGCTGACCTAGCGATTGCGCGTGCGGAGTTCGCGGAGGGCGGCTTCGTGGTCGAGCTGGAGCGGTTTCACGGGCCGCTCGACCTGCTGCTGCACCTGATCCGCGAGCAGGACATCGACATCTTCGACATCCCGATCGCGCAGATCACCGCGCAGTTCCTGCAGGTGATGGCGGGGGTGGAACGGCTCGGGCTGGATCGTGCCGGCGAATTCCTGGAGATGGCGGCGCTGCTGGTGCGCATCAAGGCGCAGATGCTGATGCCGCGGCGCACGGGAGAGGGCGACGAGCTCGAGGATCCGCGCGCCGAACTGGTGCGCCGGCTGCTCGAGTACGAGCACTTCCGCGAGGCGGCTACGCGCCTGGAGGATGCGCAGCAGGCCCGGGCCCGCCGGTTCCGGCGTGGCTACTTTCCTCCGCGCCAGACCCCGGCGAAGGTGGTCGTCGAGACCCCGCTGGAGCTGGGCTGGGAGGAGCTCTGGCTGGCGGTGCTGCGCCTGAACGAGATCCCGGCGGGCGTGGACGAGCACTACGTGGCGCAGCGCGCCGTGCCCGTCGATGAGAAGATCGGCCTGATCCTGCACACGCTCGCGCGGCTCGCGCGCATCGATTTCCGGCGCCTGGTCGAGCCGTACCGCGATCCGCTGCACGGAGTGGTGACGTTCCTGGCCGGACTGGAGCTGGCCCGGCAGCGCCGGCTGGCGCTGCGGCAGAGCGAGCCATTCGCGACGCTCTGGCTGTATCGTCGCGACATCGAGGACGACGCGACCGAGGCCGCGCCCGCGGGCGCTGTCGCATCCGAGACCATCGAAGCCCAACATGCGACTGACGCAGATCATTGAGGCGCTGCTCTTCGCGAGCGACGCGCCCCTGACCGCGGCCGACCTGGCGCGCGTGGACGAGCGGCTGGACGAAGACACGGTACAGGCGGTCATCGACGAGCTGCGCAGCGAGTACGACCAGACCGAGCGGTCGTTCCAGATCGCGGACGTCGCCGGTGGCTACCAGCTGCTGACCCGTCCCGAGTTCGTGATCGTGCTGGAGCGCTACGAGACCGTGCCGCAGCCCTCGCGCCTCTCCACTCCGGCGCTCGAAGTGCTTTCGATCATCGCGTACCGGCAGCCGATCGGTCGCGCGGAGGTCGAGGACATACGCGGGGTGAGCTCGAGCGGCGTGTTGAAGACGCTGCAGGATCGAAACCTGATCGACGTGGTGGGGCGGGCAGAGGGGCTGGGCCGGCCGCTGCTCTATGGCACCACGCCGAAGTTCATGGAGCATTTCGGATTCCGGTCGCTCGAGGATCTGCCGCGTCCCGACGAGCTGCCCGTAGTGCTGCGGGAGCGCCCGTTCGGCCCGGAGCCGGCCGCCGAAGGAATCTCGATCCCGGAGGGAGAGCCCGGGCACGTGGAAGCCCCACCGCCAGTGAGCGAGGAGGAGCTCGATCACGAGGCGGAGCTCATCGTGGAAGCCTCCGGCGAGGAGCCGGTTCCGCCGGCGCTCGTGAGCGTGGCCGCGGCCGCGCCGGCCGAAGCCGAGGAGAGCGCGGCCATGGCCGCCGAGGAGGCGGGCGCGATGCCAGGCGCGCTGCTCGAGGAGTTCGAGGCGCCCGCCGCGCGGGCGCCGGAGCAGCTCGAGGAGAGGTACGAGATCGAGCCGGCCGCGGAAGAGCGTCCGGACGGCTGAGCCGCATGCGCCTGCAGAAGTTCCTCTCGCATGCGGGCGTCGCATCGCGCCGTGCCGCCGAGGAGCTGATCCGGGCGGGTCGCGTGAGCATCAACGGTACGCCGGTCACGGAGCTCGGCACGCGTATCGACCCGGACCTCGACCGGGTACGGGTCGACGGCCGCGATGTCCGTCCCCGTGCCGTCGAGTGGCTGGCGGTGCACAAGCCGAGCGGCTACGTGAGCACCCGCCGCGACCCGCAGGGGCGCCCCACCATCTACGATCTGGTACCGCCGGAGGCTGGCCGGCTCTTCTACGTCGGCCGCCTGGACGTCGACAGCGAAGGGTTGATGCTGCTCACCAACGACGGTGACAGCGCCCACCGCCTGCTGCATCCTCGGTTCGAGGTGGAGCGCGTCTACGAGGCGCACGTCGCTGGCGACCCGGGCGAGCCGGCGCTGGCGCGGCTGCGCGCGGGCGTGCTGCTCGAGGACGGTCCGGCCCGGGCCCGGGAGGCAGAGCGGATCGGGACCGGTCGCGTCCGCCTCACCCTTACCGAGGGACGCAAGCGCGAGGTGCGCAGGCTCCTCGCCGCGGTCGGGCACCCGGTGCGGCGACTGGTCCGGGTCCGATACGGACCCGTGGAGCTGGGCGCGCTGCCGCCGGGGCGCTGGCGGCGGCTGCGCCCCGATGAGATTCCCCGCGACGCATAGCGCGTTTTCCGAGACTGCGAATCATCATGGAAATACAGGGCAGAAAGGTCCTGATCCTGGGAGGCTCCGGCCTGGTCGGGATGGCTGTGGCCCGCCAGCTCATGACGCACGCACCGGCGGAGCTCATCATCACCGGGCTCACCCGCGCGGAGGCCGAAGGCGCACTCCACGAGCTGGGCCGCGACCGCGGCCTCGCCGCGGCCACGCGCATCGACGCCGAATGGGGCGACGTGTTCGTTCCCGAGGCACTCAAGGATCTCGGGCGCGCCGACATGCTGGCCGATGCCGGGGCGCGGGCCCGCCTGCTCGACGACCTGTTCGGGGAGCTGAGCGACGACGTCGTCCGCCGCTCCTGCTTCGGCGCGCTGCTGCTGCGGCGTACTCCCGAAATCCTGATCGACTGCATCAACACGGCCACGGCGTTCGCCTACCAGAACAACTTTCAGAGCGCGATCGAGGTGCGGCAGCTGGTGCACGCCGGCGAACTCGACGTCGACCGGCTCGAGCAGCACCTGGCGACGCTCTACATGCCGCAGCTCATCCGGCACGTGCAAATAGCCCTCGAGGCTATGCGGCGTGCCCAGACGCAGGTCTACCTGAAGGTCGGCACTGCGGGGACGGGCGGCATGGGTCTCAACATCCCGTTCACGCACTCCGAGGAACGACCCAGCCGGATGCTGCTCGCCAAGGCGGGCGTGGCCGGGGCACACTCGCTGCTCCTCTACCTCATGGCGCGCACGCCGGGGGGTCCGGCGGTGAAGGAAATCAAGCCGACCGCGGCGATCAGCTGGAAGCGGATCGCGTTCGGCGAGGTGTTGCGCCGGGGCCGGCCGATCCCGCGTTACGACGCGACACCGGTGGCGCTCGAGGTGGCCTTCGACCCTGCTGCCGACGCCGGCACGGCGGCTTCCTATCGTGACACCGGCCGGACGCTCCAGGGCGTCTACGTCGACGCCGGCGAGAACGGCTGGTTCTCGCTCGGCGAGTTCGAGACGCTCACTGCGCTCGGGCTCATGGAATTCATCACGCCGGAAGAGATCGCGGCCGATGTGGTCCGCGAGATCCGAGGCCACGCTACCGGACACGACATCGTGGCGGCGCTGGACGCGGCCACCTCGGGGCCCACCTACCGGGCCGGGGTACTGCGCGAGGTGGCCATCGAGAGGATGGAGGTGCTGGAGGAAGAGCACGGCGTACGAGCCGTCGCCTACGAGATGCTCGGCCCGCCGCGGCTCTCGAAGCTGCTCTTCGAGGCCGCGCTGCTCGGGCGCCTGTTCGGCAGCCTGCCCGACGCCGCGACGCTTGACCCGGACGAGACCGCGCGCCGCGCCGAGGAGCTGGTGCTCGGCGATCCGGATTTCCGGGGCCGGCCCATCTCCATCGGGCTGCCGGTGCTGCTTGCCGACGGGCAGCGCGTCCTGCGCGGTCCCGAGGTCCGGGTGCCGCCGGCGGCCGGGCACCCACTGGCCGACCCGCGCTTCGTGGACAACGGCTGGGTGGACCTCCGCGCCGAGAACTGGCGTACATGGGCGGACCGGCTCGGGGCGATGTTGCGCGAGATCCAGAACGCGCCCGACGCGGATGGCGGCTCGCGTTTCGACATCGAGCCGGGACACCGCCGTGATCAGCTTCGTCCCGGCCGCCTCGCGGCCTGGGTTTTCCGGGTAGAGGACCGTGGCCAGCGCATCAAGCGATGACGTCGGGCCTGGGGTACCGGTGCGAGAGGGGGGCGGCGTGGAAGTGAACGAAGCGACGGTTGCCGCGGGAGCGGGACGCACGCTCGCCGATCGGATCAAGCGCGAGCTGCACAAGCGGATCGTCGGCCAGGAGGCCATGCTCGACCGGCTGCTGATGGGCCTGCTCGCGGGCGGTCACGTCCTGCTCGAGGGCGTGCCCGGTCTCGCCAAGACGCTCACCGTGCGCTCGCTCGCGGAGACGCTGGACGCGAGCTTCGAGCGCATCCAGTTCACGCCCGACCTGCTGCCCGCGGATGTGATCGGTACCATGATCTACAATCAGCGGACCAGCGAGTTCACGGCGCGCAAGGGTCCGGTGTTTGCCAACATCCTGCTCGCCGACGAAATCAACCGCGCCCCGCCGAAGGTGCAGTCGGCACTGCTCGAGGCCATGCAGGAGCACCAGGTCACGCTCGGCGGGGAGACCTTCCCGCTACCCGAGCCGTTCCTGGTGCTGGCGACGCAGAACCCGATCGAGCAGGAGGGCACCTATCCGCTGCCGGAAGCGCAGGTCGATCGCTTCATGCTCAAGCTGCGCGTCGAATACCCGGACCGCGACACCGAGCGCGAGATCATGCGCCGCATGGCGGGACAGGAGATCGCGCCCATCCACGCGGTTGCGCGCGCCGACGAGGTTTTCGCGGCACGCCGTGAGATCCTGGGTCTCTACATGGACGAGAAGATCGAGGATTACATCGTCGACATCGTGCAGGCGACGCGCCAGCCGGCGGCCTACGGTCTCGAGCGGCTGAGCGCGCTCATCGAGTATGGTGCCTCGCCGCGCGCGACCATCTACCTGGCGGTCTGCGCCCGGGCCCATGCCTACCTCGCCGGGCGCAGCTACGTGCTGCCCGACGATGTGAAGGCGATCGGCGGGGATGTGCTCCGGCACCGCATCATCACCAGCTTCGAGGCGGAGGCCGAGGAGGTCACCTCCGACGACATCGTCGAGCGCATCTTCGCGGCGGTGGAGGTGCCGTGATCCGGCTGCCGCTCTTACCCCGGCGGCGGCGCGTTGCGGCACTGGCGGAGGTCCCGGTTACGCCGTCCGTCACGGCGCCCATCGCGACCGTGCCGCGCGAGATCCTGCGGCAGGTGCGGCTGATCGAGCTGCGCACCCGGGGCCTCGTCAACTCCATATTCGGCGGTGAGTACCAGTCGGTGTTCCGCGGTCAGGGCATGGAGTTCGCCGAGGTGCGCGAGTACCAGCATGGCGACGACGTGCGCAACATCGACTGGAACGTGACCGCCCGGACCGGTCACCCGTACGTGAAGAAGCACGTCGAGGAACGCGAGCTGACCGTGTTCCTGCTGCTCGACCTGTCCGGCTCCGAGCAATTCGGCACGCGCGGGCGCTTCAAGGCCGAGCTGGCCGCGGAGATCGCGGCCGTGCTCGCCCTGTCCGCGGTACGCAACAACGATCGGGTCGGGCTGCTCATCTTCACCGACCGCATCGAGCACGCGGTGCCCGCCCGCAAGGGGCGCCGGCACGTGCTCCGGCTGATCCGCGATGTCCTCGCCTTCCGGCCCGCGGGGAGGGGCACCGATCTGCCGGCCGCGCTGAACTATGCTGCCCGCCTGCTGCCGCACCGCGGCATCCTGTTCGTCCTGAGCGACTTCGTGGCGCCGCCCATGGCCGGGCCCGAGCTGCTCGCCGACTGGGAAAAGGCGCTCCGCCTGGTGTCCCGGCGTCACGACGTGGTGGCGGTGGACATCGTGGATGTCGCCGAGCTGGAGATGCCCGATGCCGGCGTACTCGTCGTCGCGGATCCGGAGACCGATCACGAGTACGTCATCGATACCGGCGATGCCCGGGCGCGGGCCGAGTTCCTCGCGCGCGTGCAGGCGGAGCGCGGCGAAGTGCAGCGGCTGTTCCGCCGGCTCGGCATCGACGAGATCCGCGTGCGCACGGACGCGCCGTTCGTGGGGCCGCTGCTGGCCTTCTTCCGGCGCCGCGAGCGGCAGCGGGCCCGCTGATGCGCAGGCTCGTCGCGATCCTGCTGCTCGGCGCCGCCGCCGCCCTGCCGGCGGACGCGCAGGAACTGCGCACCGCCGTCGTGCCGGCAACGATCACCGTTGGCGACGTGTTCCATGCCGTGATTCGCGTCTCGGGACCGGCGGGTGCCGCGGCCGCCTTCCCGGACACGCTGATCCTGCCGGAGTCGCTCGAGGCGGCCGGTCGTCGCCGGATCGAGCGCGACACCGTGAACGGTACCGAACGCTGGACCGCGCTCTACCCGCTCACGGCATGGCGGCCGGGTACGCACTCGCTTCCGGACGCGTCGGTGCAGCTGGCGGCTGCGGGCGCGGAGACGGCCGCACCGGCCCGCTTCCCCGCCGTCCACATCACGTCCGTGCTGCCCGCCGACACGGCGGGGGTCCAGCCGCAGCCACCGCACGATGTGCTCGGGCCCGATCGGCTCTGGTGGCCGCTGCTCCTGGCCGCATTGCTGCTGCTGCTCGCGGCCGCGGCCGTGCTGTGGTGGTACCGGCGAGGCCGGGCCGCTCGGCCCGTGATGCTCCCGGCGGAGCCCCGACCGGAGCCGCGCGCTGCGGCGCTCGCCGCCCTGGACCGGGCGCGCGCCAGCGGCGCCCTGGAGCAGGGCGCGTACAAGCGGTTCTACAGCGACGTGAGCGAGGCGCTGCGCACCTATGTCGCCGCGCTCGACGCGCAGCTCGGGCCGGACCTCACCACCCGTGAGCTCGCGCTCCGGCTCGGCTGGACCGACTCCGCCGCACCGGCGCGCCTGCTGATCGACGTGCTCGATGCCGCCGACCTGGTCAAGTTCGCACGCCGGCGGCCCGGCCCGGACGAGGCGCTTGCGGACTGGGAGCGCGCACGTCGCTTCGTGGAGACGTTCGAGATCGCGTCGCCGCTCGAGCGGAGGGCCGCGTGATCAGCTTCACGAACCCCTGGGCGCTATCGCTGCTGCTGCTGCTGCCGCTCTACGCCTACGGCGCGCGCCGCCGCAGCCGTGCGCTCGTGCATTCGCGCGCGCACACGGCGGGGAGCGGGCGCGCCAGCCTCGGCGCACGGCTCGCCCGCGCGCCCGGCTGGCTGCGTGCGCTCGCGGTCGCCGCGCTCGTGATCGCGCTCGCCGCGCCCCGCACCGGCGCCGCGGTCGTGAACGTCGAGGCGGAGGGCATCGCGATCGTGGTTGTGCTGGATATCTCCAGCTCGATGCTGGCCGAGGACTTCGCGCCGCACAACCGGCTGCGGGTCGCGAAGGAGCAGGTCGCCCGTTTCGTGGCCGGACGGCAGTATGATCGCATCGGACTGGTTGCGTTCGCCGGCGAGGCACTCACCCAGGTGCCGATCACGATCGACTACCCGGTCCTCTACCAGGCGCTCGACCAGCTCCGCGCCGGCGTGAACATGCTGGAGGATGGCACCGCGATCGGTACCGCCATCGCGACTGCGGCGAACCGGCTGCGACGCGTGCCCGGCGAGTCGCGTGTCATGATCCTGATGACGGACGGGGAAAACAACCGCGGCGAGATCGACCCGCTCACGGCGGCACGGGCCGCGGCGGCATACGACATCCGCATCTACACGATCGGGGTTGGCAGCGAGGGCGTCGCACCGATCCCGGTCGCGACCGGCCCGTCCGGGCGCGTTCAGTACGCGACGCTGCCCGTGCACATCGACGAGGACCTGCTGCGCGCCATCGCCGCAACCACCCGGGGACGCTACTTCCGGGCGACCAACGAGGCGTCGCTCGACAGCATTTACGACCAGATCGACCGTCTCGAGAAGACCACGGTAGAAGTGAGTCGCTACGTGAGCTACACGCCTCGCCACCTCCCCTTCCTGCTGCTGGGCGCGCTCGCCCTGCTCGCGGAATGGGCCCTGCTCGCGAGCCGCTGGGGACGCCTGCCGTGAGCTTCGCCAGGCCGGACCTGCTCGCGCTCGCCATGGCGCTGCCGCTGCTCCTGCTGCTGGGCCTGCTCGGTCACGCGCGGAGGCGCCGCCGCGTCGCCGCCCTGCTCGGCGATGCCGCGCTGATCAGCCGTCTGGGTGGCGGTGAGTTGCGCCGGTTTCCGGCCGTCCGGGTGCTGCTCATCGCGCTGGCGGGTGTGGCCATCGGCCTCGCCGCCGCGGGGCCCCGGTGGGGTCGCGCCGCGGTACCCGCACAGTCGCGCGCGCTCGACATCGTGCTCGCCCTCGACGTCTCGAAATCCATGCTCGCGAGCGACGTCACGCCGACGCGCCTGGAACGGCAACGTCTGCTCGTGCGCCGGCTGCTCCGGGAGCTGCCGGCCGACCGCTTCGGGCTGGTGGCGTTCGCGGGACGCGCCTACGTGCTTTCGCCCGTGACCATAGACCATGGCGCCATCGAGCTGTACCTGGACGCGCTCGATCCAGCGATCGTGAGCCAGGGCGGCTCATCGCTGCAGTCCGCCGTGCTGCTGGCCGCGGACCTGGCCCGTGGCACCGGGGAGGTGGCCGGCGAGCGCGCCGTGGTGCTGGTCACCGACGGCGAGGCACTCGAGGATGTCGAGGGGATCCGGAACGCCGCCGCCCGGGCGGCGGACGCGGGCGTGCGCATCTACACGGTCGGCCTCGGCACGCGCGCGGGCGCGCCGGTACCTGAGGTCGATGCCGATGGCATCGCGCGCGGGTACAAGCGCGATGAGGGCGGGCAGGTCGTGATCTCGCGGCTGGGCGACGACCTGCTGCGCGGAATCGCGGACCGCACCGGCGGCGCCTACCTGGATGGCACGGATCCCGGCAGCGTCGAACGGCTGGCCGCGCGGCTCGGGGGCATGGAACGACCCGGTGCGGCGCGCGAGCGGCGCACGCTGCCGCGCGAGCGTTTCGCCCTCTTCATCGCGCTGGCGCTGGCCCTGATCGCGCTGGACAGCTGGCTCGCCCTGCGCTGGTCGCCGGTGCGCGGCTCCCGGCGGGCGGCGTCGCTCGCGGTGCTGCTGCTCGCACTGCTCACCCAGGGCTTCGGCATCGGTGACGTGGAGCGCGGCAACCGGCTGTACCGGGCCGGACGCTACGCGGAGGCGGTCGCGGCGTATCAGCAGGCGCTCCGGGATGGGGAGTCTTCCGCCGAGCTGCGTTACAACCTGGGCACGGCGCTGCTGCAGCTGGGCCGGCACCAGGAGGCCGAGCAGCACCTGCGCGCATCGCTGAGCGCGGTCGACCCGGTACTGCGGCAGCGCGCCCTGTACAACCTCGGCAACCGCTTCCTGGACGAGGCCCGACGCGGGCCGGGGCCGGAGCAGGGGCGGCAACTGGAATCGGCGATCGAGCTGTACCGGCAGGCGCTGCGCATCGAGCCGGGAGACGTGCACGCGAAGTGGAACCTGGAGCTGGCGCTCCGCGAGCGCGACGAGCAGCAGCGCCGCAGTTCTTCTCAGCCCGAGTCCTCGGAGCAGGACGAGTCGGATCAGCAGGACGAGTCGAGCGGGGGCGGCGGTGCCCAGGCGCCGCCGCCCGGCCGCGGTGCCGCCGCGGGAGCGTCGTCCGAGACGCAGCCGCTCGACGAGCAGCAGGCCGACCAGATCCTCAACGCCGCGGAGCAGGACGAGCGCGAGCTCGCCCGCGAGCGCCTTCGCAAGGGGCAGCGGCGCACGCCCGTGCTGCGCGACTGGTGATGCTGCTGGCCATTGCCCTGGGCGCCGCGCTGCTCGCAGCGCCGCAGGACGCGCCGCAGGTGCGGGCCACGCTGATCGCGAATCGCATCGCGGCCGGTGCGTCCACGGTCCTCGTCATCACCGTCGAGACGAGCGGATCGACACCCGGCGAGATCCCGGTGCCCACGCTTCCAGCCGGCCTCGCGCTCGGCCCGATCTCGGACTTCTCGCAACTGCAGGTCGCCTTCCCGGGCGGCCGCCGCCGTACCACGCGTCGCGAAGTGGTCGTCGTCGCGCAGGAGCCGGGACGCTACCGCATCCCGAGCGTCGCCGTGGAGGTCGAAGGACGCACGTATACGACGCCCGCGCTCGATCTCACCGTGACGCCGGCGGCCGCCGGGCCTGGCGTCCGGCGTGACGGCGAGCCGCCGGTTCGGCTGCGCGCCTGGATCGACCCCGACACCCTCTACGTCGGCGAGCAGCTGCTCTATCGCGCGGAGGCCGCGTTTCCGGAAGCGCTGCGACTGCGTCAGACCCGCGCCCCGGTTTTCGATCCGCCGGCGACGACCGGGTTCTGGGTGTACGATCTCCCTGATCCCGTCACCGTCGGCCTGCGCGTGTCCGGGAACGAGATGTACGAGGTGCAGAGCTTTCGACAGGTGCTCTTTCCGCTGCGCGCGGGCGATCACCGGATACCTCCGGCAGGCTTGCGCTATGAGTATCGCGCGGGCTCCATCTTCTCCCCGGAAAGTCGCCAGCTCGCGACCGATCCGATCGCGGTGCACGTGCGCGAGCTTCCCCGCAGCGGTCGTCCGGCTGATTTCGATGGCGCCGTCGGCCAGTTCACGATAACCGCTTCCATCTCGGCACCGAATACGACCGTCGACGACGCGGTCACGCTGCGGGTCAGCGTGGAAGGGAAGGGCAACATCAAGGCCCTGGGGCGCCCCATGCTCCCCGAGATCGCCGACGTCGACATCTTCCCGGGCGCGGACCGCGTCGATGTGGGATTCGACGGCGAACGTGTGAGCGGCCGCAAGACGTTCGAGTGGCTGCTCGTATCCCGCGCAGCCGGTGAACATGCCGTCCCCGCGATCACGTTCTCGTGGTTCGACCCGCAAACGGGCGGCTACGAGCGAGCGAGCACCAGTCCGCTCGTCCTGTATGCCGGTGCGCGCGACGGCAGTGCCACGGGCGCAGCGGCGCTCGCTCCGCTGCGGGCGGACTCTGCCAGGCAGCCGCTTGCGTTCGTGCGCACAAACTGGTTTCTGGCCCTCCAGGCCGTGCCGCTCCTGCTGCTGCTGGCAATGCTCCAGCCGCGCCCTTCGCGCCGGGCCGGCCGCCATGCCAGGCCCGCCGTCGCGGAGCACGAGCTGCGTGCCCTCGCGGACCTGCGCGATCCCCGCGCCAGCCTGGAGCGGCTCGGCACACTGCTGCAGCGCGAAATCGCGCGCGACCCCGGAGCCGGGAGTACCGGCTTGCGCGCACTGCATGAGCGAGTACGGCAGGTGTGCTATGCACCCACGCCGGCCGACGCCGAGACCTGTGCCCGGCTGATCGCCGATGCCCGCGCACTGCTCGCCGCACGCCGCGCCCGCACGGCAAGGCCCGGCGCGCTGCTGCTGGGCACGCTGCTCGCCGCCGGCCCGGTGGCGGGCCAGACGCCGCCGGCCGGTACCGACCCGGTCGCGACGGCCGTGGCCGAGGTGCGCGCGCGACCGGACGATGCGTCGGCCTGGTACGACCTGGGCCACGCGTTCGCGGCGGACGGGCACCAGGGCCCGGCGGTCTGGGCCTGGCTGCGCACCCTCCAGCTGGAGCCGCGCGCCCGCGACGCGCGCCACAACCTGCAGGTCCTCGGGGCAGAGCGCGCCCTCGCTGAGATCGCGCCGGCCATTCGCGTCTCGAGCGACGAGCTTCGGCTCTTCGCGGCCGTGACCTGGTGGCTGGGAAGTCTGCTGCTCGCGCTGGCGTTGCGGCGCAGACGGCGGCTGCTGCCCGCCGCCATCCTGGTGCTGCTCGCGGGCGCTGCCGCGCTCGGCGTGCTCGGCGTGCGGGCGCGGCCGCCATCACACGCGGTCGCGCTCGCGAGCGGCCCCCTGCGCGCCGCACCCGCACTGTACTCGGATTCGCTCGGCGCCGCGGCGGCCGGGGATCCCCTGCGACTCCGCGAGCTGAGATCACAGTGGGCGCGCGTGCTCACCTACGACCTGCGCGAGGGCTGGGTGGAACGACGCTCGATCGGGCGACTCTGATGCTTGCCCCGATCCGGGGCGCAGGTAAGTTCCGCGGCGGGCGTTGAAGTTCACCAGCACACGAGTGCCACGCGGGAACATGCACAGCTTTCCGAATCTCATCGTCGTCAGTCACCCGCTGATCCAGCACAAGCTCGCGGTGCTGCGCCAGCGCGACACGTCCAAGAAGACGTTCCGCGCCCTGGTCGACGAGATCGCGATGCTCATGGGGTACGAGGCCACCAAAGACCTGCCCCTCGAGCCGGTGACGATCGAGACTCCACTCGAGCGCACCGATGCCTTCATGGTGAGCGGCAAGAAGCTGACGCTCGTGCCCGTGCTCCGCGCCGGACTCGGCATGGTCGAGGGCATGCTCCGGCTCATGCCTTCCGTGCGCGTCGGTCACATCGGTCTCTATCGAGACCACGACACGCTTCTGCCCGTCGATTACTACTTCAAGATCCCACCCGACGCGGAAGCCCGCGATTTCATTGTGCTCGACCCCATGCTCGCCACCGGCGGGTCCGCGGCGGCCGCCGTGCACTCGCTGAAGCGCAGCGGCGCGGGGCGGGTACGGCTGGTGTGCCTGGTGGCCGCTCCGGAGGGCGTGCAGCGCATGCTCGACGAGCATCCCGACGTGCAGGTGTACACTGCCGCCCTCGACCGTCAGTTGAACGACCAGGGCTACATCCTGCCGGGGCTCGGCGACGCCGGAGACCGCCTCTTCGGGACCCGCTGATGCGCTGCACCGATGGCGCGCCGCGACGCGAGCGCGGGCCGTCGGCCCCGCGCACCGTCGCCCGGGCAGCGTGACCCGGTCGTCGCGGCACTGCGGCACGGCCAGGGGTCGGTTGTACGGCGCCGGCAGCCCGCGTTAGATTTCGCGGCGCGGGCCCGTAGCTCAGGTGGTCAGAGCACTCGACTCATAATCGAAGGGTCGCAGGTTCGAGTCCTGCCGGGCCCACCTTTCCATACCATGACCCGCACCGCTGGCTCCCGGCTCCCGCGGGAACACGGTGCCCGAGCGCGCAGCCGCGCACGCTGCGTGATGATGAGTACCGCGATGCGGCGATGGCGTCTTACGGAAACCTCCGGCCTCCGGCCGCGCTCCGTGGCGGCCGCTGCCGCACCCCTGCTGCTCACGCTCATTGCGCTGGCCTTCGCGCGCTGGAACTACTTCTTTCAGGACGACGCGTACATCTCGTTGCGGTACGCGCGCAACCTGGCGCGTGGCCACGGGCTGGTCTGGGCCCCCGGTTCGACGGAGTTCGGTTACACGAATTTCCTGTTCACTGCGCTGGAAGGTCTGCTGCTGAAGCTGGGTGCGTCCGGCGAGCTTGCCGCCGCACTGCTGAGCGTGCCGTCCAGCCTGGCCGCCGTGCTGCTGGTGTTCGTAATCACCCGGGAGCTGAGCGGGAGTCTCCTGGCGGCGTTCGCCGCGGGGCTGATGGTGGCCACCCATACCAGCTTCTCGGCGTACGCGAGCGGCGGACTGGAAACGTCGCTGCAGACCATGCTGGTACTGCTGACCTACTGGCTGGTCTGGCGGCTGGTGCAGCAGCCGACGTTGGCGCGCGCGGGCCTGGCCGGGGGCAGCGCCGCGCTGGCCATGCTGTGCCGGCTGGACAGCGTCCTGCTGCTGACGCCCGCGATCCTCTGGCCCTGGTGGCAGTCATGGGGAGAGCGTCCTCGGGCGTCGCCTGGCTCCCGGATTCACGCTGGCGCGCGGGTGCTGGTCGGTGCGCTGCCGGTGATGGCCACGCTGCTGCTGCTCGCGTGGTGCCGTGCCCGATATGGACAGGCGCTCCCCAACACGTTCTACGCGAAAGCCGTCGGGCAGGGCTCCACGCTCGCTTTCGGCACCTGGTACATCCTCAGCTTCATCCTCGCCCAGGCCGGCTTCGTCGTCGCCCTCGGCCTGCTCGCGCTGGGGAGTGTCGTGAGCCGAGACCCGCTCACCGCCCGTCGTGAGCCGATCCGGTGGTACCTGGGAGCGGCGACCATCGGGTGGGCGGCCTACCTGGTGTACGTAGGCGGCGACTTCATGGAGTTCCGAATGCTGGTGCCGGTGATTCCGATGTACGCGATCATGGCCTGCAGCATACTGGGCGCGCTGCCGGCTCCACGGCGGCAGCGCTCGCTGGTGATGATCATGGTACTGGCACTGGGTGCCAATCTGTACCACCGGGACCTGTATCCGGGATTCAACGTACTGATCGCGGGCACGAACGTATTGATCGAGAGCACGCGAAGCCTCGATCGTCACGTCAGGGAGTCGCCCAGCTGGATCGAGGCCGGGAGGGCACTGCACGGCCTGTTCTACACCGGCGGCGCCGATGACGTGGTGATCGCTACCACGGCGGCCGGGGCCATCCCGTACTTTTCGGACCTGCCCACGATCGATGAGCTGGGGCTGAATGATCGATTCGTCGCAATGCATGGCGCGCCGCATTCGCCGGCGCCCGGCCACCGCCGCATCGCGACCCTGCACTATCTCCGCGAGCGCGGCGTCAACCTGGTCATCCACCGCCCCGGCTTCGACTGTCGCCGCCGGCAGGAGCCGGACCTGCATGCCGGCCTTCCGCTGGTGCTGATCCCACTGCAGCGGGGGCCTTGCGCGCTCGAAGCGAGGTACCTGACAGCGCACCCCCGGATCGACTCGCTCGTGGCGGCGGGCCGCGTGAAACTGCAGATGGCGGGGTTCGAGGGCGCCCCGGGGGGCTGAGGACCGGCCCAGGGCCGCGCAGGAAGTCGCCAAACTGCAAAAACTTTTCCCGATTCGACGGCCGTCCGTGGCGGGAACGGAACGGAAAAACCCAGCAACGGCGCGGAAATCACGCGGCGGCCCGACGCGGCCTGCTGATTGCCTTTAAGCCGGGCACAACACGGGCTGCGGCGGGCGGGAAATAATCCGGGGAGAGCCGTCGCAGCAAGGAAGTGGGCAGTCACTCGCGAGTGGCTGCCCA
>DATHVV010000093.1:0-4581 GCA_035461105.1 Longimicrobiales bacterium | reverse complement strand
GTGAGCGCCCGCGCCGACCTCCCGCGCCGCCTCGGTACCTGGAGCGCGGCAGCCGTGGTGATCGGCATGATCGTGGGCAGCGGCATCTTCCGGGTACCCGCCCAGGTCGCGCGCGAGGTGCCGAGCGCGTGGACCGCGTTGCTGCTCTGGACGGTGGGCGGCGCGGTCGCGCTGGCCGGCGCGCTCGCGATCGCCGAGCTGGCGGCGATGATGCCCCGCGCGGGCGGCATCTACGTATTCATCCGCGAGACCTACGGCCCACTGCCGGCTTTCCTGCTCGGCTGGACCGATTTCCTGATCGTGCGGCCCGGCTCGGTCGCGGCGCTCGGCATGATCTCGGCCGGCTACATGAGCACGTTCTTCCCGCTCGGCGATGCCGCGCAGCGCTGGGTGGCGGTGCTGCTCGCGATCCTGCTCGCGGCCGCCCAGTACCGGTCGGTGCTGCTCGGCGCCGCCGTCCAGAACGCCTCGTCGCTGCTCAAGGCCGGCGCACTGCTGCTGCTCGCGGTGCTGCTGCTCGCGCTCGGCGACGGCTCCGCCGGCGCGTTTGCGGGATCATCCGCGGTGAGCGCCCTCGCACCCGCAGGGCTCGGGCTGGCGCTGATCGCGGTGCTCTGGGCGTTCGATGGCTGGGCGGACGTGGCCGCGCTCGGCGGCGAGGTGAAGGATCCGGGGCGGGCGTTGCCGCGCGCGATCCTGGGCGGCATGGCGGCGGTGCTGGTCCTCTACCTGGCGATCAACGCGGCGTACCTGTACGTGCTCCCGCTCGATGTGATGGCAGGCTCGCCGCTGGTCGCTGCCGACGCCGCGACGCGGGTGTTCGGGCGCGCGGGCGCCTCACTCGTGGCCGCGCTCGTCATCGTGGCCACGTTCAGCTCCGCGAACGCGGTCATGATGACCGGGCCGCGCCTCATCTTCGCCATGGCCGCCGACGGTCTCTTCTTCCGCCGCCTGGCGGCGGTCCATCCGCGCTACGGGACGCCCCACGTCGCGATCGCCGCCACTGGCCTGCTCAGTGTGCTGTACGCGGCCAGCCGCACCTTCGAGCAGCTCACGGCCGCGATCGTCCTGGGGGAATGGCCGTTCTACACGCTCGCGGTGCTCGCGGTGATCCTGCTGCGACGTCGCGACCCGGAGCGCGCGCGCCCCTATCGCGCGCCGCTCTACCCGCTCCTGCCGGCGCTGTTCGTGATCGCCTCGCTCGCGCTCATGGTGGGTGCACTCGTCACCGATACGGCGCTCACCATGCTCAGCTTCGGCATCATACTCTCCGGGCTGCCCGTGTACTGGCTGTGGCGGCGCTACGCCGGTCCATTCATGAACTCGGCGAGCAGGCGGTGAAAGTGGTGGGTGCCGACCTCGCGCCGGGGTGAGTAGCGGCCGCGATGGTAGAGTCGCGAGCGCACGCCACGCTGGACCGCCTCCACTACCTCCTCGTCTTCCATCTCCACGCGGTGCAGGTCGGCGCCCGCGCCCGATGGTGCGGGTGCGCCCGCAACCGTGTAGCGCAGGAAGGATACCTTCGTGCGCTCGGGGCCGAGCGGCTGCACCAGGTTCACGGAGAGGCCGAACGGGTAGAAGTTCAGCATGAGGTTGGGGAAGAGCCAGAAATAGAACGCCGCCATGCGCGTGCCCGCGTCCGGGTGATCCTCGGGCAGCGCGAAGGCAGGCTCGCCGGCTCCGGCCACCCCCAGCTGCACGTTGCTCCAGCGGAACAGCTCGGTGCGGTAGCCCTCGTAGTCCAGCGTTCCGGTCAGGCTGCCGCGGTGCACGTACGGGATGTGGAACTCCTCCAGGTAGTTGTCACAGTAGAGCGCCCAGTTCGCCTGGATGTAGTAGTCCTGTGAGGCGCGTGCTTCCAGCACGTACCGATCGAGCGGCAGGAACGCCGTGCGCGCGCGTACCGGCTCGATCCACTCGTCGAACGGGAACGCCGGATCGAGCGCGCAGAACAGCAGCGGGCCGAAGCGCGCGGTCTGCAGCCGGGGCAGGTCGTCGGCGGGCGACGGGAAGTTCGCGACCCCATCGAACTCGGGCATCGAGTGGAAGCGGCCGTCGAGGTGGAACCGGCGCCCGTGGTAGCGGCAACGCAGCTGGTTCAGGTGTCCCTCCCCTTCGACCACGAGCGTGCCGCGGTGCGTGCACACGTTGGAGAGGCAGCGGAGCGTGCCCCGGTCGTCGCATGTCCACACGAGCGGCTCGTCCAGGCAGCCCTCGAGCAGCGTGAATGGCAACACGTGGCCGGGCGCCTTGAGCCGGTCCGCGTCGCCGGCCAGCTGCCAGCTCCGCGCAAAGATGCGCTCGCGCTGCAGCGCGTACGCGGCCGGGTCGTGGTAGACCTCGGCGGGCAGCGTCTCTGCGCGCGCGATCTCGGGATCGATCGAGAAGGGCTGCATGGAGACAGAGTAACGTGCCCATGGCCAGGCCGCACAGTGGCTGTCCGGAACTGGTCACTGCGAGGTTCCGCGCGACCTTGTCCGCGGGAGCCCCCGTCCCCTGAGCGGACTTGGGAGCCGGTTCGTCCTACTGGATACTGGATACGATCGGGAAGTACATTGTCGCCATCTTGAAGATTCTCCGGAGCGACGCACTCGCGCCGGATTCACCAGTCCAGCCGGAGCCCTGAAATGACCATGCCCGCCGCCGCAGCGCTCCATCACACCTGTTTCCTGGTGCGTGACCTGGAAGGAACCGCGCAGGCACTCGCGGACGCACTCGGCGTGGGGCCCTGGAACGTCTGGACGATCCAGCCCGTGGAATGCCGGGTACACGGCCAGCCGAGCCCGTTCTCGTTCCGCGTGGCGCTGGCCACCGTTGGCGGCGGCACGTTCGAGCTCATCGCGCCGCATACGGGCCGGACCGTCTACGATGAGCATCTCGAGAAGCACGGTGAGGGCTATCACCACATCTGCATGGTCTACCCGAGCCTGGAGGCGGTGCGGGCGGCGAAGGCGGAGCTGCTCCGGCAGGGGCGCGAGCTGATCCAGGAGGCCGCCGCCGGCGACGTCTTCGACTTCGGCTACTTCCGCTTCCCCGAGATCGGCTCCGCCGTGGAGGTCCTCTACCTGGACGCGGCGAAGCTGCCACCGCCAGAGGTAGTGATCGGCGCGCCAGCCGCCGTGACTTGACGGGTGCGCACGCCGGCGAGCGGTTCCATGCTCGCCGGCGTGCGGCTCCTCTCGCAGCCGCACAGCGCTCGGGGAGTCAGAACGTCAGTGTACCGAGCGTCGTGAACGCACCCGTCATGGTCGCCAGGCTCGCGGCGCCGGTCAGCTCGGCCGAGCCGCTCGCGTTCGCGAAACGACCGGTGCCGCCGCTGTAGAACTCCGTCCCCGAGAGCGAGATCACCGTCTGCGACTGGTCGGGTACCCCGAGTCCCGAAAACGTCGAATGCAGCTCGTCGCCGTTCGGCGTAGTGTAGACCGCCGTGTTCTCGACCACGATGCCGGTCGGCGTGAACGTGAGCATCTGGATGGCGAGACCGGTGACCCGCCCCATGCCGCGGATCTGGCATTCCATCTCCCTTTGAGCACGGAGCCGGGCACAGAAGCGTTGACGGATGGCCGCAACCCACCGCATGCGTCACGGACGCTGTTCCTGCCTTCTCGTGCAGTCATGGATACCATGCGACGCCTCCAGGTTCGAGGGCCCCGTTTAGCGTGACCCCTCCGCCTCCTGGATCCGTACCGCGCGCGCCAGCTCATCCCGCGGCTGCAGAATCTTGCGCCTGACGTCCGGCGGCAGCTGCGGGTTCGCGGCGAGGAACTCGTCCACGATGCGCAGTGCCTCGGGCGAGCTGTGGCTGCCGATGAACGCGTCCAGCCAGCGCGGCAGGAAGAAGATGCGGCGGTTGTCGCGCAGCCATACCGCGCGCTCCAGCGCGGGGCGCAGGTACGGCAGCGAGAGTTGCGCGTGCAGCTCGTGGTTGAAGCCACCGAGGGACGCCGTCACCCACTCCTCGTTCAGCTCCGGGTCGTCGAAGTAGCGCTCGAAGTACGCGCCCTTCCGCGCCGGGTCCGGCAACGCGGCCGCGGCCACGAACGCCGAGCGTGCCGCCTCCGGTGTCGAGTCGCGCTGCTGCTCCGCGGTGAAGAACCGCCCACCCTGCGCGTCACCCGTCGCGAGCAGCCGCGCCACCGCGGTCCAGCGGGAGGGCTGCGGCAGGGGCTTCCCATGGAACTCCCGCGCGCCGTCGAGGTACGCCTTCAACACCTCGATGGCGGCCGGGGAACGGGCCCCGGCGAGCAGCGCGTCCAGCGACGCCTTGCGCAGGTCGTAGGTGAGGGCGGCGTCATCGACACGGTCGAGCAGCACCCGCTCGAGCGCGGCGCGGAGGTCGTCGCTCCCGGGCAGGTAGCGCTCCAGTGCGGTCGTGATCCGGCCGAGCAACACGTTGCTGATCTGCTCGTCGCGCTCGCGCTCGAACCCGGCGAGCGCGCTCTCGGCGAAGCGGCGCGGCGATACCTGCAGCTCGCGCACGCCGTCCCACAGTGCGCCCCACGCGAGCACCCGGGTCAGGTCGTTCTCGAGCGAATGCGCACCCTGCAGCAGCCACTCTGCGGAGCGCGCGTCCGGCAGGAA
>DATHVV010000092.1:0-7825 GCA_035461105.1 Longimicrobiales bacterium | reverse complement strand
GGCGCCTCCGGCCGTCACGGACGCGCCCGCCCCGGCCCCGGCGCGCTACGACCGCTCGATCGTGGAAGGTCCGCTCGCCGGCGCGGTATGGAAGCTCGCCTGGCCGACCATGCTCACCAACATCATCGGCGGGCTGCAGGGCATCGTCGATCACGTGATGGTCGGCAACATCGTCGGGTTCGCGGCGAACGCCGCGATCGGCGTCGCCAACCAGATCTGGATCGTGGTGATCGTCTTCATCACTTCCCTGTTCACCGGCATGAGCGTGCTGGTCTCACGCTTCGCCGGGGCGAACGAGCCCGAGAAAGTCGATCGCACCGTCTACCAGGCCTTTCTCGCCGCGACCGGCATCTCGGTGCTGATCATGGCGCCGCTCGGCTACGTGCTCGCGCCCTCGCTGCTCGAGCTGGTCAATGCCGCGCCCGAGGTGAAGGCGGAAGCGCTGCCCTACCTGCGCGTCATGATGCTGTTCAGCAGCGGCCTGCTCGTGTTCTTCATGCTGGGCGGTGCCCTGCGCTCCGCCGGCGACGCCCGCACGCCGATGGTGCTCGGCATCGTCATGACCGTGCTGAACGTGGTGTTCAACGTGATCCTGATCCCCGGGCTCGGCCCGGTACCGGCGTTCGGCACGGTGGGCGCCGCCATGGGCACGGTCATCGCCTGCGGCCTGGTCGCAGCCTACGCCCTCTGGCGGCTCTGGCACGGCGACTGGGTGGTATCGTTTCCGCGACACCATGGCTTCGCGCCGGACTGGACCATCATCCGCGCCCTGTTCCGCTTCGGCCTGCCGACCGGGATCCAGGGCATCGCCATGAACGTCGGCGGCGTGCTCATGCTCGCGTTCATCGGATCGCTGGCACAGAGCGCCGCGGCACAGGCCGCGTTCGCGGTGTCCTACACGCAGCTGTTCTCGCTGATCACGTGGACGGCGGTCGGGCTCATGGGCGCGGCGGCCGCGGTTGCCGGCCAGAACCTGGGCGCCGGCCGGCCGGACCGGACCTCCGAGGCGGTCGCGGTGGCGGCCCGCATCGGCGGCATCGGCGCCGCCGGCATCGGGGCCATCTTCCTGGTGCTGCCGCGCCAGCTGCTCGGCCTGTTCGGGATGAGCGATCCGGTGGTGGTCGACATCGGCGTGCAGCTGCTGCGCGTGCTCAGCGTCTCCGGCATCTTCATTGCCATCGCGCTCACCTATACGGGCGGGCTGCAGGGCACCGGCGATACGCGCAGCCCGCTCTACATCTCGATCATCTCGCAGGTGCTCGTGCCGCTCGGGATCTGCTTCGTGATCCAGCAGACCGGCACACTCGACGCGCTCGACATCTGGCTCGCCATCCTGGCCGGACACGTGACGCGCTGCACGCTGAGCGTGCTCCGCTTCAACCAGGGCGAGTGGCGCGGCATCGTGGTCGACATCGCCCGCTAGCTACACGCCCGCGTCCCGGAACGCCTCGTCCACGAGCGCCTGTGCCTCCTGCTGCAGGCGCTCCAGGTGGGCCGCGCCGAGGAAGCTCTCCGCGTAGATCTTGTAGACGTCTTCCGTGCCGGACGGACGGGCCGCGAACCAGCCGTTCTCGGTCACGACCTTGAGGCCCCCGATCGGCGCGTCGTTCCCGGGCGCGCGGGTCAGCCGGGCCACGATCCGCTCACCGGCAAGCTGCTCCGCCCTGATCGATGTCGGCGCAAGCTGCGCCAGCACCCGCTTCTGCGCGGCGTTCGCCGGCGCATCGATGCGCTCGTAGGCGGGTGCGCCGAACCGCTGCTCGAGGTCACGGTACAGCTCGCCCGGGTCGCGGCCGGTGCGGGCCGTGATCTCGGCGGCGAGCAGGGCCAGCAGCATGCCGTCCTTGTCGGTGGTCCAGACCCGGCCATCGTGGCGCAGGAACGTGGCGCCCGCGCTCTCCTCGCCGGCGAACGCGATCGCGCCGCTCTCGAGTCCCGCCACGAACCACTTGAACCCGACCGGCACCTCGATGAGATCACGCCCGAGCTCCTGAGCGACGCGATCGATCATGGCGCTGGACACCAGCGTCTTGCCCACGCCGGCGGCGGTTGGCCAGCCGGTCCGGGTGCGGAACAGGTACCAGACGGCGACGCTCAGGTAGTGGTTCGGGTTGAGCAGCCCCGCTGTCGGGGTCACGATGCCGTGACGGTCCGCATCGGGATCGAGACCGACCGCGATGTCGAAGCGATCCCGGAGCGCGACCAGACCGGCCATCGCCCAGGGCGAGGAGCAATCCATCCGGATCCGGCCATCCCGGTCCGGCGGCATGAACGCGAACGAGGCATCGACGACCGGGTTCACCACCTCGATCGCCAGACCGTACTGCGCCGCGATCCGCTCCCAGTAATCGATCGAGGACCCGCCCAGCGGATCCACCCCGATGCGAATGCCCGACGCGGCGATCGCCGGCATGTCGATCACCGAGCCGAGCTCGTCGATGTAGGAGCGGGCGAGATCCGCACGTCCCGGCTCCGCTCCCCGGGTGCGACGCACGTCACTCACGCCGCGGGACAGGATCTCGTTCGCGCGCGCTTCCACCACGCTGGTCACGTCGGTGTCCGCGGCGCCGCCGTGCGGCGGGTTGTACTTGATGCCGCCGTCCTCGGGCGGATTGTGCGACGGCGTCAGGATCAGGCCGTCCGCACGCGCGCCGCGCTCCGCCCGGTTCCAGTTGATGATGGCATGCGAGATCACCGGCGTCGGCGTGTACGGCGATGCGGCATCGCGGATCAGACGCACGCCGTTCGCGGCCAGCACCTCGACCGCGGTCGCGAGCGCCGGCGCGGAAAGCGCGTGCGTGTCCATGCCGAGAAACAGCGGTCCGCCAATCCCGAGCGTGCGCCGGTGTTCCGCCACTGCCTGGCTGATGGCGACGATGTGGTCCTCGTTGAACGTGCCCTGCAGCGACGATCCGCGGTGGCCCGACGTGCCGAACGCGACGCGCTGCGCCGCAGGCCTCGGATGGCCGGGCACGTCGTGATACGCGGCGGTCAACTCACTGGCTGCACCTGGAGAATCCGCCCCCGCGCGAGCGGTCGTGTCGTCGCTCGTGTTCATTCCTCGGCACTCCCGTACTGGACCTCGCCCCGGCTTCGAGCCCGCCCCTCGACGGGTCCGCCGAGTGCGCCTTCCTGCCTGTCGTTCGCATCGATCGGGCCCGACCGGTACGCCGACGATCGAGCGGGAGGGCCCGATCCGGTCGGGGGATATGCCCCGGCGCCGCCGGGCCTCGGTGACCTCCGGTGGGGGAAATGCCCCGAACACACATCTCCCGGAAAGTGCCACGGAATGGCACAAGATCATACCCCACAGCGACTTGTGGGAATTGGCCCGGGCGGGCACACGAGTTGACCCCTGTTCGGTCAGAACCTTCCCTGTCCGCGAGGCGCCCGATGCTCACGCCCACGCTGCGGTTCCTGGCCGATCGGCTCGCGGGGGGTATGGCTGCCGCGCTGGAGCTGCCCGGGCGGGTGGCGCTCAGCTGGGCAGCGGCGAGCGGGCTGCTGGCCGGCGGCGCCTGGGTCGCCCTGCTCGCCGGCACCGGTCGGACCAGCGCCAGCACGTCATGGTTCATCAGCACGCTGTTCTTCGTCGTATTCGGCGGGCTCGGCTTCGTCCATGGCGGAGTGCTCGGCTATCTGGGCCGCATCCGGGAGCAGAGCCGCTGGCGGGTGGCGCGCAGCCTGTTCTGGTCGGCGCTGCTCGGCGCTCCGGTGCTGCTGCTGATGTACGAGATTGCGATCTGGATCTCGATGACCAGCGTCGCGCTGATGATGCCCCGCCCGGCGCTGCTGATCGGGGTGAGCGTGAGCTGGCTGGTGCTGCTGGGCACGTGCGCGGTGGCGGTGTGGCAGGGGGTGGTCGCGCTCCGGCGGGCATATGCACAGTGGCCCGATTGCCGGCTCGGTACCCTGCTGCTGGCCGCGACCTTCGCGTTCCTCCTGCTGAGCTTCCTGAGCGAGCCGCCCGTGGTGTGGGGCTCCGACCTGCGCGTGACCGGAATCGGCGCGCTGTTGCTGGCCGCGGGAGTTACCGCCTGGATCGCCAGCCCGTTGATCGTGATCGCGCTGCAGCTGCTGCATCGCCGTCTGCAGCGTCGGGCACAGCCGACGCCGCGGACACTGTAAGAGGCCCGCTGTCGCACAGGAGAAGACATCGATGACGAGGTCGCGTGGATCAACCGGCGCAGCGATGGGGATCGGCAGCGCGCTGCTGGCGCTGCTGCTGCTCTCCTGCGTCGATACCAGGCGGGTGCTGGTGGAGGTGCCCGGGTTCGAGCAGCCCTCCGCCCTGGCGGCGGGGTTCCTGGGCTACGCGCGCAACGGCGAGCAGCCGGTGTGCGGCGGCTGTCACATCGGCAAGTACGCCGAGTGGCGCGGCACGAAGCACGCTCAGGCGTGGACGTCGCTGCAGGCTTCCGGACGCGCCGCGGCCGCGTGCGAGGGCTGTCACACGGTGGGCGCGCTCGGCAACGCCGTCTCGGATCCGAACGTCGGCTACACGGCGACGGGCGACCCGCGGTATCACGATGTGCAGTGTGAGAGCTGCCACGGTCCCGGATTGACGCATGTGACGAACCCGGACGCGAGCCAGCCGCTCGCGTCGCTCGAGGTCGGGCTCGACCTGGCGAACGGCTGCGGCGAGTGTCATGGGGGCTCGCACTATCCCTTCGTGGAGGAGTGGGCCGCATCGCGGCATGGCAAGCGCGGCACGAGCCAGCAGCAGCAGGCTGCCTGTGTGGAATGCCACGAGGCGCGCGGTGTCTTCGCGGCCTGGGGGATCGACGCCGACTACATCGAGCGGAGCGGGAGCGAGCCGATCCCGATCACCTGCGCGGTCTGCCACGATCCGCACGATGCGACAAATCCGCGCCAGCTGCGCTATCCGATCGATGTTGCCGACGTCGAGCAGAACCTGTGCATCAGGTGCCACCACAAGCGCGCCGTGCCCGAGGTGGGCAATTCACGCACTGCGCATTCCCCGCAGGGACCCCTGCTGCTCGGTACCGAGGTCGGCTGGATCCCGCCCGACTTCGCGTACACACCGGGCGAGATCGTCGCGACGCATGGCACGGAGCGGAACCCGCGACTCTGTGCGGGCTGTCACGTCAACCGCACGCAGGTGATCGACGCCATCACCGGAGCGCTGGTGTTCAACGCCACGGGCCACCTGTTCAAGGCGATTCCATGCCTGGACGCGGAAGGTCGCCCGAGCGCGGATACGACCTGCACAGTCCAGCAGCGCTCCTTCAAGTCGTGCACCGTGGCGGGTTGCCACGGCAGTGAGAACACGGTGCGTGGACTGCTGAGTGTCGTCCGGACTCGGATCACCGATCTGGCAGACAACCTGAACGCGCTCATCGCCCAGGTGCCGGCCACCGAGTTCAACACGACGGATGGCCGGATCTCCACTGGCGAGGGAGCGAAGTTCAATGCCGACCTGGCGCTCCAGCCGGGCTCCGCGATCCACAATCCCTATCTGATCGAAGCGCTGCTGAGCGCCAGCATCAAGCAGGTAGTGAAGGATTACGGGCTGCAGGCGGCTCCCTCGCTGGTGCTGGAGAATGTGCTGGCGCGCTGACGCTCCGGCAGCGGTACTGGTCGCACTGCTGTGTCTGCCGCTGGCAAGCGGCTGCGGCGGCGAGGCACCCGCGGTCGCAGTGCCGGCGACCGTGCTGGAGGATGACGACAGCGCGCCCGCCACGACGCGCAGCCGGCTTCACGTGGCGCTCGTCGAGGAGCGTCGTGCGTCGACGTTTCCGCACGAGCGCCATGTCGGCCTGGAATGCGTCCGCTGCCACACGCAGGTGCCGGGTCATGGCGCGCACTCCTCGGTGGCCTGTCTCGATTGCCACGAGCCGGTGGCCAGCGCAACCCCGGAAGCCACGCGGGCGGCGTCGGGGGACTGCAGCTCCTGTCATCACGCCCCGGCTCAGGGGTTCGGCTGCCGACACTGTCACGACTCGCGCAGCCTGCCATCCGAGGCGTCGGTGGAGGTGACCGCCCGCTTCGCCGCCGGGAGCGCCGGCCAGGTGCGCCGCCTGCCATTCAGCCACGCGCTACACGGCGCCATCGAGTGCGTGCGGTGCCATGGCCGTGAAGCGCACACGGCGGCACCCGCGAGCTGTGCGACGTGCCACCAGCGCCATCACACCGCGACCGCCAGCTGCGCGGGCTGCCACCCGACTCCGCGCCCGGGAGTTCACCCCGTCGAGGCCCACCTGGGCTGTGCGGGCGCCGGGTGTCACGACGATGCAGCGGTAGCGGAGCTGCCGCTGGTGCGCGCGGTGTGCGTCGTATGCCACCGGGCACAGTCGGACCACGAGACCGGCGCGGAGTGCGCGAGCTGCCACGCGGTGCGGCCGCAGGCTCGAGCTGCGCCGGAGGCGGTGCGATGATGATCCGTATGGACCTCCCGCGGAGGGCATGCCGCACCGGCGTGGTGATGGCCGGGTTGTCAGTCGTCGCGGCGGCCGCGCTGCCGCCGGGGCAGGTGCAGGCGCAGACGGTGCGCCTCACCGGTGCGACCACGGTCCGCTACGTTTCCGCGCGCGGCCTGCGTGAGGACAGCGTGCTGGCCAGTGCGACGGTCGGGGACGGTGTACTGCGCCACACCGCGGGCGGGCAGCCGGTGCGCTGCTTCGAGGAAGCGCCCTACTGCCGCTACCTGGCGGCGGGCGACGTGCTCTCGGCCGTACCGCTGACGCAGGACATCGGCATCTCGGCGTGGGGGTTCGGCCGTGGCATCCGCATCCACGCGAATCTCCGGGCGCGCCTCCCGCTGTTCGGCGACGAAGCGCTGTGGCCGCGCTCCGGGGATCACTTCGATGCTCTGGAAGCGTACCTCGAGATCGCCCGCTCGCACGGCCGCCTGCGGCTGGGCCGCCAGTGGCAGAGCAGCGGGCTCGGCCTGTACGGCTACGACGGTGCTTCCGTACTCGCGGCCTATCGCGCGCTGAGTGTCGAGGCGTTCGGGGGCTGGAGCCTGCTGCGCGGCCTCGCCGAGCCCATCACGGACGGTGCGCTCGCGGCGATCGAGCCGTTCGCGCCCGACTCGCGTGGCGTGCTGCTCGGATCGCGGCTGCAGTTGCGGAGCGCCGGTGCCGGCGGCGCACTCGGCTATCAGCGCGAGATCCGCAGCGACCGGCTCGGCCTCTACTCCGAGCGCGCCACGGCAAGCGGTTTCCTGCGCCGCCAGCGCTTCGCCCTGGAAGCCGTGCTGGACGCGGACGTGGCCACCCGCGAGCTGAACCACCTGCGGCTTCAGGCGAGCGCGCGGCCCCTGAACGGCGTCACCGTCGAGGCGTTCGGAAGGCGGTATCGGCCCTACTTCGACCTGTGGACGATCTGGGGCGCATTCACGCCCGTCGGCTTCGCCGAGCTGGGCGGAGCCGCGCACGTATCGACCGAGCAGCTGCCGTTCGCCCTCGACCTGAGTGCGGCGCGGCGGAGCTATCGCGAAACCGATGCGAGTCTCACGTTCGCGCCGCTTCAGGCCGACGGCTGGCGCCTCGATGCGAGCGTCTCCGGCGCCCTCGCTCCGGCGTGGGGGGCCAGCGCCCGCTACGCCGCGGACGTCGGGTTCGGCGCAGCCCGGAGCCAGGTCGACCTGCGGCTCCGGCACGACCTGTCAGAACGCGCGTGGGTCGGGGCGGAGGGTACTCTGTTCGATCGCGGCTCCGAGTTCCAGCTGACCGACGGCGTCGTGCTCGGCGGCGGGATCGATGGGGGCTGGGCGCTGAACCCGCGCACCCGCGCAACCGCGCATCTGGTCGCGTACCGGCACCTGGTGGACCGCACCGGAACGGGCGTGGACTGGACCCAG
>DATHVV010000091.1:0-10377 GCA_035461105.1 Longimicrobiales bacterium | reverse complement strand
CGAGCATGCGGGCTCGCAGCCCTGCCCCGCGCCGGGGCCCTCTCTCTGCCGTTGTGCGACTCATGTTCGCTCCTGTACGAGTGGATCCTTCCGTGTCGGCCGGCCCCGCCGCCGCGAGCGACGGAGCCGGCCCCTGGACTGGCTACGAACTAGAACACGATCTCCAGGCCCAGGCGCAGCGACCGGTTCGACTCCCGGAGCGTCTGCGGACCGGTGAGGAGATTGTAGAGGTGCGAATACGCCCTGCGCTGCTCGGCGACGCTGAACACGCCGTCTGCCTCGCCGATCCGGAACCGCTCCTCGGTCCGCCTCAGCATGTGGCGGTTGACCACGTTCTGCTCGCCGACCGCGAGGTCGACGTCGGCGATCGACGCATTGCCGTCCAGCGTCTGGGCGCTCATCAGCTCGGTCAGGAACTCCTCCTGGAACCGGCTGTTGGTCGCCGTGCCCGTCTCCATGAAGACCTGGTCGGTGTTCACCAGGTTGAGCGGGTTGCGCCAGTCGGCGAACACCCGGCCGCCGCGGCCGAACACCTCGAAGCCCTTCGTGAGCCGCAGATCGAAGCGCTTCTCCATGGGCGTGCGCGACGCGTTGATCTGCTCCGCCAGGTTGCCGGAGAGACCGGCGCGCGTGGGCGGACCGATCTGCCCGTTCGCGTCGTTCACGAGCCGGGTGTAGGGCAGGCCCGAGGCGATCCGCATGGTCGCGTACACGCCGAAATCGCTGAGCACGGTCTGCAGGACCCGGTTGTTCTCGAACATGTCCCCCCCGAAATTGAGGGAGAACGTGCCCGCGAGCGTGTGGGCGCGGCTCTGGTCGAGCGGCTGCAGCACGTCCGGCGCCTCCACCGGGACACCGGTGAGCAGCTGCAGGTTCGTGTTTCGGCGCACGATCAGTCCGGTGTAGGTGATCGGGTCGGAGCCGGTGCCGCGCGCGTCGAGGAACGAGTAGTTGAGCGACAGGTCGGCGATCTCGCTCATGCGGCGGTCGAAGCGCAGGTCCACGCCGCGGGCCAGCGAGTAGTCGGCGTTCGAGAGCGAGTTGATGTACGTCTCGCGACCCGTGTTCGGGTCCTCGTAGCGGATCTTGCGGTAGGACAGCCCGTTCCGGTTCGTCTTCGAGTACGCCGCCACGTCCACCACCGTCGCGCCCCCGAAAACCTGCCGGTAGCCGGCCTCGAACAGGGTCGTGGTCGGGATCCTCACGTCGCGACCGAACGTGGTGTTCGTGTTCGCCTGGCCGCTCGCCAGGTCGTTGTACACGTCGTCCAGGATGCCGCCGTTGTTGATCAGCTGCGGCGCCTGCGCGTTCTGGCCGTACGACAGGCGGAACGTCGAGGTCGCGGTGACCGGGAACGAGACCGCCAGCTTCGGGCTGAAGATGGTGCGCACCTTGGCGGGGATGAAGTTGTCCTTGCAGACCACCTGCCCGGCCGAGTTGGTGCGGCCCGGCGCGGTGGCCGCGCCGCCGCAGTCGCCGGTCGTCGTGAGCTGCCCGTTCACGATCGTGGACCGGTCACGGGTCAGCGAGTCCGGCAACACGAAGACGTAGCCGGGGACACGCGGGAACTCGCCATCCGCGTCGTAGCGGTACATGCGCACGCCGCCTTCGAGCACCACGTCGCCGAGGTCGAGACGGTCCTGCAGGAAAACGCCGATCGTCTTCGGCTTGAACGCCTGCGGCACCAGCTGCGCGCCCAGGCCGGGACGCTGGTAGAGCCACACGGTGCGCGCGTTCGCGTCGCCCAGCGTGACCTCGGTACCGAGCCAGACCCGGTTGAAGCGCGTCATCTGCCAGTCCGCCGTGCCCGAGAGGTACCAGCGGTTCTCGGTCACCCACGTCTGCGCGGCGTTGCCGATGCCCGACGTGTTGAGGTTCGCGAACCCGCCCGGCGAGTTGCGGATGCCCCACGGATTGAGCGTGAGCACGCTGGCCACGCCCGCCACGCCCTGGCGCGTGGTAAGGTCGCCGCGGCCCGGCACCATCAGGAACAGGTCCTCGGCCGCCAGGTTCGATCGGAACATCGCCACCAGGGAGTCGTTCACCGGCCAGTCGTCCGGATCCATCACGAAGTCGATGGCCTTCATGTTGAAGCCGAACGTCGGATTGAGGTGCGACTCCAGGTAACTCTTCTCCACCGTGCCGGCCTGCCCGAACTCGCGCTGATGACTCACCCGGAGATCGAGCGCCAGCGCCTGTTCCGCCGTCTGCCGCAGCAGGAAGTAGCCCGACATGGTGTACATGTTGCGGGTCGTCAGGTTACCGACCCATGCGTCCGGATTCAGCAGGTGGGTGATCGCGTTGCGCGCCAGGTTCTGGTCGCGGTTGCGGTAATAGGTGAAGTCGAGCTTCGAGCCGCGGCCCAGCCCGTACGAGAGCCGTGCCGTCAGGTTGTACTCGTCGGCCACCCGGCTCGGCGAGGTAGCGCCATTCTCCCAGGGGATGAAGTTCGGGATGATGACGTCGACGCTGTCGGTCGCGCCCGGGACGCCGCCCGAGCTGGTGCGCGGCATGCGGATCGTGGTGTCGACGCCGCTGGCCACGAGGAGGCCGTAATCCTTGTAGTCCTGGTTGATCGGGCGGTACTTCTCGCCTTCGATCGTGCCGCCCATGAAGAACGTCAGGTTCTGGACGCCCGGGATCGGCCCGCCGAGGCTCAGCTCGCCGCGGTTGAAGCCGGTGCGCCAGTCCTTGGGCCCGAGCTCGTCAGTCATGAGCGAGAGCGTGCCGCCGAAGGCGGTGCCGCCGGTGCGCGTCACGTAGTTGATGACGCCCGCCTGCGCGTTGCCGTACCGGGCCGCAATGCCACCGGTCGTGACGTCGACCTGCGCCAGGGCGTTGGTCGGCAGCTCGATGCTGGCCGCGTCGCCCGTGCGCATGCTGCGCACCGGCACGCCGTCCACGTACACGGCCTCCTCGCCTTCGCGCGAGCCGCGGATCGAGAAACCGAGGTTCGTCTCGATGACGCCCGGCTGCAGCAGGATGATGCTCGCGGCGTTGTCGAGCGGCAGGTCATCGATCTTCTCACCGGTCACGATCGCGCGCGAGGATACCTGGTCGCGCGGCACGAGCGGGTTCCGCTCACCGGCGACGACCAGCGCGGCCAGCTCGACGGCTGCGGGCTCCAGCGTGAAGTTCTGAGTCAGGGTCTGGCCCGCGAGCACGCGCTGTTCCGTCACGTCCACGGTACGGAAGCCGATGCTCTGCGCCCGGATCGTGTGCAGGCCCGCCGGCACCTGGTTGATGAAGTAGAAGCCGTCGTCGTTCGTGATGTTGCCGAGGTTCGTGCCTTCCACGCTGACCTGCGCGGAGGCGATCGGCTGGCCGTCCGAGGACACGACGCGTCCCTGGATCTTGCCGGTCGAGGCCTGCGCGTGACCGCCTGCCACCGTCATCACGACGAGTAGCAGGGCGACGGCCAGCGTGGAGGCGATGCGTGTTGCCGCCTTACCAAGCATGGAGGACCCTCCTGGGTGGTGCGGAAAGGGATACGTACAGCTTGCGCGCGTCGCTCGGCGCGGGCCGACGAGCGGATGCGCGTGGGAAACCAGAAGCTGACAAAGGCAGCTCTCGCGGTTCGGGGCTCCCGGCGCGTGAGCCCGTGGTCGTATTGTAGAAGAGCCGTGACGGAATGAGTGCGGGCAGATTAGGCCTGCCTTCCGGGAGTGTCAAGGGCGAAATCGCGCGCTTTGACCCCGATTTTGCACGCAAAAACCCGTCGCTCGCACGCCCGCCGCGCGGACATGGCACCGGCGACGGGGCGGCCGGGTAGCAGACCGATACCAGCACGCTGCCTACGGGCGCCGTGGTGCGGCGCCCCCACCGAGGCACTACCTGATGAATTCCTACCTCCTTTTCGCGGTGTCCATGCTGCTCTGGCAGCCGGTGGGCACGGACGCCCAGCGGCCGGACTATCAGGCGGTGCGCGACTCGCTCGCGGCGACGTCGGACCTGGCGCAGCTGCGGCGCCTGGAACGGGCGCAGGGGCTGCCCGGGGCGGCGGCGACGCCCGAGCCGCTGGTGCGACGCGGGCTGATCGCGCTGCGGCTCTATGAGCTGACCCGGGACCGGGACGAGTTCGAGCGCTCGCGTGACGTCTTCGAGCGCGCCGTCGAGCGGTTCCCGGGCGAGACCTGGAGCCATTACGGCCTGGCGCTCGCCTACACCCATGGCCCGGACGCGCGGCTGCCGTTCGTGGGGGGGGTACTGCCCCAGGTCACGGTGGCGCAGAGCGTGGCCGAGATCTTCGGCCGGGACGCGCGCTCGCGCGCGCGGCGCTCGCTGCGCGCGGCGCTCGCGCTCGAGCCGGGCTTCGGCCCGGCGGCGGTGCTGCTGGCGGACCTGGCCATGGCCGATGGCCGGCGCCGCGAGCAGGTCGAGGAGGCGCGCGGCGCGCTGCTGCGCGCGCGCGGAGCGGGAGACCGGTCGGCGGCCGTCGCGCGTGCGCTCTCGGACGTGGAGACGTCGCTCGGCAATTACGCGGCGGCCGCGGCGGCGGCCGACGGCGGTGCCGGCGCGGGCGATGCCTCGGCCCTGCGCAGCCGCGGGATCGCGCTGATGCTGCAGCCGGAGACGCGCGCCGAGGGCTGGGCGCACTACCAGCGGG
This sequence comes from Longimicrobiales bacterium, assembly GCA_035461105.1. Lineage (GTDB taxonomy): Bacteria > Gemmatimonadota > Gemmatimonadetes > Longimicrobiales > RSA9 > VEPF01. The sequence goes on along the minus strand of DATHVV010000091.1, from coordinate 5,771 downwards.
CGCTCGACGAGCTGGACGGCGGGGCGGCGCGGCTGCTGTACCAGGACGTCGCGGTGCTGGTGAACGCGCAGGAAGCGGCGGAGTGGCAGCGTGCGACCGCTCCCGCGCAGCAGCAGCTGTGGCTGCGCCGCTTCTGGGACCGGCGCGCCGCGGACGGCGGCGTGACGCCGGAGGAGCGCGTGGCCGAGCACTACCGCCGGCTGACGGAAGCGCGCACCCAGTACGTGCGCAACGCCCGGCGCGGCTCGGAGAACCCGACCGGGGCGCACCTGCTCGCGGAGCAGGCCCCGGAGAGCCACATCTTCGACGATCGTGGGGTCATCCTGATCCGCCACGGGACGCCGCTGCAGGCGATCCGTACGGGTGGCGCCGGCGTGCTCCCGAACGAGACCTGGGTCTACCAGCTGCCCGGGCAGGAGGAGCAGCAGCTCTTCCATTTCGTCGCCTTGCGGGGCGCCCAGGATTTCTCCCTCGTGGGTGACATCCTGGACGCGGTCGAGCCGTCCGTGCTGCAGGTCGAGAAAACGCTGCGCGGGATCCGCCCCGCGACCGCGGAAGCGATCCGCCGGGGGGACTACGGCTTCGACGCGAACACCGAGCGGGACCTGCGCCGGCGCGAGCTCGCGGTCATGTCGCTGATCGAGGACCGGGCGGCGATCGATTCGCGCTACCGCCAGGGCATCGCCCGGCTGCGCCAGCTGCTGCAGAGCGGGTATCCGCTGGACGGCACCGAGATCCGCTCCATCGTGGAGCGGACCGAAGCCGATTACCGGCGCGGCGCCCGGCTCGCCCTGCGTACCGACTCGCACGTGCGCACGTTCGCCGCACCGATCGACTTTCACCACGACGTCTTCAGCTTCCGCAACCGGTTCGGCCGCACCGAGGTCACGGCCGCGGTCGCGGCTCCCGCCGACCAGCTCGACACCGTGCCCGGCACCGGCGGCACCGGCTACGCGCTGCGCCTCTCGCTGATCCTGAACGACACGCTGCAGGACGTGATCACCCGCGTCGATACGCTGCTGCCCATACGGGTCGCCCGGCCGCTCCCCGCGGGCGAGTACGTGCGCGCGCACGTCACCCTGCCCGTGGTTCCCTCGGAGCACACCGTCTACCGCGTGGTGACCGCCGATGCGGTCGGTGCCCGCGGCGCCGCGACCACCGGCGGCAGCCGGCTGCGCGACTTCGGCGGACGCCGCATGGTGCTGAGCGACGTCGTCCTGGCCCTCCCCGATTCCGCCGGCGACTGGCGCCGCGGCGATGTCCGACTCGCGCTCGCCCTGCCGCGCAGCTTCGGGCCGGAGCGCCCGTTCACCGTGTTCTACGAGGTGTACAACCTGCCCCCGGATGTCGCCTACCAGACGCGCGTCGTGGTCACGCCCGCGCAGCGCCGCGGTCTGTTGCGAGGCCTGTTCGGGGGAGGCGGCGAGCGCATCGACCTGCGCTTCGATGACGTCGCGCGGCCCGATGCCGAGGGCGTCGTACAGGAGGTCCGCCGGCTGGCGAGCGACCTCCGCCCGGGCCGCTACCGGCTCGAGATCACGGTCAGCAACCGCGACAGCGGCGAGAACGCGACCACCAGCACTGCCTTCACCGTGCTCGACTGACGGCGGTGCGCTCGCTGCACGCCCCGTGGCGGCCGCACCGCGCGGGGGCGCAGCGCGCGTCGCCGCGCGTGCCGCCGCTGGGCGGCCGCGCGGATTCGTCAGCGGGGAGAGCGCCTTTACTTCCATCAAGCCCAGGTGACCGGCAGGAACGGGTTACGTCCGGGTGCGCGTCGGAGTGCATCCAGTCACGGTGAGAACGCTCGAATGCGCGACGCCGTGACAGCGCGTCCGTGCCGTTCGTCCCAGCGCAACCCCTGCCTGCGCTTCGATTTGCTGCCGCCGGTCCGTCCCGGGCCGACCGCGCGCCTCCCGGCCGCCGACGCTCGCGCGCGCGCCCGGCCCTGTTTAGCTTTCAGGGTTTGCCGCCCGACTCCGTGAACCGACACAGGCCACAGGATGAAGCAGCTCGAAAGGGAGCCGGTGCCCGCCGCGCCGCTGATGGATCCCGGGTATCGTCCGCCCTACCTGGCGGCTGCGATCGCGGGCCTTGCCGTGTTCGCGCTCTACGCGCTCACGCTCTCGCCGACGACCTGGTTCTGGGACACCAGCGAGTACATCGCGACCGCCCACATCATGGGCGTGCCGCACCCCCCGGGAAATCCGGCCTTCGTGGTGCTGGCCCGCGCCTGGGAGGTGCTGCTCGCCCCGACCGGCCTCTCGGTGGCGGTGCGCATCAACCTGTTCAGCGCGTTCATGAGCGCCGCCGCGCACATGTTCTGGTTCCTGCTGGCCGACCGGGTGCTCGCGTACTACTCGCTGGACCGCACGTTCCGGCTGCTCGGCGCGAGCGTCGCCGTGCTGATCGGGGCGACCGCGTTCACGGTCTGGAACCAGTCGAACGTGAACGAGAAGGTCTACACGGTCTCGCTGTTTACGATTGCGCTACTCTCGTGGCTGACGTTCCGCTGGCGTGACAATCTGGGACGCGGCAAGGACGACAACCTGCTGCTGCTCATCGTGTTCATCCTGGCGCTCTCGGTCGGGAACCACCTGATGGCGTTCCTGGTGGCGCCCGCGCTGCTGCTGCTGGTGCTGCTCGTGGACCGGCGGGTGCTCACGAACTGGCGGCTCTACCCGGCGGCGGTGGTCGCGGTGGTGCTCGGCCTGTCCATCCATCTGTACCTGCCGATCCGGGCCGGGCTCGACCCGGTGCTCAACGAGGCGGACCCGACCTGCGAGTCGTTCGCGGGCGCGGTGCAGAGCGTGCTCACGTTCGGACGCTCCGGCTGCGAGGCGCTCTCGGAGTCACTCTCGCGCACGCAGTACGACAAGCCGTCGATGTTCCGGGACCCGATCGCGGCGGCCAGCTACACCGACCTGCCGCGCACGCCCGGGCTGTTCGTGGCCCAGCTCGCGAACTACTTCCAGTACTTCGACTGGCAGTGGGCCCGCTCGATCGCCGGCAACCGGTCCTGGTTCGGGGGCGCGCGCCCGCTGTTCACGCTGCTGTTCCTGGGGCTCGGCCTCTACGGCGGGTGGTCCCACTGGCGCCGCGACCGGATCAGCTTCCTTTACGTGGCGGTGCTGCTGGCGACGCTCACGCTCGGGCTCGTCTTCTACCTCAACTTCAAGTACGGCTTCACCTATCCGGGGTCGCGCGGCGGCGACACGGAGGTCCGCGAGCGCGACTACTTCTTCATCGTCAGTTTCTCGCTCTGGGGCGTCTGGGCGGGGATCGGGCTGGCGGCGCTCTGGCAGGCGCTCTCCGATCGCTTCTCGGGCACGCTCACCGCGCTCGCCGACGCCCGCCAGGCGCTGCGACCGTCGTGGGCGGCCGCGCCGGTGCTCGCGCTCGCGCTCATTCCGCTGTTCGCGAACTGGAGCTGGGCGTCGCGCCGCGACGATTACACGGCGCGCGACTGGGCGTACAACCTGCTCATGAGCGTGGAGCCGTACGGCGTGCTCTTCACGAACGGGGACAACGACACGTTCCCGCTCTGGTACCTGCAGGAGGTGGAGGGCATCAGGAAGGACGTCACGGTGATCGTGATGAGCTACCTGAACACGCCCTGGTACGTGCGCCAGCTGCGCGACCTGACCCAGCCGTGCCCGCCCGGCGTCGATCCGTCCGACGATCCCACCCGCATCATCTGCCAGCGTCCCTATCAGGCGGCGGCCGGCCCGGCGTTCTACCGCCCCCTCGTCCAGGGCGGCGACACCGCGGGCGTCTCCGCCGAGCCGCTCGCGCCGCGCGGCGCGCCCACGCGCACGATCCTGCCGTTCGATGATGCACAGGTGCGCGAGATCGCCGGCATCCGCCCGTTCGCCACGCGGGAGCCGCAGGTGTACCGGTCGGGGCGCATCGAATCGGTGATCCCGCCCGGCACGGTGGTCGTCCCCGCGGACGTGTTCATGTCCCAGATCATCGACGCCGCGCTCGGCGACCGCCCGGTATACTTCTCGATGACGACGCAGGCGTACGAGAACCTCCAGCTCTTCCCGTTCCTGATCCGCCAGGGCGTCGCGCTCAAGCTGCACGACGGGCCGGTCGAGCCGGACAGCGCGCGCGGCATCTACGCGGTGCCGCAGGAGGCCCGCTACGCGCAGCTGATCGGGGCCTGGCTCGACCTGCCTCGCACCGAGGCGCTCGTGTCGGAGGTGTTCCTCCACCGGGGCGGCTTCCCCGACGAATGGGGACACTGGATGGATGCCGCGACCGAGGGGATCCCGGCGTACTACGGCTACACGCACTACGGGCTGGCGGTCGTCTACCAGTCGCTCGGCATGGAAGCAAAAGCGCGCACGCACCTGGATCACCTGGACCGCTGGTTCCGGCTCGCCAACGTGCGCCAGCAGGCCGCGATCGACGCGTCGCGCTGATGGCGACGCGCCGGTCCCCCGACGGCGCCCCGCAGCTCACCCCGCCGGCCCCGCCGCCGCTCCCCTGGCTCGGGGCCGCACTCGTGATCGGGGCCGCGTCGTTCTGGGCCACGTTCGGCCTCTTCGCGAAGGTCCTCTACGCGCGCGGCTTCACGCCGGTCGAGCTGGCCAGCGTCCGCGCCAGCCTCGGCCTGGCGGGCGCCGCCCTGGTGATGGTGGCCCGGCCCGCCGGTCTGCGCATCGGCCCGCGCGGCCTCGGCTTCTTCGTGCTCTACGGCGTGCTCGGCTTCGCGCTCTTCGAGACCGTGTTCTTCGCCGCGCTCGAGCGCACCACCATCGCGATCGCGGCCGCCCTGCTCTATACCGCCCCGGCGTTCGTCATGCTCGCGTCGCGCCTGCTCTGGCACGAGCCGATACCGCGCTGGAAGGTGCTGGCGCTCGGCATGGTGCTGGCGGGAGTGCTGCTGGTGACGGGGGCGCTGGACGCGCTCCGCACCGGGCGCGCTCACCTGACCGGCGCCGCGCTCGCGCTCGGTCTCGGCGCGGGTGCCGGTTACGCGCTCTACACGCTCTTCAGCAAGGTGGCGATGCGGCGCTACCCGGCATCGGCCTCGCTGTTCTGGTCGTTCCTGTTCGCCTCGCTGGCGCTGGCGCTGGTGGCCCCGCCGCTCGAGCCGCTGCTGCGTGACCGCGCCGCGCTGCCCGCGCTGGTCGGCCTCGGCGTCGTGCCCACGCTCATCCCGTACGCGCTCTACCTGGCCGCGCTGCGGCACCTGCGCGCGTCCACCGCGGCGATGCTCGCTTCGCTCGAGCCGGTCATCGCCGCGCTGCTCGCGGCCGCGTTGCTGCACGAAGCGCTCGACGCGACGCGGGTGCTCGGCATCGCGCTGATCGTGAGCGCGGCGGTGGTAATCGCGCGCGATGCTACCCGGTCGTCTCCAGTCGCACCGTGACCACCTCGCCGCTCACGGCGGCCGCTCCGCGCGTAGCCAGGAAGTACGCGACCTCGGCCACGTCCTCGCGCCGTACGTAGCGCGATCCCGGCATGCTCTCGCGATTCTGGTCGGTGTCCATGATGCCGGGCGCAATCGCATTCACGCGCACGCCGTGCACCTTCTCCTCCGCCGCGAGGGCCTGCGTGAGGGCGACCACCCCGGCCTTCGCGGCCGCGTAGGCACCCAGCGAGGCGGGCGCCCGCGCCGCCGTCGGCGAGGCGAAGTTCACGATCGCACCGCGGCTCCGGCGCAGCGCGGGCAGCGCGGCGCGCGTCAGCACCAGCATGGTGCCGGCGTTGCGCTGCACCTCGCGCTCGAGCTCCGCGAGCGTGGTCTCGCCGGCCGGCCGCAC
>DATHVV010000090.1:0-2602 GCA_035461105.1 Longimicrobiales bacterium | reverse complement strand
CGGCACGGACGTGGGGAAGATCGCAGGCCGGTTCCACAACGCGCTCGTTGCGGGCGCGATTGCGGTGGCGGAGCGCGTCGCCGAGCCGCGCGTCGCGCTGTCGGGTGGCTGCTTCCAGAACCGCATCCTGGTCGAACGGGTGACGGAGGCCCTGCGTGCGCGGGGCTTCCGGGTCCTGCTGCACAGACAGGTGCCGCCGAACGACGGCGGCATCGCCTACGGCCAGATCGCGGTCGCGGCGGCCGGGCTCGAAGCGGAAGGAGTGTAGCGCATGTGTCTCGGCGTGCCGGGCAGGGTGATCGCCATCGATGAGGGCACGGTCGGCACCATGACCATGGGTCGGGTCAGCTTCGGCGGCATCGTCAAGGAGGTGTGCCTGGCGTACCTGCCGGACGTGGCCGTCGGCGAGTACGTGGTGGTGCACGTCGGCTTCGCGATCACGCGCATCGACGAGGCGGAGGCGCTCCAGGTCTTCGAGTACCTGCGCGAGATCGACGAGCTGAGCGAGCTGCGGGTGCCGCAGCCGCAGGCGGCGCCATGAGATTCGTGGACGAGTACCGCGGCCCCGCGGAGGCGCGCCGCCTGGTCGAGGCGATCCGGCGGCGTGCCACCCGGGAGTGGGCGCTGATGGAGGTGTGCGGCGGCCAGACGCACACGCTGATCCGCTCGGGCATCGACCGCATGATCGAAGGCTCGGTGCGGCTGGTGCACGGACCCGGCTGTCCGGTCTGTGTCACGCCGCTCGAGATGATCGACCGCGCGATCGCGATCGCGCGGCGGCCGGGAGTCGTGTTCACGTCGTTTGGCGACATGCTGCGCGTGCCGGGCTCCGAGACCGACCTGCTCGGTGTCAAGGCGGCCGGCGGCGACGTGCGCATCGTGTACTCGCCGCTCGACGCCGTCACGCTCGCGCAGAAGCACCCCGACCGCGAGGTCGTCTTCTTCGCGGTGGGGTTCGAGACTACCGCACCGGCGAACGCGATGGCCGTCTGGCGCGCGCACCAGCTGGGGCTCACGAACTTCTCGATGCTCGTCTCGCACGTGCTGGTGCCGCCCGCGATCGAGGCGATCCTCGCGTCGCCCGACTGCCAGGTGCAGGGGTTCCTCGCGGCCGGCCATGTCTGCGCCGTCATGGGCTTCCGGGAGTACGAGCCGATCGCCGCGACGCATCGCGTGCCGATCGTGGTCACGGGCTTCGAGCCGCTCGACCTGCTGCAGGGCATACACATGCTGGTCGACATGCTCGAGGAGGGCCGCTACGGTGTCGCGAACCAGTACGTGCGCGCGGTGCGGCGGGACGGCAACACGCCCGCCCGGGACCTGGTCGCGCGGGTCTTCGAAGTGAGCTCCCGCAAGTGGCGCGGCATCGGCGCGATCCCGGCCTCGGGTCTGGGGCTGCGCCCGGAGTACGCGGCGCACGACGCGGCGGCGCGGTTCGACGTCGCGCACCTGACCGCGGAGGAGGCGGCCGAGTGCATGGCGGGGGCGATCCTGCAGGGCATCCGCCGGCCCCGCGAGTGTCCGGCGTTCGGGACGCGCTGTACGCCCGAGCACCCGCTGGGCGCCCCCATGGTATCCTCGGAGGGCGCGTGCGCCGCGTACTTCCACTATGCCCTGACGGCATGAGCACCAGCGCGTTCCAGCTCGCCTGTCCGCTGCCGCTCGCGGACTATCCCTCGGTCGTGCTCGCCCACGGCGGTGGCGGCAAGCTCTCGCAGCAGCTGGTGCAGCGGATCTTCCTGGAAGCCTATGGTTCGCCCGACCTGGCCGTGCTCCACGACGGGGCGGTGCTCACCGTGCCCGAGGGACGCGTCGCCTTCACGACCGACAGCTACGTGATCAGCCCCACGTTCTTCCCGGGCGGCAACATCGGCTCGCTCGCCGTGCACGGCACGGTGAACGACCTGGCCATGTGCGGGGCCCGGCCGCTCGCGCTCTCGGCCGGGTTCATCCTGGAGGAAGGCTTTCCCATGGCCGACCTCTGGCGCATCGCGCTCGCGATGCGCGACGCCGCCGCGGCGGCGGGGGTGCGCATCGTGACCGGTGACACCAAGGTCGTGGATCGCGGCAAGGCGGATGGCGTGTTCATCAACACCGCGGGCGTCGGCCTGGTGCCGCCGGGCATCGAGATCGCGCCCGGGCGCGCCGCTGCCGGTGATGTCGTCATCGTGAGCGGCCCGGTGGCGAGTCACGGCATCGCGATCATGTCGCTGCGCGAGGGCCTCGAGTTCGAGACCACCGTCGAGAGCGACTCGGCGCCGCTCAATCACATGGCCGCGTCGCTGCTCGACCGGCTCGGCACCGACGTGCACGTCCTGCGCGACCCCACGCGCGGCGGCGTGGCCAGCGCGCTCAACGAGATCGCGGCCGGCGCCGGCGCCGGCGTCCGCATCGACGAGGCCCGCGTACCGGTGCTCGACGAGGTCCGTGCCGCCTGCGAGATCCTGGGCTTCGACCCGCTCTATGTCGCCAACGAGGGCAAGCTGATCGCGATCGTGGCGCGGGCCCGGGCGGAGGAGGCGCTCGCGCTGATCGCGTCCGACCGCCACGGTCGCGGGGCGGCGATCATCGGGGAGGTGGTGAGCGAGCATCCCGGGCGCGT
>DATHVV010000089.1:0-10467 GCA_035461105.1 Longimicrobiales bacterium | reverse complement strand
CGGCTCCAGCACGAGCGGATAGAGCAGCAGCCCGGCCAGGCTGCCGAGGTTGCTCGCCGCATACAGGAAGTACGGATCGCGGGCGCCGGGATGCTCCGATGCCGAGAACCACTTCTGCACCAGCGGCGCCGTCGCCGAGATCACCAGGAACGGCAGACCGATCGCGCGCAGCAACTGCAGCAGCAGCCACCCCACTGGAGATGACTCCACCGGCGGCTCGCCCGCGCCCAGCGCCGGCGGCAGCGCCGCGAGCGAGAGCGCCACCAGCACCACGTGCACCCGCGCGTGCCGCCGCACGCCCAGCCGCTTCACCCCGAAGTGCGCGTACGCATAGCCCGCCAGCAGCATCGCCTGGAAGAACAGCAGGCACGTGTTCCATACCGCCGGCGCCCCTCCCAGCCGCGGCAGCAGCAGCTTGCCCACCAGCGGCTCCAGGCTGAACAGCAGCGCTGCGGCCAGGAATCCTGCCCCCGCGTGCAGGGCCAGCAGCGCCGCCGGCGCAGGATTTCGCAAAGTCAACGCGCGTTCCGGAGGGAGAAAGTGTATGCGACGCACCGGCCGCGGGCTCCCATGTTAGGCAGCGCATCGCCGCGCCCGCCAGCCCGCGCCGTCCGGCAGGCGGCACCTTGACATACCACTCCGGGGTATCTATCTAGAGCGCGGACGCAGGTTCGGCCGGCCCGGCAAGAGGCCGGCACCGCGCGCGGACGACAGCGACCGGGCGGCGACGGAAGAAAGGCGGCGGATGATGGCAACGGAGCGGCGGACGGCGGTGGCGTGCGGCTGCGGCGTGGCGGACGCGGCGGGCGGGCGGCGCGCGGTCGCGGTGGATGCATCGATCAAGGACCGCAATCTGAAGCGCCTGCGTCGCATCGAGGGCCAGGTGCGCGGCCTGCAGCGGATGGTGGAGGAGGACCGGTACTGCGCGGACATCATGACGCAGATCGCGTCGGTGCACGAGGCGCTGCGGAGCGTGGGACGGGAGCTGATGCGCAATCACCTGCGCCACTGTGCGACGTCGGCGATCCGCTCCGGGGAGACCGAGGCGGAGGCCATGTACGACGAGCTGCTGGACCTGATGTACCGGACCGTACGCTGAGGCGCGGGCGCGCCCCGCGCGAGGCGGGCGCGCCGCGCGCTATCGTCAGCGCGTCTCGGGCTCCATCTCGCGCAGGAAGCCCTCGAAGAGCCGCATGTGCTTCTCCTCGTCGCGCAGGATCTCGACCACCATGTCCTGCGTCACCCAGTCCAGGTCGTCGCAGAACTCGATGATCGTGTTGTAGTGCTCGATGGCGCCTTTCTCGGCCTGGATCACGCCCTTGATCACGTGCACGATGTCGGTCTGCCGCTCGGGCGGCTGGAGGTAGCTCTGCTCGGCGGTGAATCCCATCGATCCGGGTACCACGCCCCAGAGCTCCTTGATGCGCGACGCGAACTGCTGGGCGTGCGCCAGCTCCTCGGTGATGTCCTGCTCGAGCGCCTCGATCACTTCCTGCGCCCGCAGGCCGTCCGGGTTGGTCGAGCTCGCGATGTAGCTCATCACGGTCTCGATCTCCATCCAGTACGCCTTCTCCAGCATCTCGATCAGCTGCTGCCGCTTGCCATCATTCTCGGCCGCGAGTACCCCGCGCGCCGGAGGCGTGCGTTTCGCCATGACGTTCATCCTCTCGATGAGTGCGCGTTGCGTCCCGCACGGGAACGCCGGGGCGACTGCTTCAAGAGCCGAGCCAGCCGGCGCGCGGCCGATCGTCGCCTGGCCCCGGGGCCGCACCGGCGGCGCGCGCTCCCGGCGCTGGTCCCGGTGCGGTTGCGCGCGGGCACCATGGTGTTACCGTGGTGCTGGCGAATTCCAGTAATGGAGGATTGCGATGCGGATGCTTCGATGGGCGGGCGCGGCCCTGCTGCTGACGCTGGCGGGCGCGACGGGGGCGGCGGCCCAGGCGGCGGCGCTTCCGGACTCGGCGGGCGTGCGGGCGGCGCTCGAGCACTACCTGCAGGGGCACGCCACCGGCGACGGGGCGCACATGCGGGCGGCCTTCGCGCCCGGCGCCCGACTCTTCTTCGTGCGCGATGGCGAGCTGATGTCGCGCACCGCCGAGGACTACGCGGACGGGTTCAGCGGCAGCCCGGCCGTGGATGAGGCGGAGCGCCGGCGCTGGATCGAGGACGTGCACATCACCGGCAATGCGGCGGTCGCGCGCGTGATCCTGGACTACCCGAACGTTCGCTTCACCGACTACATGTCGCTGCTCCGGATCGGTGCCGAGTGGCGCATCGTGAACAAGACGTTCGTGGCCGAGCCGAAGACCGCGCGACCGGGGACGTGAAGCGGCCGTGCCCGGGCACGTGGCGGGCCGGCCGCGGCCGCTGAGCCACCGCGCCGCGCCGATTCGGCGCACTCGTCACTGGCGCAGCGCGCGCGATGACCAGTGGATCGCCCGGATCAGCCATCCTGCGGGGGTCCGTTCCAGCACCATCAGTTCGGCGCCGGCGGAGTTGATGGGACGCTCGCGGTAGACTCCTTTCGCGGTGCTGCCGGACACCGTCCAGGCGACGTCGCCTCGCACCGTCACCTGCAGTGCCCCCCGTTCCGCCGTCACGGCGCGCGCGAACGCGATGTCCGCCGGCAGGTGGTGAGCGCGGTACTCGACGCGACTCTCCACGCCGCCGCTCTCCAGGATCACCGCATCCTCCGCCAGCAGGGACAGCGCACGCGCGCTGTCGCCGGCCTGGAGCGCAGTGTGAAACGAGTGCACGACGGCCGCCACGGCCGCGGAGTCGCCGGCGGCAGTGGCTGCCGGCACCGCTTGCGCCGAAGCGCAGCCGGCGGCCAGCAGCGTGCTGCAGCATGCGGCGAGCAGGAAACGGCGCATTGTCAGCCCCTTGCAGAGGACCCGGATTCTTGGATCCGGCAAGATGAGCCTGGTCCCCGGGCCCGGCAACGATGCGGCGCGGCACGTCGGGATCGTGACCCGGCGCGCCGCGGTCGCCCCGCGTCAGTCGTCGTCCCCATGCTCGCGGTCGCCGGCGTCCTGTTCCGTGGTCCCTCCTGCCGCATACGCCTGGCCGGCGCCATGGACGTAGACCAGCTCGCCGCCGGCCTTGCCGACCTGTACACCCGCGATGACCAGCGCGAACGCCCCGGCCGTGCCTGCCAGGCGGGCCGCACGGCCGAGCGTACCGCCGATCATGCCGGCTGCCACGACCAGCAGCAGCACGCCGCTCAGCACGAGGAAGCGTTCCGCCGCCTCCTCGTGCTCGTGGATGGCGCTTTCCGGGACGACCCGCTCGACCCGGTCCTCCTCCGCCTCGCCGGTGCGCAGCGCGACGAACGCGCTCACCGCCAGGGCGCCGGAGAGCAGCAGCGGGAGGGCCCAGGCCGGGCGCGGACGAACGCCGCGCCGGATTGCCCAGAGCGCACCGAGCGCGAACATTGGGAGCAGCAGCACCAGCACCATCGGGAAGTGCACGATCATGGGGTGGAGCGGAACGCCGTTCATACTCGCCTCGCGGTTTCGGGGATCACTCCGGAAGCTGTGGCCACGTCGGCGGACCGAGTATCCGACACGTGTGAGAATCCGCACGGTTGCGACATCTGTGAACGCCAGCCGCGGCCCGGCGCACGGATGTGGACCGGGTCGGACCTCGCCCGGAGCACGGCGCGCGTCGCCCATGGAAAGGAGCTGACGGTGGTGGAGCGCACCCAGCGGAACCTGCGGCTGCTGCTCGGCACTGCGCTCGCGCTCATCGTCGTGGGCGGGACCGTGGACCTGGTGCTGGACCAGCCGCAGCGATGGCTCAGCTTCCATTTCATCTTCGAGACGGCGATGATCGCGGGCGCGCTCGTGCTCGCGACTGCGCTCTGGCTGGGCTGGTGGCGGGCGGAGCGGGCCTCCGCGGTACTGCGCGAGTCGTTGCGGGAGCGACGCGCCGAGCGGGATGCGTGGAAGGCGCGGGCGCAGCACGCGCTCGAGGGGTTCGGGTGGGCGATCGAGGACCAGTTCGTCGCCTGGCAGCTGACGCCTGCCGAGCGTCAGGTGGCGCTGCTGCTGCTCAAGGGCCGCAGCCACAAGGCGATCGCGAACGCGACCGGCCGCAGCGATGCCACGGTCCGGCAGCACGCGACCGCGGTCTACCAGAAGGCGGGGCTCGCGGGCCGCGCGGAGCTGGCCGCGTATTTCCTGGAGGACGTCGTGCTTCCCGGCGAAACGAGTCCGGCCGTTGAGCCCCAAGGGGGTGGCCCCGCACCGGGCGGCTGAGCCGCCGCGGGCAGCTGCGCTGAACGATCGAGCGCGGCTCCGGCGCGATCAGTCGATCGGCTTCAGCCCGGCCACGATCGCTTCCCGCTGCGGCTCCAGGAACGGAGCCAGCACGATCTTCTCGCCGAGCTTCGCCTCGTCCTCGTCCACGCCGAAGCCGGGTCCATCGGTCGCGATCTCGAACAGGATGCCGTTCGGCTCCCGGAAGTAGAGGCTGCGGAACCAGAACCGGTCGACCGGGCCGCTGTTCGGGATGCCCAGGCGCGCGATCCGCTCCACCCAGCCGTCGTACTCCTCGTAGGTGGGTGTGCGCAGCGCGAGGTGGTGCACGCCGCCCGCGCCCTGCTTCGCGGGCGGCAGGTCCGGCTGTACCGCGACGTGCAGCTCCGCATGCGCGCCGCCACCGCCCATCTCGAATACGTGCACGATGTGCTCCGCCTGCTCGGGATGCGGGTACTCGCGCGTGCGCCGCATCCCGAGGGCCCGCTCCAGCACCGCGTCGGTGCCGGTGAGCGCCGGCACGCTCAGCATGATCGGACCGAGCCCGCGCACCTGGTGCTGCAGGGGCACCGGGCTCCGGTCCCAGGGATGGGCGGTGCCGGCGCCGCCGTCGTCCACCAGCGAGAGCCGCTGTCCCTCGCCATCCTCGAAATCGAGCGTCAGCCGCCCGTCCCGCTCGACGACGTCGCCCACGCTGACGCCCAGCTCCAAGAAGCGCGCCTGCCACCAGCCGAGCGTCTCCGCCCCCGCCACCCGCAGGCAGGTGCGCGTGATCGAGCGCGTGCCCCGCCGCTCGCGCGGCAGCGGCCAGTCGAAGAACGTCAGGTCCGTGCCCGGCGTGCCCCGCGCATCGGCGTAGAACAGGTGATACGCGGTGACGTCATCCTGGTTGACGCTCCGCTTCACCAGCCGCATCCCCAGCGTGCCCGTGTAGAACTGGTGATTCTCGCGGATCTGCGCGGAGATCGCCGTCAGGTGGTGGATGCCGAGCAGTTCCATGTTACCTCGTCGGAGGGGTGCGTTGGCGGTCGGCGATGCGCCGGACGGACCGGAAGCGCAATTGCCGCCAGCTCGATCCTCCGTGCGCCGGTGCCAGGCGGTCCATCAGGCTCCAGAACAGCAGAGCCAGGGCGAAGCCGGCCACGATATCGACGACGTAGTGCTCACCGAGGTATACCAGCGCCAGCGCCATGATGCCAGCGTACGTCCAGCCTGCCAGCCCGGCCCATCCGCCGATCCGGGCGGCAGCGAGCGCTACCAGGACCGTGAGCGCGGTATGCAACGAGGGCATCGCCGCCGCGTCGTTGTCTCCCACCGCCCTCAGCCCGGCAGTGTAGGTTTCCGGGGTCGCCCGCATCATGACGTCCTGCACGACCCGGTACACGTGCGGAATGCGCTCGGTGCCGGCCGCGAGCCACGGCGGCGCCGTGGGCAGCACGAAGGCCAGTACCAGGCCGGCCCAGCAGGTCGCCACCAGAGCGTACACGTAACGCCGGAACAGCGTGCGGTGGCACGTCCACAGCCAGACCGCCGCCACGTGCGGTACCAGGAAGAAGCTGAAGTGCACGGTGATGAGTGCCCGATCGAGCAGCGAGGTTCTTCCGAGCACGTACCAGGCGTCCTGCAGCACCTCGCTGGGAATCATGCCGAAGAACACCGTCCGCTCCATGAGGATCACGTAGTCGAACCGGGCCGGGAAGAACAACTCCGCGGAGATCATGCGGAGGTCCACGAAAATCAGGAATCCTAGTATGTAAATCGACCACGGTATGAGAGACGCGCGGGCGTTTGCGAACGATGCCAGGGCCGCCAGCGGGATGAGCACGAGCAGCGAGCGGCCGGCTTGCGGATTGAAGAACCAGAGCGCGAAGAAGCACAACACGCTCGCGGCGAGCAGCAGGATCCGCAGCACGTTGGTGGCGGCAGCCACGAGCCCCGAGCGCGTTATGAGGGACGTTCGAACCGTCTGCATGGTCTCAGCCGACATCGTGCAGCGATGGGCGCAGGTACCGGAGCCGGTCGATCAATCGGTACTCCTGGGCGAACGTCTCGATGCTCTCGCCGCGCTGGTCGATCTGCTCCGCCTCGAGGTTGCCGAGGAAGCGGCCGGCCTGCAACAGGTACCAGACGCGGCGCGGCTCCAGCTGCATCAGCCGGGCCGCGGTCGCGTCGACAGCCACGGGGTCGCGGCCGAACACGAGGACGCCGCTCGCGCGCGCATCGCCCCGGATCGGACCGTCGCCTTCCATCCCGATGATGCCATCGACGATGTTGAAGCGCGGGACGGTGAGCGTCGCGTTGATGTCGAGGATGCTCTGCTCCAGCCCGGCGTAGTGCAGCACGTTCTTGGGCCAGCCGTAGACCGCGCCCGGCAACGCGCCGAACATGTTCTTGAGCGAGAGCGTAACGCCCGCCCAGTGGTGGACCTTGAGCTTCGGCATGGACACCAGCAGGTCGGCGCCGCTGATCGTGTCCGGCAGATACAGCCGCTCGAGCGACGTGTACGCGCTGCCCGCGGCGAACGCGCGGCACCGGTCCACGTTCAGGTCCACGTAACGCGCGCCGGTGTCGCGCAGCACGGCATCCAGGCCGGACGCGCTCAGGATGTATTCCGTGTCGCGGCGATGACCGGGGCCCTCGGCGACGGTGACGGACGCGGCCCCCATGGCCCGGAAGGCCTCGATCGTGGCGGTGATCAACGCGGGATGCGTGTTGATCGCCCCCCCCGGATCGAACTCCACGAAATTCGGCTTCAGCACGACGCGGCGGCCCCGGACCTCGAGATCGCACAGCTCGGCGCCGCGGCGAACCAGGTCCACGAGCGTGCCGTCGTACGCGGGCGCGGCCAGGATCGCGGTCGCGGAGCGCGGCTGCCGGCGATGGGCGCGCTCGGTCCACGGCTGCGGCGGCAGCGGCCGGGGCGGCCGCTCGCAGCCCGACAGGGCGGGCGCCAGCGAGAGCAGCGCGGCCGCCCTCAGGAAATCCCGCCGGTCAGCCATCGGCGCCCTCCCCGAGCCAGGGCAGCGTACCCGCGTTCAGCGCCAGCGTGGCGAGCGCGCTGCTCCGCTGATCGGCCGGCGGTCCCTCCCCCTCGAGGCGGCCCACCAGGCGAGCACGCAGCGTGTCCGCATTGCGGCGCCACGCGCGCGCGCTCAGCAGCGCCAGCGCCAGCGACAGCATGGATGCGTTGTCATCGAGCAGCCCGTCGAGCGCGCGGAAGCCATCGTCGACCACGCCGTCGCGCCGTCCGCGCAGGGCGAGGAGAGCGATCGCGGTGGTATCGGGGAACGGTGCCAGATGGGAGTCCAGGACGCGAGTGTTGCCGTAGTTCCAGCCGCCGCCACGGCACGCGCGATCCGCCAGCAGCTGCTTGCCGTCAGCCAGGCGCGCCCGCACGCTGCGGGGCGGGCGCTCCGGCCAGCGGGCCTTCAGCGCGACCATTGCCCAGGCGGTGGGCTCCACCCACGGAAACGTCCCGGGAACCCACGGCCAGCCATCGAGCGTGGCATCGAGCTCCACGTCCTGCCGCCGGCTCAGGAACTGCCGCAGGCGCAGCCGCCACCCGAGGCCGGCGCCCCGGGTCGCGATCAGCCAGCGGTACCCGCGCCCGACGGCAGCGCGCGACTCCGGCTCACGCAGCAGCGCCAGCAGCGCGAGCGGCGTGGGCCACGGCGCGGCGGCGCCCGACTCGTCGTAATGCCACGCGCCGCCGCGCTGCTGACGCGCTCGCAGCCACGCCGTGCCGGCACGCCATGAGCGAGAGAGCGGCGCGACCGTCCGTGCCCCGGTCTCGAGCGCGAGGCAGGTCAGCGCCGTGCACTCGGCGTTCGATGCGGCACCCTGGCGCGAGCCCCAGCCGCCGTCGCCGTTCTGTCGGTCCGCGAGGGCCGCGGGCAGGTCGGAGAGCGTCGGCGGCGAAGCCGCAATGTGTGTGGCGTGGTAGCGGTCTGCAGAAATACGCGGGCCCTCGTAACGCAAGGGTCTGGGCGTGCCGTACAACCGGGAATGTAATCTACCCGCTCCAGGGCAGGAAGCGCGCTACGGCGGCGGCGGCATGAACATGAGGTAGACCCCGAACGCGGAGATGGCCAGGCCGAGCACCAGGTCGCCCGCCCACGCGATCATGACCACGCCGAGCCCGATGATGACCCGCGCGAACTCCTGCCCGCTGCGCCGTAGACGCCGGCTCGCCGCCCGGCGGTCGCGCAGCGAGCGCCAGAACATCGCGTGCACGACCTTCCCGCCATCGAATGGAAAGACCGGCAGCATGTTGGACGCGGCAATGAGAATGTTGGCGAAGGCGAGAAATCCCAGCGCGATGGAGAGCGCGCCGGACAGAGCCAGGATCTCGACGACGACCGCACCCGCGAGCGTCAGCACGCCGAGCGCGACACTGGCGAGCGGTCCGGCCGCGGCGACCATGAACTGGTCGCGCGGCTGCTCGATCGGGGCGCGTCGCCGGCAGAGCGCGCCAGCCGCGAACAGGCGCACCTGGTCGATGCCGATGCCCGCGCGCATGCTGACGAACGCGTGCGCGAGCTCGTGGATGAGCAGCGACGCCGAGAGGGCGGCGGCCACGGCGGTTCCCAGCACCAGGGCGGCGCCGGCGCCGAGCTGCGGCTCGAGCGCGTAGGCCGCCCACGCGCAGGCCCCCGCCACGAACGGCTGCGTGACGAACCAGGACCGCGCAATGACGACGTCGACTCCCGCCAGCTTCAGGCTCGCCCTCATCCTGCGTTTACCTCCGTGCCGGCATCCCGAACCGGGCCCGTGCGGCAAGAGCTGCGCCGAGCGCGCGGTTTCCCTTGCCCCGGGTGCCCGCTCGGTGCAGCTTGGGTCCGGGAGGTGCCGATGCGGTACTACCGACCGGACGACCCGGGATCCTGGAACTTCGCAACCCTCGCCTCGCCTTTTTCTTCGTCGGCCCGTTCTATCCTGCCTGGCTGCGGCTCTGGCGCGAGGCGCTCATCCTCGCAGCCGCGCTGTGGACGCTCGCGCACGGCACCGTCGTCGTGACCCGCGCCATCGCCGGCTCGCCCGCGCGCCTCGGCTGGAAACCGCTCGCGGATGGGACCGTGGAGCACCACTCCCCGGTCTATGGTGTCTGATTCCATCTCGTCGATTCCAGCCCAGCACCCCCCGTCCCCGCGAATGCGCCGAGCGGCTCTGAGGCGGCTGCGAGCGGGCCCGCCCACGACCGTAAACCACGGCGGGGCGAGGTCATGAGCGAGCGGCGCAACTGGATCATGGCGATCGCGGGCCTGCTGGCGCTCTACGTGGCGACGGCCGGGCTGGTCGGCGTGGGGCTGATCGATGACACCTACATCTTCCTGCGCTACGCGCGCAACATCGCGGAAGGATACGGGCCGGTCTTCAACACGGGCGAGCGCGTCGAGGGCTACACGTCCCCACTCTGGCTCGCCGTACTCACCGTACCTGCCCTCCTGTCGGCCAACCTGCCCTTGTGGGCGCTGCTTTCCGGGGGCCTGGCCGGCGCGCTGACCATCGCGCTGGTCGCTCGCACCGGCGGTTTCCGGGCGGGCCTGCTGGGCGCCGCGTTCCTCGCGACGCATCCACCCCTCGTCTACTGGTCGTTCTCCGGCATGGACACCGTGCCCGCGGCCGGCCTGGTGCTCGCGACGCTGCTCGCGGCCGAACGGGGCCGGCTGCTGCTCGCGGGGACGCTGCTGGGACTGGCCGTGCTGGCGCGCCCCGACGCGGCCTGGTGCCTGCCGGCAGTCGCCGGGCTCGTGATCTGGCGTCTTGGCTGGCGGGCTGCGCTGCGGCAATCGTGGCAGGTGGCCCTGCCCGCCGCGGCGCTCGTGCTGACGCACCTGGCGTGGCGCATCCACTACTACGGCGAGTGGCTGCCCAACACCGCGCTCGCGAAGGCAGGCGTACCGTTATCGCTGCTCATCGGTTCGGGCGCCGCCTATGTCGCACGCGCCCTGGTCGCGTACGCGCCGCTCGTGGCCCTGGCCCTGCTGGCCCGGCGCTACCAGTTCCAGCCCAGAGACCGGCTGGTCGCGCTCCTCCTCGGCGGCCTCGCGTGGTTCGTACTCTACGTGCTCATGGTGATCGATGCGCTCGGACAGCCGGTTGGCCTGGTCGCGCAACTGGTCGTGGCGTACGGACCGATGACGCTCCTGGCGCTGGTCCCGCGCGCGCCGCGCAGGGCCATGCCTCCGCGGGAGCCCGTGCTGCCGCT
>DATHVV010000088.1:0-21972 GCA_035461105.1 Longimicrobiales bacterium | reverse complement strand
CCCGAGCTCAGCTCCGCGATCTGGAAGGCGGAGTTCGACCGCACGGGTCGGTCCTGGGGCTTCAACTACCACCTGGACGGCATCGGCGAGAGCTTCCGTGCCCAGGCCGGCTTCGTGAACCGGCCGGGCGTGGTAAGCGCGCGCGGTATGAACCGTTTCACGACGTACGGGTCTGAGGGGGCGCTGCTCGAGATGGCGCAGGCGTTCATCGGCGCGAACCGCCTGTGGCAGTATCGCGACTTCGGCGGTGAGCGCGCCATCGAGGGTGGCGAGAACGTGAACAGCGAGGTGCGGCTGCGGGGCGGCTGGCAGGTGGAACTGAACCTGAACCGCGTATTCGTCGATTTCCTGCCCGTCGATTACGACCGGTACGCCGTGCTGCGCGGCGGCGGGGTCGCGCCGTTCACGCCGCTCGGCGGCGTGTCGGGTCCGGGCTGGCAGCTGGAGGTGAGCTCACCCACGTACCGGCGCTTCGACGCGTCGCTCGAAGTCGGCCGGGCGCGCACCCCGATCTTCGACGAGGCCGGCGCGGGAACCAGCACCGCCGTCGAGCTCGACCTGGACCTGCGTCCGCGCGAGGACGTGCGGCTGGGCCTCTCCGCCGACTACCGGATCCTGTACCGCGACCGCGACGACTCGGAGTTCGCGCGCGCGATCATTCCGCGGCTGCGCGCCGAATACCAGCCCAGCCGACCGCTCTTCTTCCGCGTCATCACCGAGTACCGCGCGGAGCGGCGCGCCGCGCTGCTCGACCCGCGCACGGGCGAGCCGCTGCTGCTCGATGGCGCGCTCGTCCCGGCGGCTCGCAACAACGGTCTGCGGCTCGACCTGCTCGCGTCCTACGAGCCGTCCCCCGGCACGGTCGCGTACCTGGGCTACGGCAGCTCGTACGCGGAGCTGCTGGTGACCGAGCGACGCCGGCTCGTGCGCGTGAACGACGGTTTCTTCCTGAAGATCGCCTATCAGTTCAGGAACTGAACGCGGAGGACGCGCTGCGCTCCGCGCCCCGTGAGTCCGGAGGTCGGTATGCGACGTCGCATGATGCTTCCCGCGCTGCTCGCCGCGGCGTTCCTCGCGAACCCTGCCGCCGCCCAGCGCCCGGCCGCGCCACCGCCCGGCCTCGACGGCTACGTCGCGGACGTGCTGCGCGCGTTCGAGGTGCCGGGCGTCGCGCTCACCATCGTGAAGGACGGCGCGGTGGTGGTCGCGCGCGGCTACGGTGTGCGCGAGCTGGGACGCGCGGAGCCGGTGGACGAGACGACGAAGTTCGGGATCGCGTCGAACACGAAGGCGTTCACCGCGACCGCGCTGGCGCTGCTCGTGGAGGAGGGCCGGCTCGAGTGGGACCGGCCGGTGATCGATTACCTGCCGTCGTTCCGCCTCTCCGACCCGTTCGTGACGGGCGAGCTGACCGTGCGCGACCTGCTGGTGCATCGCAGCGGTCTCGGCCTGGGCGCCGGCGACCTGCTCTGGTGGCCGGAATCGTCCTACGACCGCGGCGAGATCGTGCACCGGCTGCGCCATATTCCGCTCGCGACCAGCTTCCGCAGCGCGTACGCCTACGACAACGTTCTCTACCTGGTGGCGGGCGAGCTGATCGCGGCCGTGAGCGGCCAGTCGTGGGAGGACTTCGTCAGCGCGCGCATCCTGGGTCCGCTCGGCATGCAGCAGGCGGCGGTGCGCCACTCGGCGGCGCTCGCCGGCGGCAACGTGGCCACGCCGCACGCCCCGGTGGAGGGGCGGGTCCGACCCGTGCGTCCGTTCGGCAGCGACAACACCAATCCGGCCGGCGGCATCATGGCCGGCGCAGCCGACATGGCGAAGTGGCTGCTGGTGCAGCTGGATTCCGGGCGCATCCGCGGCAGCGAGCGGCGTCTCTTCTCGGCGCGTACCGCGAGCGAGCTGTGGACCCTCGTGACGCCCATGCCGATCCGCACGCCGCCACCGGAGCTGGCGCCGTTGCGCAGCCAGTTCAACGGTTACGCGCTCGGATTCCAGGTACGCGACTACCGGGGCCGGAAGGCGGTGATGCACACGGGTGGGCTGCCCGGCTACGTCTCGCGCGTGATCATGATCCCGGAGGCGAAGCTCGGCGTCGCGGTGCTCACGAACCAGGAGTCCGGTGAGGCGTTCGAGGCGATCGCGTACCGGGTCGTCGATCACTACCTGGAGGCACCCGCGCACGACTGGCTGGCCGCGTATCGCTCGGTGGCGGAGCGCTCCCGGGCCCAGGTGGCCGCCGCCGAGCAGGGCGCCGCCGCGGCCCGCGACTCGCTCTCCGGACCACTGCTCCCGCTCGCTGCCTACGCCGGCACGTACCGGGACACGTGGTATGGCGACATCGCCGTCGACGCCCGCGGTGATGGGTTGCGGATCCGGTTCCTGCCGACCGCCTCGCTCGAGGGCGCGCTCGTGCACTGGCAGCACGACACGTTCCTGGCCCGCTGGGACGACCGCGAGCTGCGCGCCGACGCGTTCGTCACGTTCGCGCTGAACCCGGACGGCACGGTGCGCGAGCTGTCGATCGTGCCCGCCTCCCCCGCCGTCGATTTCAGCTTCGACTTCCAGGACCTCCGTCCCGTACGCGTCCGCTAGGAAAAAGGGGAGCGGGGCCGCCGCCCCGCTCCCCGCTCCCCTCTCCCCTCTTCCCTCCTCGCCCTCGCCCCTAGACCCTTTCGAACCGCGCCGTGAAGTGCCGCAGCATGGGCGCCTCGTAGGTGAAGCGCAGCCCGCGAATGCGCTCACGGCGCCCGAACACCTGCAGGATGACCTCGACCACGTAATCGATGTGGGACTGGGTGTAGACGCGGCGCGGGATCGCCAGCCGGACCAGCTCCATGTGCGCGGGCACGTCCCGTCCCGTGTCCGGGTCCTTCCTGCCGAACATGACGGTGCCGATCTCGACAGCCCGGATGCCGCCCTCGAGGTAGAGCTCCGCGGTGAGCGCGGCGCCGGGCAGCTCGAGCGGCGGTACGTGCGGCAGGAACGCGGCGGCATCGATGTAGATGGCGTGGCCGCCGGGCGGCTGCACGATGGGCACGCCCGCGCGCGCGATGTGCTCGCCCAGGTAGCGCACCGAGGCGAGCCGGTACTCGAGGTAGTCCTCGTGCACGACCTCCTGGAGGCCGACCGCGATCGCTTCCAGGTCCCGCCCGGCGAGGCCGCCGTAGGTGGGGAAGCCCTCGGTCAGGATCAGCAGGTTCTTCTCCTGCTGCGCGAGCCGCCCGTCGTTGGTCGCGAGGAAGCCGCCGATGTTCGCGAACGCATCCTTCTTGGCGGAGAACGTGCAGCCGTCGGCGAGCGCGAAAATGGCGCGGGCGATCTCCTTGACGGAGCGGCCCTCCTGACCGGGCTCGCGCAGCTTGATCAGGTAGGCGTTCTCGGCGAAGCGGCAGGCATCGATGTAGAGCGGAATGTCGTGTCTGCGGCACACCTCGCTCACCGCGCGGATGTTGCCCAGCGAGGCGGGCTGCCCGCCGCCGGAGTTGTTGGTCAGCGTGATCATGCAGAGCGGGATGCGCTCGCGCCCGGTCTCCGCGATCAGGCGCTCGAGCGCGGGCACGTCCATGTTGCCCTTGAACGGGTGCGACGCCTGGATCTCCTTCGACTCGGCGCAGGGCAGGTCCACCGCCCGGGCGCCGACCGCCTCGATGTTCGCGCGGGTCGTGTCGAAGTGCGTGTTGTTCGGAACGACGTCGCCCGGCTTGCAGACCGTGCTGAACAGGATGCGCTCGGCGGCGCGTCCCTGGTGCGTCGGGATGACGTGACGGAAGCCGACCAGGTCCTGCACCGCGGCCTCGAACCGGTAGAACGAGGGGCTGCCGGCGTACGCCTCGTCGCCGCGCATGATGCCGGCCCACTGCTCCGAGCTCATCGCGGAGGTGCCGCTGTCGGTGAGCAGGTCGATCAGCACGTCGTCGGAGTGCAGCAGGAACACGTTGTATCCGGCGTCGGCGAGCTTCACTGCGCGCTCCTCGCGCGTCGTCATGCGGATGGGCTCGACCGCCTTGATGCGGAACGGCTCGATGATGGTGTGCACGGCGATGCCTC
Source organism: Longimicrobiales bacterium (assembly GCA_035461105.1). Classification (GTDB taxonomy): domain Bacteria; phylum Gemmatimonadota; class Gemmatimonadetes; order Longimicrobiales; family RSA9; genus VEPF01. The sequence continues at coordinate 17,922 of DATHVV010000088.1, read as the reverse complement.
CACTCAGCAGGCGGCCCCGGGGCCGCGCGTCGCGCCGCCGCCCGGGAGGGCGCGGCAGCGGGCGGTATCCTACGCGGGCAGGGCAGGGGGCGGGAGGGGCGGGGGCGCGCACAACGTCGCACGGCCGGCGCGCGCCGCTACGACCCGGGGCGGAGGTACGAACTTATTTCCGGCGCACGGCAATCCGTATTCGTGACGAAGGCGCCGGCGAGCCCGCTCGCCGACGCCTCCGAGATATGGGATCACCGCCTTTCTATCGGTCGGTTTCCTGCTCCAGATCCACTCGGGTACCCGGCTTCACGTCCTGGTGCGGGGGCCGGTCCCCGTGGGCGCCGGGCTCGGCGCCGCGTTCGCGGCCGGGCTTTGCTTCCTGCGCGTTCTTCGCCGGCGAGTGGCCGCCCAGCCGGTTGGGCGTCCCTTCGACGTCCGGCTCGGTGGCCGCGCTGCCGGCCCGTCGGCCGGGGCCCGCCTGCTTCCTCTCGTCCATTCCGCCTCCCGGTTGCCGTGAACTTCGCCTGCCCGTGAGGCAAATCATGTACCGGTCGTGCCCGCCGCCGCTCCTGCGCCTAGCGGCGCGGCAGCGATTCCCAGGATCCGTACATCGGATTCGGCAGCATGAAGTACCGGTCGCCGAACAGATCGAGGCCGTCCTCCCGGCCGCGGGCATCCTGCCTCAGCTCGGGGAAGTCCTGGATGTTGTCGCCCACCCACACGAGCACGGCCGCCGGCGGCCGACCCGCCGTGCCCTCGGCGACCGCGCGGTAGCGCGGGTTCTTGTCGCTCACGCCCGCGACGCGGCAGAGCACGAGCGCATCGCGGATGCCGACCTGCTCCAGGTTCGCGCGCGTGTCCTCGCATACCGGCTCGTCGCGGTTCGTCACGATGGCGACGCGACCTCCCAGGCGCTGCACTTCGTGGATGAACGCGTCCGCCCCCGGCACGATCACCGCCGCGCGCTCGCGCGCCCAGGCATGAAACGAGGCGGTATCGTAGCGCAGCCCGCGCACGGCGATGCGACGCTGGTACTCGGTGTTGTCGATCACGGTCTCATCCGCATCGAGGATCACCGCCCAGCTGCCCGGCGCGCGTCCTTGCGCCAGCGCACGCGCCCGCGCCGTCGCCGCGCGATAGGTCTGGAGCGTGAGCGCGCGATACTCGGCGGAGCTGCGCACCCAGTGGATGTCGTTCGGGATCGGGCGGGTCGTGTCCACGGCGACGGGCGCGGGCGCATCGACCGCGCCCGGGGCGGGCGAGTCCACGACCGTGGCCGCGCGCGGTGCGCACGCCGCGGTGAACAGAATGATGGCGATGGGAATCCTCACCTGGCCTCCGTTGCAGCGGGTCGATGGGGAATGCATTCTGCATCTCGGCGATGCGTCACGCCACCCCGGAACGAGGATCGTGAGCGAGTCCTGCGACGTGGTCGTCATCGGCGCGGGCGCGGCCGGGCTGCTGGCCGCGCGCGAGCTGCACCGGGCCGGCGTCCGGGTGGTACTCCTCGAGGCGCGGGACCGGCCCGGCGGGCGCGTGCTGACGCACCGCGGCGCCGGTGCCGACCTGCCGGTGGAGCTGGGCGCCGAGTTCCTGCACGGTGACGCGCCGCTCACGCGCGCCCTGCTCGACGAGTACGGGCTGCGCCACATCGAGGGCAGCGGCGAAGCATGGCGCGCCTCGGGTGGCCGCATCGTGCGCGACGCGACGCACTTCCGACGCATCGGCCGCCTGCTCGCGCGCATCGACACCGAGCGTCCCGATCAGAGCTTCGCCGACTTCCTGGCGGGCCGGCGCGGCGGCCCGGGAGTCGCCGCGGCACACCGCGACGCGACTCGCTTCATCGAGGGATTCCACGCCGCCGACGCCGAGCGCGTCAGCACGCACTCGGTGAGCTCGTCAGTGGCGGAGACCCGGACCGTGGCCCGGGGCGCCCGCGTGCTCGCGGGCTACGATGCGCTCACGTCGCTGCTGGCCGCGGAGCTGGGCAACACGTTGCGTCCGGAGTGCGAGGTGCGGACGCTCGACTGGCGGGAAGGGCACTGTGACGTCACCTGGCAACGTCGCGGCCGCCCCCATCGCCTGCGTGCCCGCGCCGCGATTGTCACTGTACCGGTCGGCGTGCTCGCGGCCAGTGATGGACTGCGCGTCGACCCGGAGCCCGCCGTGCTGGCGCGCGTGCGCCGGCAGCTCGTCATGGGCGACGTCGTCCGCATCGGCTTCGTCGTCCGCGAGCGCTTCTGGGAGTCTCTGCGCGAAGACGGCGAGCGGCTCTCGTTCCTGCACACCCCGGATTCATCGTTCAACGTCTGGTGGACGCAGTATCCGGTCGCGGCGCCGCTGCTCGTCGCCTGGGCGGGCGGGCCCGCCGCCCGCCGGGTAGGCCGGCTCGCGCCGCCGGCCCGCGTCGCGCTCGCGCTGCACGACCTCGCCCGGGCGATCGGCCGCACCCCGCGCGTGCTGGAGCGGTCCGTGACCGACTGGCACGCCGTCGACTGGAGCTCCGACCGGTTCAGCCGCGGTGCCTACAGCTACGCGCTGGTGGGCGGGGCGGGTGCGGGACGCGCGCTCGCGCGACCGATTGCGGGCACGCTCTGCTTCGCCGGCGAGGCGACCGCCGAGGCCAGCGGCACGGTCGAAGGCGCGCTCGCATCGGGGCGCCGCGCCGCGCGTGCCGTGCTGCGCGCCATGCGCTAGCGATGCACGCCCCGCACGGTGCGCGCCCATGGACCCGCTGGCAACAGCGGCCGGCATCCGGATCCGTCGCGTCGCGCGCGGCTCTTGCGCGGCGCGGGGGGCGGGCGCCACGTTCGCGCGGGGCCGCCATCCGGCGGCCCGCTCACGCCTGATCGGCCTTCCGCTCCAGGGACGCCCATGACGACGTGGCTGCGGCTCGCGCGTGCCATCGACCGGCTCACCGGCTGGATCGGCCGGAGCGTCGCATGGCTCGCGCTGGTGCTGGTGCTGATCGGCGCGTTCAACGCGATCGCGCGCTACGCCGGCCGCTTCCTCGGCGTGAGCCTCAGCTCGAATGCGTGGATCGAGCTGCAGTGGTACCTGTTCAGCGCGATCTTCCTGCTGGGCTCGGCGTACGCGCTGCGCGAGGACGCGCACGTCCGGGTGGACGTGCTGTTCGCCGGGTTCTCCGAGCGCCTGAAGGCCTGGATCAACATCGCCGGCACGCTGTTGCTGCTGCTCCCGTTCAGCGCGTTCATGCTCTGGGTCTCGCTGCCGGCGGTGCGCAACTCGTGGCGCATCCGCGAGGGCTCGCCGGACCCGGGCGGGCTCGCGCGCTGGCCGCTCAAGACCCTGGTCCTGCTCTGCTTCGCGCTGCTGCTGCTGCAGGGGGTCGCGGAGCTGATCAAGCAGATCGCCCGGCTGCGGGACCTGCCGCCGCACGCCACCCACGGGGCGGAGCGCGCGACTCACGGGCGGGAGGGGCTGTGACCGGCGCGCTCGGGCCGCTCATGTTCGCGGCCGCCTTCCTGATGATCTTCACCGGCTACCCCGTCGCCTTCGCGCTCGGCGGCACCGCGCTGCTGTTCGCGGCGCTGGGCGTCCAGCTCGGCTACTTCGACTGGCACCTGCTCTTCGCCATGCCGGAGCGCGTGTTCGGCATCATGTCGAACTACGTGCTGCTGGCGGTGCCGTTCTTCATCTTCATGGGCATCGTGCTCGAGCGCGCCCGGCTAGCGGAGGACCTGCTCACTACCATCGGCCGCCTGTTCGGTCCGCTCCGCGGCGGGCTCGCCCTGGGCGTCGTGCTGGTGGGCGCGCTGCTCGCCGCCGCGACCGGCGTCGTCGGTGCATCGGTCGTCGCCATGGGCAGCATCTCGCTGCCCGTCATGCTCAAGTACGGGTACTCGCGCACGCTCGCGGCCGGCGTGATCCTGGCCTCCGGCACGCTCGGCCAGATCATCCCGCCCAGCATCGTGCTGGTCGTGCTCGGCGACCAGCTCGGCGTCTCCGTCGGCTCGCTGTTCCTGGGCGCGATGGTGCCCGGCGTGATGCTCGCCATGCTCTACGCCGTATATGCCGCCGGCGTCGCCACCTTCCGTCCCGCCGCGGCGCCCGCCCTGCCGCGCGAGCTGCGCGGCGGCAGCCGTGCCGAGCTGGCGCGCGAGGTCGCGCTCGTGCTGATGCCGCCGCTGCTGCTTATCCTGATCGTGCTCGGCAGCATCTTCGCGGGCGTCGCCACGCCCACCGAGGCGGGCGCGATCGGCGCGCTCGGCGCGCTCGGCCTGGCGGGCGCGCGTCGCCGCCTCAGCGTCGCCGTGGTCCGGGCCGCCGCGCTCGAGACCAGCCGGCTGACCAGCATGGTCGTGTTCCTGCTGATCGGCTCGACCGCGTTCGCGCTGGTGTTCCGCGGTCTTTACGGCGACATCTGGATCGAGGACCTGCTCACGAACCTGCCGGGCGGCGCGATCGGCCTGCTGCTGGTCGCGAACCTGGTCATCTTCGTGCTCGGCTTCTTCCTCGATTTCTTCGAGATCGCGTTCATCATCATCCCGCTGATCGCGCCCGCCGCCGCCCGGCTCGGCATCGACATGGTCTGGTTCGGGGTGATGATCGCCATGAACCTGCAGACGTCCTTCCTGACACCCCCGTTCGGCTTCGCGCTCTTCTACCTGCGCGGCGTCGCGCCCAAGGAGCTCACCACGGGCGAGATGTACCGGGCGGTGGCGCCGTTCATCGTGATCCAGCTGGTGGGGCTGCTGCTCGTGATCCTGTGGCCGGGACTGGTGTCCAGGGGCTAGGGGCGAGGGCGAGGGGGGTTAGAGGGGACAGGTCAGGGCGAGCTCCTCGAGGAGGGAGGCGTCGGCCAGCAGGGTCGACGTGTCGCCATCGTAGACCAGCCGGCCGGCGTCCAGCACCAGGCAGCGCGGGCAGAGCGCGGCGGCGACGTGCAGGTCGTGCGTCGCCAGCAGGATCGCCTCGCCGCGCCGGCGCAGCAGCGACACGACCCGGCTGCGGCCGCGCGCGTCCAGGTCGCCGGTCGGCTCGTCGAGCACCAGCAGGGGCGGCCGCGAGACCAGCACGGTGGCGAGCGCGGCCAGGCGGCGCTCGCCGCCGCTCAGGTGGTGTGCCGCCCGGTCGGCGTGCGTCTCGATGCCGAGCTCGGCGAGCGTGGCCCGGGCGAGCGCCTCGGCGGCGCCGCGCTCCTGTCCCGCGTTGAGCGGCGCGAACGCGACGTCCTCGAGCACCGTCGGCAGGAAGAGCTGGTCGTCCGCGCTCTGGAAGACGAGCCCGACCCGGGCCCGCGCCGCGCGCAGCGTCTCCTCCGCGAGCACGGTTCCGTCCACGTGCACGCTTCCGCCCGTCGGCAGCAGCAGCCCGTTGGTGTGCAGCAGCAGCGTGCTCTTGCCGGCGCCGTTCGCACCCAGCAGCGCGACACGCTCACCGGGGCCGAGCCCGAAGCTGACGTCGTGCAGCACCCGGAGACCGCCCGGGTAGGCGAAGCTGACGTCGCGCAGCTCGAGCAGCATGGCCTAGCCGACGCGCGCGGAGAGGACCACGAGGGCCACCAGCACGCCCAGGATTCCCAGGTTGCGCCAGGCCTCGCGATCGAGCGGCTGGCGGTGCAGCGAGAGCAGCTCACCGGTGAAGCCGCGGGCCAGCATGGCGCGGTGCACGCGCTCGCTGCGCGCAAGCGAGCGGACGAGCGCACTCGCGGTGATCCCGGCCAGCAGGCGTCGGCGCGGCACCGCGCCCGCGCGCGCGTTGCGGCTCGCCGCCGCGCGCTGCAGCTGCGTCAGCTCATCGGCGAGCAGGTACAGGAAGCGGTAGGCGAGTCCGAGTGCGGCGGTGACCACGAGCGGCAGCCGCAGCTCCCGCAATCCCTCGACCAGGTCCGGGAAACGCGTCGTGCTGATGAGCAGCACGCCCGCCAGGATCGCCGGCGTGCCGCGCCCGAGCGCGGAGCCGACGCGTTCCAGGCCGGCGTCGGTGACGGCGAGCGGTCCGACTCGGGCGATCACCTGGCCCGGCGCGAGCACCAGCACCGCCGCCGACGCGAGTGCGAGCAACAGCAGGGGCGGCGCGCTGCGCGCGAGCAGCGTGGCGAGCGGCACGTGACCGATGCGCGCGAGCGCGAGCACGAGCCCGCCCAGCACGACCATCTGCAGCCATGCGCCGAGTGGCAGCAGGGCCGCGCCCACGGCGAGCAGCACGGTAGCGAGTACCCGTGCCGCGGGCGGCGTGCGGGTCAGCGGACCGGCCGAGTGCGCGTACTGGTCGAGGTGGTGAAAGCCCATGGCGTAGCGCGCGTCAGCGCCGGGCGAGCGCGCGCAGCAGCAGCCAGCCGCACAGGAAGACGGCGGCTACGCCGGCGAGCGCGACGAGCCAGGGCCAACCGAGAACGGTCTCGTAGCCCGCGAACGGCGCGGCGTGGAGCGCGCGCTCGCGCAGCCCGAACCGGAACGCGGCCGCCTCGAGCACATCGGGACGGCGCGAGGCGAGGGACCCGGCCGCGAGCGCGAGCAGCAGCGACGTCGCCGTGAGACCGAGCGTCCAGGCACGCACCGCCGGGCCCGGCACGGGTTGCGCCGCGGCGAGCTCGGGCCGCGCCCGCCACACCAGCGCCAGGATCGCGCCGGTGAGCGCCGCCTCGCCAATGCCGACCAGCAGGTGTGCGCCGCCCACCACCAGGAGCGCGGTGCGCGCCGGCACGACCTGCGAGAAGCCCAGCTCGAGCGCGACCCCCAGACCCGTGAGCAGCGCCGATAGGAAGGCGGCGACCGTAACCGCCGCCACCCGGAACCGGGCGCCCAGCAGCGCGAGCAGCCAGCGGTACGCGAGCCAGCCGCCGCCCGCGCCGAGCACCGCCAGGTTGAGCGTGTTCGCACCCAGCGCCGCGATGCCGCCGTCCTGGAAGAGCAGCGCCTGCACCAGCACCACCGAGAAGATCACCAGCATCGCGACCGAGGGCCCCGCGAGCGCGGCCACCAGCACACCGCCCAGCAGGTGTGCACTGCTGCCCGCGGCGATCGGGAAATTGAACATCTGCGCGGCGAAGACGAACGCCGTGATCGCCCCGAGCAGCGGCACCTGCCGCTCCGCCAGCGCCGCGCGCGAGCGCCGCGCCGCCACCGCCAGCGCGCCGGCGCTGGTGAGCGCCGTGCCGAGCAGCACGGGAGCGGAGAGGAATCCGTCGGGGATGTGAGCGAGCATTACAGGGTCGACGGCGAGGGCGAGGAACGGACTACAACGTTCATCGACTCCGCGCAGGTCGCGGTGAGCATCACGTTCAGGTCTGCCTCAGGACAAACGACGAATACTCCTGTTCGGCGGTCGCGAACCAGCGCTGCGAGTCGGCGCGGAACTTCCGCCAGGCCTGGTAGACCCGGCCGTAGCCGGCGGCATCGCGCGTGGCCTGCTGGGCGAGCAGGTCGCCGGCCTGGGTGCGGGCCGCAGCCATGATCGCGTCCGAGAAGCGGCGCAGCTGGGTGCCGCCGGCGACCAGGCGCGCGAGCGCCTCCGGATTCTTCACGTCATATACCGCCTGCGTGCTCTGCGCGGCCCAGGCGGCGGCCACCTCGAACGCGGTCTGGTACGCCTGCGGCAGCGCGTCCCACGCCTGCCGGTTCACCAGGAACGACATCGATGGGCCGGGCTCCCACCAGCCCGGATAGTAGTAGAAGCGGGCGGCGCGCTGCAGGCCGAGCTTCTCATCGTCGTACGGCCCGACCCATTCGGTGGCGTCGATCGCGCCGCGCTCGAGCGCCGGGTAGATGTCGCCGCCCGCGAGCACCTGCACGGTGACGCCCAGGCGGTTCATCACCTCGCCGCCCATCCCCGGGATGCGCATCTTGAGCCCGCGCAGGTCCGCGAGCGTGCTGATCTCGCGCTTGAACCAGCCGCCCATCTGCGCGCCCGTGTTGCCGGCCGGGAAGTTGACCACGTTGAAGTCGGCGTAGGCGGAGCGCATGAGGTCGAGGCCGCCGCCCTCCATCAGCCAGGCCGTCTGCTGTCTGGAAGTCAGGCCGAACGGCACGCCGGTGTCGAACGCGAGCACCGGGTTCTTGCCGGTGTAGTAGTAACCCGCGGTGTGCCCCACCTGAACGGTGCCCTGCTGCGCGGCGTCGAGCACGGAGAACGGCGGTACCAGCTCGCCGGCAGGATAGGGACGGATCCGGAAGCGGCCGTCGGTCAACGCCTCGAGCTTCGCGGCCAGCCGCTCCGCGCTGCCCCAGATCCCGTCCAGCCCGCGCGGGAAGGTGGAGGCGAGGCGCCACTGCACGGTGCGCGTCGTGGCTACCGCCGGGCCGGCCCCGGTCTCCGGCCCGGCGCAGGCCGTGAGCAGGCCGGCACCGGCGGCGCCCAGGAACGCCCGGCGAGCCATGGGCGACGTCGTCGCCTCCGCCGCGTCTGGGGGGGCCTCCGCCGGTCCCGGGCTGCGTCCGATCGACATGCGCTCTACCACCCCTCGAAGGTGCAGTCGTCCCAAGCTACACGCCGCTGGCCGTGTGCGCCAAACCGCCGGCTGACCCCTTCCGGACCTGCCGTTATCTTCCTGGACTAACATCGCAACCGGTCCGGGGTTCTCCTCTGAGAGGTCCGGGTCGGGCCGTTTTTCGTTCTGTCCCGAAGATTGATGATGCCGAATTTTCGACATGCCGGCGCTCGCATGCTCCTGGTGCTCGCGGCGCTGGTGCTGAGCGCGGGCCGCACGGCGGCCCAGCAGGCGCGCACCGTGACGCTCGAGGAGGCGATCCGCCTGGCGGTCGAGCGCGACCCGCTCGCGGTGGCCGCCGATGTGGCGGTCAGCAACGCCCGTGCGGACCAGCTGGTGGCGCGCGGTGCGCTGCTGCCGAGCCTGAACCTGAATACGTTCTGGGCGAACTCCAGCAACGAGCGCTTCGACCAGGCGACCGGGCGCCTGGTCTCCGAGAGCTACACGGCGCAGCTGCAGGGCGGCTGGGACATCTTCGCGGGCGGGCGCCGCTTCGCGAACCTGCGCAGCACCAGCGCATCCCTCGCCGCCGCTGACGCCCAGTTCCGATCGCAGCGCTACAACACGATCCTGCGCACGACGCAGCTCTTCTACGCGGCCGCGGCCGCCTCCGACCTGGTACGCGTGAGCGAGCAACGCCTGGAGCGCGCCCGCCAGCAGCTCACCGCCGCGAACACGCGGCTCGAGCTGGGCACGGTGACGCGCTCCGACGTGCTCCGTGCCGAGCTCGAGCTCGGCAATGCGGAGCTGGCGCTGCTGGAAGTCGAGGCCGACCTGCGCCGCAGCGGCCTCGAGCTGGGCCGCCAGATCGGCGTCGAGCAGATGGTGGCCGCGGCGCCCGCCGCGCTGCCCGACAGCGCGCCGCCGCTCGCGCCGACCGAGCAGCTGATCGTCGAGGCCACGCGCGCCTCACCGGCGGTGCGCGCGGCGGAGTCCACCAGCCGGGCCCGCCGCGCGGAGCGGCTGGCTGCCTGGACGCCCTACCTGCCGACCGTACGCCTCTCCGGCGGGTATGACTGGTTCTCCTTCGACTGGCCGCCGAACCAGCGCAGCTGGAGCATGCGCGTGACCGCCTCGCTACCCGTGTTCAACAACTTCCAGCGCGAGTCGGCCCTGCAGCGCGCGGGCGCGGCCGAGCGGCTCGCGGAAGCGCGCGAGCAGGATTTGCGGCTGCAGGCGCACGTGCTGGTCGAGTCCGGCGTTGCCGACATCGCCGCGGCGGAGCGGCGCGTCCAGATCGCGGACCGGGCGGTGCAGCTGGCCCGCGAGGACCTCCGTGTGATCGAGGAGCGGTACGGTCTCGGTCATGCGACCATCATCGAGCTGCAGACGTCGCAGGTCGCGCTCTCCGACGCGGAGGTCGCGGCCGTGACCTCGCGCCAGACGCTCGGCACCGCGATCGCCCAGCTCGAGGCCGTACTCGGAAGAACGATCAATGAGGAGTGACCTCGTGTCCATTTCGCGTGCGCTGCGCTTCGGCGCGCCCGCCCTTTGCACCATCCTGATCATGGCGTGCGGCGGTAACGATTCGGCGCAGCCGGCCCAGGCCCAGGGGCCGGGCGGCGGCCCCGGCACGGGTGGCGCCGGGGGCGCGCGCGTCATGCCGGTGGAGCTGGGCACCGTGGCACGCGGCTCGATCGCGCGCACCGTCACGGTTTCCGGCGTGATCGAGCCGATCCGCACCGTCGGCGTGAACAGCCAGCTGGCGGGGGCGGTGCTCCAGGTTGCCGTCGAGGAAGGCAGTGTCGTACGCGCGGGTGCCACCATGGCCCGCATCGACGACCGTGAGCTGGCCGCGCAGCTGAGCGCCGCCGAGGCCGCGTTCCAGGTCGCGAAGGCCGCCTACGAGCGCGCCGAGCAGCTGCGCGAGCGCCAGGTGATGACCGTCCCCGAGTACGAGCGGGACCGCACCGCGTACACCGCGGCCCGCGCCCAGTACGACCAGCTGCGCACGCGCATCGGGTTCGCGACCGTGCGCGCGCCGATTGCCGGCGTGGTCACCGAGAAGATGGTGGAGGCGGGCGACATCGTGGCGAACAACGCCCGCCTGTTCGCCCTCGCCGATGTCTCGGCGCTGGTGGTGCGCATGGGCGTCTCGGAGCTCGATGTGGTCGAGCTGCAGGTCGGTGATCCCGTGCTGGTGCAGCTCGACGCCTACCGCGACCGGCAGCTGCGCGGCCGCATCCGGCGCATCTTCCCGTCCGGCGACCCCACCACCCGGCTGGTGCCGGTCGAGGTGCAGCTCGACGACGCCAGTGCGCGTAGTGCGCGACCGGGCTTCCTGGCGCGGGCCACCTTCGCGCTCTCCACCCACGATGGCGTGCTGCTCGTGCCCCAGTCCGCGATCGTGGGCGCCCAGGGGAACGAGGCGGTGTTCGTGGTGAATGATGACAAGGCCGTGCGGCGAACCGTCGAGACCGGCCTCACCTCGCTCGGCCAGGTGGAGATCCGCAGCGGCCTGCAGGAGGGCGAGCAGATCGTCACCGTGGGCAGCAACTCGCTCCGTGACGGTATGAGCGTGCGCGGCGTGGGTGCGGGCCGGGCGGCGCTGATGACGGACTCGGCCGGCCAGACCGCCGGCACCCCGCCCGGCACCGGCCGGCCCCAGACCGGAGGCGCACGATGAAGCAGCGCGACCGCGAGCACCGCGGCATCTCCAGTACCGCGATCCGGCGGCCGATCGGCACGCTCATGCTGATGTCCGTCGTGCTCGTGCTCGGTGTCTTCTTCCTGCGCGGCCTGCCGCTCGACCTGCTTCCCAGCATCGTCTACCCGAACATCCGTGCGAACGTCACCAACCGCGGCGTCGAGCCGCAGGTGCTCGAGGAGACCGTCGCCCGGCCGCTCGAGGCGGCGCTCGCCACCACCGAAAACCTGGTCCGCATCGAGACCGAGGTTCAGGAGGGGCGCGTCGGCGTCAACCTGAGCTTCAAGTACGGCACCGACATCGACTTCGCACTGCAGGACGCGTCCAAGAACCTGGAGCGTGCGCGCGGGGCCATGCCCGACGAGGCCGACCCGCCCACGATCTTCAAGTTCGACCCGTCGCAGATGCCGATCTACGACATGGCCTTCTCATCCAGCGGCCGCGACCTGGTCTCGTTGCGCGACTGGGTCGAGTACCGGCTGCGCCCGCAGCTGCTCACCATCGAGGGCGTCGCGTCGGTCGACATCTCGGGCGGGCTCATCCGCGAGATCCAGGTCACGCTCGACCAGGAGCGCCTGCGCTCCTACGGGCTCACCGTCTCCCAGGTCATCGAGGCGATCCGCGCCGCGAACCAGGACGTCGCCGCCGGCCGCATCTCCTCGCCGACTCGCGAGATGGTCGGCAAGACGGCCGGCAAGTTCCGCGACGTCAAGGACGTCGAGGCCGTGCTGCTCTCCGTCCCGGGCGGCGGTCGCGTACCGCTCACCGAGGTCGCCGAGGTGCGCGACACGCACCGTGAGCAGCGCCTCTGGGCACGGCTCGACGGCGTGCCCGCGGTGCGCCTGACCGTGCGCAAGCAGCCGAACGCGAACACCGTGAGCGTCGCCGAGCAGGTCTCCTCGCGGCTGGAGAACCTGGAGCGCTCCGCCTTCATCCCGGGCGACATCCGCTACCAGGTGATCAACGACCAGGCCGACTTCATCCGCGCCTCCGTCAACTCCGTGCGCAACGCCGCGCTGGCCGGGGCGGGGCTGGCCATGCTGGTCGTGTTCATGTTCCTCGCGTCGGTGCGCAAGACGTTCATCATCGGGCTCGCCATCCCGATCGCGATCCTGGCCACGTTCATGATGATGGGCGCGGGCAGCCTGACGCTCAACATCATGTCGCTGGGCGGCCTCGCGCTCGGCGTCGGCATGCTGATCGACAACTCGATCGTCATGCTCGAGAACATATTCCGACGAAAGGAAGAGGGTACCGAAGACGTCGAGGAGGCGGCGCACGAAGGCGCCAATGAGGTGCGCAACCCGGTCATCGCTGCGACCATGACCAATCTCGCCGCGGTGGTGCCGTTCCTGCTCATCAGCGGTCTCGCTGCACTCATCTTCCGCGAGCTGATCCTCACCATCTCGTTTGCGATCCTGGCTTCGCTCGGCGTCGCGCTCACGGTCGTGCCCATGCTCGCGGCGCAGCTCGGCAAGGTGCGCTTCACGAGCGGACTGGGCGGCTGGAAGCCGCTGGTCGGGTTCGACCGGACCATCGGCCGGCTGCGCGGCTTCTATCGGCGTATCGCACCGTCCGCCGTGCGCTTCCGCTGGGCCGTGCTGGGTGGCGCCGTGCTCGCGCTGGTCGGCGCATCGTTCCTGGTGCGCGGCCTCGGCACCGAGTTCCTGCCGCCGGTCGATGACGGCAACGTCAGCGTCTTCCTCTCCCTGCCGCCCGGCTCGTCCGCCGAGGAGACGAACCGGCTCACGCTCGAGATCGAGGAGATGGTGCGCGGCATGCCCGGTGTGATCAGCCAGTTCGCGACTGCCGGCGGCTTCGCCTGGGGCTCCTCCACAAGCGAACTCGCCGGGCGCGGCAGCATTTCGGTCGTGCTCGCCGACGCGAAGACCCGGGGCATGAGCGCCGGCCAGTGGGTCGAGCGGCTCCAGGCCCAGATCGATGCGCGTGGCTTCCCCGGCGCCCGCGTCGGCGTCCGCCCGCCCAGCATCCGCGGGCTGCGTACGAACTTCTCCGGCGCCGACGTCGCGCTCATCGTCCAGGGTGACGACCTGGCCGTGCTGCGCTCCATCGGCGAGGAGATCATGGTGCGCACGCGTGGCATTCCCGGACTCGAGCAGCTGAACCCGTCCTCCGACGAGTCCACGCCCCAGCTCGCCATCGAGCTCGACCGCGAGCGCGCCTCGTACCTCGGCCTCAACGTGGCCACCGTCGGGCAGACGCTGCGCACCGCGCTCGACGGCACCGTCGCCACCCGCTTCACCTCCGGCGCCCAGGAGTACGACCTCCGCGTCCGTCTGCCGCGCGAACAGTTCACCGCCCCCGAGGATGTCGGCTCGGTCGCCCTCTTCCCCGGCGGGACCGGCGGCCAGCCGATTTACCTCCGCGACGTCGCCCGCGTCTACACCACCATGGCGCCGACCGGCATCCTGCGCGAGAACCAGAACCGCATTTTCCGCCTGACCGGCGACGTGAACGACGATCTCACCACCGTGAGCGCCGTCAACGACTCGATCCGGTCCCGACTCGCAGGCATGGACATCCCCGATGGCTACGGGCTCGTGTACGGCGGCGAGGAGGAGGCGATCCGCGAGAACAACCGGCAGCTCGCCATCGTCGTCGGCCTCGCGATCTTCCTCGTGTTCGTCGTCCTGGCCGTCCAGTACGAGAGCTTCGTCAATCCGTTCGTCATCATCCTGGCGATCCCGCTCTCCCTGATCGGCGTCTGCATCGTCCTCTGGCTCACCCGGACCCCCATGAGCGCGCCCGTGCTGCTGGGCGTCGTCCTGCTCGCCGGCATCGTCGTCAACAACGCGATCCTGCTCGTCGAGTACACGGAACAGGGGCGGCGCGAGCACGGCTGGTCCCGCGAGCGCGCCGTCGTCGAGGCCGGCGCCGTCCGGCTCCGCCCCATCCTGATGACGACCCTCACGACGGCGTTCGGCATGCTCCCGCTGGCCCTCGGCATCGGCAAGGGGTCCGAGATGATGCAGCCGCTCGCGATCGCCGTCGTCGGCGGCATGAGTGTGTCCATGCTGCTCACGCTGTTCGTGGTGCCGTCCGCGTACGTGATCTTCAATTCGGCCGCCGAGCGGGCGCTCGTATTCATCACCGGACGCACCGAGACGGCGCCGGTCCGGACGCGACCGGAGGCCGAGCCGGTCGGCGCCGGCGACTGAGCCGCGCGCCCGGGCGGTTCCCCCGGGCCGCCGCCCCGCCGGTCCCGCGGGCCGTCCCGGCCGCCGACGCCCCGGGCGTCCGGCGCCCCGCTTGCCTTCGGCCCGGGAAAACCGCACCATCAGGAACTCTGACAGGGACGTCCGGTATCCCAGGTGTCCCATTTTGCGCCCTGGCGCGGCCAGTTCCCGTACCCCTCGAGATGATGATGTCCGAGCCGAAGCAGCCGCCTGTAACCGGTTTCCGCGAGAACCTGGCGTTCCTCTCACGCAACCTCCGTTTCTCCTGGCACCGTCCCGCGTGGGACCTCTTCGCCCGCCTCGATCCCGAGCTGTGGCGCGAGGTGCAGCACAACCCGGTGCGGCTGCTGGGGGAGCTGGGTGCGTCGGAGCTGGCGCAACGGGCGCGTGACGCGTCGCTGGTCGCGGAGGCGGCCGCCCAGGCCGCCGACCTGCGCACGTACCTGGAGGCGCAGCCCGCGTGGTTCGCCCGGGAGCATGGCGGGAGCGGGCTGAGCGTGGCGTACTTCTCGGCCGAGTTCGCGATCACGGAGTGCCTGCACATCTTCTCGGGCGGGCTCGGCGTACTGGCGGGGGATCACCTGAAATCGGCGAGCGACTTGGGCGTGCCGCTGGTCGCGGTCGGTTTGCTCTACCGCGAAGGCTACTTCGAGCAGCAGGTGGATGCGTCGGGCCGTCAGCACGAGGAGTACCCGCGCATGGACTTCGAGGCGCTGCCGATCACGCAGCTGCGCGACGCTTCCGGAGGGCCGCTCGCGGTCGAGTTCCCGCTGCGCGACCACCATGCCCGCGCCTACGTCTGGCGCGCGGACGTGGGGCGCGTGCCGCTCTACCTGCTGGACACGGACGTACCCGGGAACGGCGCCGAGGAGCGCCGCATCACGGACCGTCTGTACGGCGGCGACAGCGAGCACCGTCTGCAGCAGGAGATCGTGCTGGGGATCGGCGGCATGCGGGCGCTGCGCTCCCTGGGCATCGAGCCGGGCGTGATCCATCTGAACGAGGGTCATGCCGCGTTCGCGGCGGTGGAGCGGGTGCGGCAGGCGATCGACGGCGAGCATGGCGCGTTCACGCCGGCGCTCGCGCGCATGGCGGAGCGGGTTGTGTTTACGACGCACACGCCGGTGCCGGCGGGTCACGACTTCTTTTCGGCCGAGCTGGTGGAGCGCTACCTGGGCGGCTACGTGTGGGAGATGGGCGAGACGTGGGAGCGGTTCCTGGCGCTGGGCCGCCATGACGCATCCGACGAGAGCGACCCGTTCAACATGACGCTGCTCGCCTTGCGCGCTTCCGCCCGTCGTAACGGCGTGAGCCGGCTGCACGGGGACGTGAGCCGGCGCATGTGGCGAGGCGTGTGGAGCGGGCTGGAGGAGCGCGACGTCCCAATCGGTCACATCACGAACGGCGTGCACCTGTCCACGTGGGTGGCGGAGCCGATGGCGGCGCTCTACCACCGGCACCTGGGCGCGGAATGGCGCGACGAGGTCGACCAGGTTCGCTGGCGGCGCGTCGCGCACATGATGGCGCACGAGATCTGGGCGACGCGTCGGGCGCAGCGCACCGCGCTCGTGGAGCGGGCCCGGCGCGAGCTGCGAGCGCAGCTGCTGCGGCGCGGCGCGCCGGCCGACTGGACGGAGGGCGCGCTCGATCCCGATGCGCTCACCATCGTGTTCGCCCGGCGCTTCGCGACCTACAAGCGCGCCACGTTGCTGCTCACCCAGCCCGATCGGTTGCGCCGCCTGCTCGCCGACGAGCGTCGCCCGGTGCAGCTCGTCTTCGCCGGCAAGGCCCACCCGAAGGACGAGCCGGGGAAGGAGTTCCTGCGCCAGGTCTACGAGTTCGCGGCGGATCCGCAGGTGCGGCGTCGCTTCGTGTTCCTGGAGGGCTACGACGTCGAGCTGGCCCGCTTCCTGGTCTCGGGCGCCGACGTGTGGCTGAACGTGCCGCGCAAGCCGTACGAGGCGAGCGGCACGAGCGGCATGAAGGCGGCCGCCAACGGGGCACTCAACCTGAGCATCCCCGACGGGTGGTGGGCCGAAGCGTGGGAGGAGCACAACCGTCTGCCCGAGCCGCCCGGCTGGAGTATCGCGGCGCCGCAGCACCCGGCTGAGGGTCAGGACCGCGAGGATGCCGATGCCCTGTTCCGCCTGCTCGAGGAGGACGTGATCCCCGTCTTCTACGAGCGTGACGGCCGCGACATACCCATGCGCTGGTGCGAGCGGGTGCGGGCGACGCTGCGGCAGCTGGTGCCGTTCTTCAACACGCACCGCATGGTGCAGGACTACGTCGAGGCGGCTTACCTGCCCGCGCACGGACCGGCGGCCCGGGCTCTTCCCGGGGATGACGTGGCGGTCGCCGGCTAAGCGGGCACGAGCGGCCGCGCCGGCTAGGCGGGCACGGGCGGCCGCGGCCGCGCGGGTGCCTGCCTTGACCGGCTTCGCGATCTCCTCTATTCTCAGCTCAGGCGCGGCGATTTCCCCGACTTGACGGGCCGCGTCCGGGTTCAAGCAATCCGTCTAAGTCGCGGGGATGTAGAGCCTGCGACGGGGTACGATCGCGGGCTCTTGCTGCATCCGTGGTCGCCGACGGCGTACCAGCACACATGAGGACAGGCGCATGATCTCGCCCGACAGCTCGTCGCCCACGTGGGTTTTTACTTCCGAGAGCGTCTCCGAGGGCCATCCCGACAAGGTCGCCGACTACGTGGCCGACTCGATCCTGGACGCGCACCTCGAGCAGGACCCGCACGCCCGCGTGGCCTGCGAGGTGCTCGTCAAGGAGAACCACATGGTTCTCGCCGGCGAGATCACCTCGCAGGCCACCGTCGATCCGGCCGCCGTGGCGCGCCGGGCCGTGACGGAGATCGGCTATACCGATGAGGGCGAGCCGTTCTGCGCCGACCGTATCGAGATCACCACGTTCCTGTCGCAGCAGGCGGCCGAGATCGCGCTGGGCGTGCGCCGCATCGGTGCGGCCGCACTGGAGCAGGGTGCCGGCGACCAGGGCATCATGTTCGGTTACGCGACCGACGAGACGCCCGAGCTCATGCCCCTGCCGATCCTGCTCGCGCACCGCCTCGCCGCCGTCATGGCCCGGCACCGCCACGGCGTTCTCGTGCCGTTCCTCCGCCCCGACTCGAAGACGCAGGTTTCCGTGCGCTACGGCGACGACGGCCCGGAGCAGGTCACCGACGTGCTGGTCTCAACGATGCACGCCCGTGACGTATCCCAGGAGCAGATCCGCGACTACGTGCGCGAGCGGGTGCTCCCGGAGGCGCTCGGCTCGTGGGCGCACGGCGACATCCACCTGATCGTGAATCCCTCGGGCAGCTTCGTGCAGGGCGGCCCGTCCGCGGATGCGGGCGTCACCGGTCGGAAGATCATCGTCGACACCTACGGCGGGATGGGCCGCCACGGCGGCGGCGCGTTCAGCGGCAAGGACCCCTCGAAGGTCGATCGCAGCGGCGCCTATTTCTGCCGTTACGTGGCCCGCCAGGCGGTGCTCGAGGGCCTTGCGCGGCGTGCCGAGATCCAGGTCTCCTACGCGATCGGCGTCGCCCAGCCGGTCTCGGTCAAGGTGGATACGTTCGGCACCGGCGACGAGCGGGCCGCGGCCGCCTTCGTGCGCACCTTCGA
>DATHVV010000087.1:0-37973 GCA_035461105.1 Longimicrobiales bacterium | reverse complement strand
GAAGCCTGGCCGCTCCTGCCCGGGTGGCCGCGCCGGCGCGCCATCTACCAGCTCTACTACCTCCTGGTCCACATCAACCTCTTCGGGAGCAGCTACCTGCCGCGCACCCGGGAGGCGCTGCGCACCGCCGGCTTCTGAGGGGCGGCGCGTCCTGAGGCGTTCAGCCGGTCGGGGGCTGGCCAATACCCAGGGCAGCGCCAATGACGCTGGGCAGCGCGAACAGCAGCCATGCGCCGACCGCCGTGATGGCCGCCTGCGCGGTGGATGCATGCAGTATCACACGGACCCCGATCGCCCAGACGACAGCCTGCCAGATCACGAACAGATCGATTCTGCGGAGCAGCGGCGGGAGCGCGCGCGGCAGCGATTCCGGATCGACGAAGCGTGAGACGCCGAAGGAGAGGTCACGCATGGGCGACAGGCCCTCCCCATAGATCATGGCGAGCACGCCGCCCGCGATCTGGGCCAGCAGGTAGATGAAGCCGGCATACGCCGCGATCAGCAGCGCCTGTCTGAACGACGGACGCAGTTCCACGCCGTGCGCGATGCCCCAGAGCAGGAGCGCCGCCCAGAGCACGGCCACCAGGTGGGTAATCGCGACCATGATCCCGCCGAGGTAAGCCATCACCGTGATGAAGCGCTGCGCCTCGGGCACTGCGGCCTCGGGCGGCATGCTGGCGCGCATGATGATGCCGTTGGCGGGGAACAGGACGTAATACGCGATCGCGCCGAGCGCGATCAGTGTGACCAGGGCGGGCAGCGCCCGGTCGTGCGCTCGTCGTGCGAAGAGCTCCGAGGGCGAGAAATAGACATCGATGTAATCCTCCCACCGTGATGCAGGCGGGGCGGGCGTTTCGGCGTCGAAACTGCTCATCGTGCGCTCCGTCAAGAGGTTGCGCGGTTCGGAAGCGGCGGGTCCCGCGCCATTCCCGGGCGCCCGCTCGGGCGGCTCAGGCGGTGCCGACCAGCGCGTCGGCGGCGCGCGCCAGGCGATCGATGGCCGCGAGGATCTCCGCCTCCGGGGCCGCGAACGAGAGGCGAACGCAGCGGTCGTCGCCGAACGCGATCCCGGGGACGAGCGCCACGCCCTGCTGCTCCAGCAGCCACTGGCAGAACGCCGTGGAGTCGTTCATGCCGTCGTGGTAGAAGGAATCCACCCGGAGGAAGAGGAAGAAGGCGCCATCGGGCGGGGCCGGTGCGATCGGACCGAGCAGCTCGCGGAGTCGGGCGACCGCGTGGTCGCGACGGCGGCGGAAGAGGCGCACCATGGCGTGCACCGCCTCGTCGACGCGCGGCTCGCGCTGATACGCGGCCAGCGCGCCGTACTGGGCGGGCGTGCAGGCTCCCGACGTGATGTGGCTCTGCAGGTCGCTGAGGCGCGCCGCGATCGCGGGAGCACACCAGGAGAAGCCGATGCGCCAGCCGGTCATGGCGAACGCCTTCGACACTCCATCCACCAGCACGATGTTGCGCAGCAGATCCGCGTCCAGATCCAGGACGCTGGGAGCGTGGGGCGCGGTGAAGCAGATGCGCCCGTAGATCTCGTCGCTGATCACGACCAGGTCGCGCGCCGCCGCCCAGGCCAGGAGCGCCTGCAGCTCGGCACGCGTGTACACGGCACCGCTCGGGTTGCCCGGCGAGTTGAGCAGCAGCCCGCGGGTCCGGGGCGTCGCCGCGGCCGCCAGGTCGGCGGTCGTGACCTTGAATCCCGCGTCATCCGCCGCCGGCACGAACACCGGCGTGGCCCGGGCGAGCTTCACCATCTCCGGGTAGCTGGTCCAGTACGGCGTCGGCACCAGCACCTCGTCGCCCGGTCCGAAAAGCGCGAAGCAGGCATTGAAGAGCGCCTGCTTCGCGCCCACGCTGACCACCACGCCGGCCGGATCCAGCGCGCGCCCGGCCCGAGCCGAGAGCCGGGCGGCGATGGCCGCGCGCAATGCTGGCACACCGGCGACCGGTGCGTACTGCGTGAAGCCCTGCTCCAGGGCGGCGATGCCTGCCTGCACCGCGAACGTCGGGGTGCGGAAATCGGGCTCGCCGGCGCTCAGGTCGATCACTTCGCGGCCCTGCGCACGCAGCTGCTTGCAGAGTGCGCTCACGGCGAGCGTGGCCGAGCCCTCGAGCTCGGCGATGTTGCGGCTGAGTAGCATGCTGTCGACGGTTGGAGTCGTGAGGACGCGCCAATATGCCCCCGACCCGGGGGCAGATACAAGCTGGGGCCGGTTCGGGCCCCGTGCCGGCCGCCGTCGATCGCACGGCTCGTCGGTTGCAACCCGTGGAAGCGGGCACGAGATTACTCGCGGCGGAGGACCGGGAATGGCGGAGCGGCGGGTAGCGGTCTACAGCGACTACGTCTCCCCAGTCTGCTATCTCGCCTGGGTCGTGCTGCGACGGGCCGCGAGCGCGGGCGTCGTGGTCACCCTGCGGCCCTACGAGCTGTGGCCGGCACCGCTGCCGATGCCGCCCTCCGACGGTCCGCGCGAGCGTCGGCTGTGGGACGCGGTGATCGCACCGAACGCGGCGCGACTCGGCGTCGAGGTCCGACCGCCGGCGGCCTGGCCGCGTACCCGCAAGGCGCACGAGCTCGCCCTGTACGCCGCCCGCGAGGGTCGGGCGGACCAGGCCCACGAAGCGCTCTTTCACGCGTACTTCGTGGAAGGCCGCGACATCGGGAGGATCGACGTGCTCGCGGAGCTGGCCGCCCGGATGGGTCTGGATCCGACCGCCGCGAAGGTCGAGCTGGACATAGACCAGTACAGCGACGCGGTGCGCGAGACCCGAAGCCACGCGGCGGCGCTGGGTGTGAACGCGATCCCGGCATACATCGATGAGACCGGCTCCCGGCCGCGTCTCCACACTGGAGCGCTGGAATACGAGGAGCTGATGGCCTGGCTGGAGCAGGAATCATGACCTACGAGCGGATCACCGCCGCGCCGGTGAAGGAATGCCTGGCGCTGGCGATCGAAGTCCTGACCACGCGCATGCCGCTGCAGCAGGTGGGCGACGATGCGCATTCCATCAAGCTCACCGGCGGCGACGGCACCGTGACCATCGCGGCGCACCGGCACGGCATGGACACCGTGGTGCACGCCGCCACCGATCAGCTGCGCACCTCGAGGCTCGACATGGACGTGCAGTACTACATGACGCTGCTGCCTTACCAGCCGGGCGATCGGCGCGAGAGTCGCGCCGTGCTGCCCGGCGGTCTCTCGAGGTGAGCGTGGCGCAGAGCCTCGCCGAGCTGGGCATCCGGGAGGACCTGGCGGCGGCCGCCGAGGCTGCCGGCATCGTCGAAGCCACACCCATACAGGCGGCGGCCATGCCGGTGCTGCGTCGCGGCGGAAACGCCGTGCTGCACGCCTCGTCGGGCGCGGGCGTCACCGCCGCGTGGGGACTGCCGCTGTTCGAGCGACTGCTGCAGGAGCCGGCGACCGGCGACCCGCGTGCCCTGGTGCTGGCGCCTACCGAGGAGCGCGCCACCCGGCTGGCGCACGCGCTCGCGCGCTTCGGCTCCGGCGCCGGGCTGCGCATCCGGGCGCTCGGCGGCGGCTGGAACCGGCACGCGCCCGCCGACGTGCTGATCACGACGCCCGCCGCCGCACTGGACGCCGTCGAGCACTCCACGCTCAAGCTGGATGCGCTCGTCGCCGCGATCATCACCGAGTTCGACGTCATGCACAAGCTGGGGGGCAGCGATGCGGTGGACACGCTCACGGCGCTGCTGCCGCGCGATGCGCAGCGCGTCGTCACCGCGGCGGAGATCACCGAGTCCATCGACCACTACCTCGAAGCCCACGTCCGCCGCGCCCTGGTGATTCCGGCGCGGCCGGCCGATGCCCGGGAACGGAGCAGCGGCCCGGCCATCACGGGAGTCATCTCGTTCGCGATCGCACCGGACGAGCACAAGGAAGAGATCCTGGTGCGCCTGCTCGACGGACGCACGGAAGCCCGGCCGGTTGTGGTCACGCGCGGCGAGGCGGGTGCCGCGCTGCTGCGCGCGGCGCTGGCGTTGCGCGGATTCGATACCGCTGACGCGGCCGAGGGTGTGCGGGTCGAGGCCGCGCCGAATGCGCCCGCGACCGGGGCGAGCGTGAGCTACGATGTGCCATTCGACGCGGAGATGCTGCGCGCGCTGCATCGTAATGGCGGGGTCGTGCTCGCGGCGCCGCGCGAGATGCCGCACCTGCGCCGCATCGCGGCGGAGGCGGGGTTCGCGCTGGAGGCGGAGCGGGTCGAGCCGCACGCCACGGATGCGCTCGCGGAGTATCGGCGTACCGTCAAGCAGGCGATCCACGGCGAAGACATCGACGCCCAGCTCGCCGTGCTCGATCCGCTCTTCCAGGAGTTCAGTGCCGCGGAGGTGGCGGCCGCGCTGAGCGCCCTGCTGCGGCGACGCACCCCGGCTGCCGCGGCGCGGCCCGCGGCGCCGGCCGGTGCGGCGCCGCCCGCGACCGTAACCGCAGGGGCGGCCCGCCTCTTCATCAGTCTGGGCTCGAAGGACAACATCCGCCCGGCCGACCTGGTGGGCGCGATCACGAACGAGGCCGGGGTCAAGGGCGATCAGATCGGCAAGATCGACATACGCGAGACGTTCTCGGTGGTCGAGATCGAGGCTGCGGTCGCGGACCGCGTCATCCGCGCGCTCAACGGCACCACCGTGCGCGGGCGCAGCGTGCGCGTCGACTACGATCGGAAGGGAGCCCCGTCACCGGCGCGCCGGCCCGCGGGACCGCCGCGCCGGCGAGTACCACGCGAGCGCGACGGCTGAACGCGCGTCGCGCGAAAACGAAGGCCCGGTGAGCAGCAGCTCGCCGGGCCTTCGCGCATCGAAGATGACGGCTAAGCCGGCTTTACCGCGTCCTTGAGCGCCTTGCCCGGGCGGAAGCTCGCGCTGGTCGTGGGACCAATGCGGATCTCCGTGCCGGTGCGCGGGTTGCGCCCGGTACGTGCCTTCCGCTCCTTCGCCTCGAAGGTGCCGAAGCCCGTGATCTGCACACGGTCGCCCTTGCGCAGCGCCTCCGCGATCAGGCCTCCCTCAGGATCGAACACCGCTTCGACCGCGCGCGTCGCGTCCGCCTTGCTGAGCCCCGTCTTGTTGGCAAGCTCCTGCACCATATCGGACTTGTTCATGGTCGCTCCTCGAATGTTGAACCGTGTGGCGTCGCCGGAGATCGTGCGGCTGCGTCCCGGCCACGAACCTGCAGAAGAAAAAAAGCGCCGCCAGCCCTGCGAACCCTGGCCGCGGCGCCACGTTCTCACATGCACTTGCGCGCGTGTCGCGGCGCGAACAACTTCCCGCGCGGCGCCCGCTCCGGGATCGACAGGGCGGGCGCCGGCCTTAGAGTAGGCCGGGTCCTGCGCAGCGTCAAGACGAGGGAAGGCCCGCCATCGAGCCAGATGGACCCGCCCGGCCGGGCACCGAAATCAGCGACGGCAAGGCGCTCCGGCGGCAGCGGGAGCTGGACGTCGCGCGGGAGATCGCGCACGCCTTCCTGAAGGCGAGCACGCCCGTGGAGGTGTTCCGGCTCGCGCTCGCGCGGCTCACTCCCCTGGTCCACGCCGCCTTCGCCTCGGTCTTCCTCCGCGACCCGGGCGACCCCACGCTGCTCAAGCTGGCCTGCGCCCAGAACTGGCCGCAGTCCTCGGCACGCTTCCTCGGGCAGCTCCGGATCCGGGTCGGCCGGGGCCCGACCGGCGAGGCGGTGGCCCGGCGGACCCCCGTCGAGGTCGAGGACGTGTTCGCCGAGCCGGCGCTGCGCGAATGGTGGGACCCGGCGCGCGAGCTCGGCTTCGTTTCCCTCATCTCGCTGCCGCTCGGCACGCCCGAGCACGCCAGCGGCGCGCTCACGTTCTACTTCGATGCGCCGCGCCGCTTCGGGGACGACGAACGCCACCTGCTGCGTCTCGCCGCCGATCAGCTCGCGCTCGCGACCCGGCGCGCCGCACGCGTGGAGGAGCTGCGCGCCGAGAACGAGCGCATGCGCGCCGAGCTGGCGGCGCTGCAGCGCTCGGTCACCGCGGCGACCGACACGCATCGGCTCCGCGAGGAGTTCCTGGCCAACATCAGCCACGAGCTGCGGACTCCGCTGACGTCGATCCTCGGGTATGCCGACCTGCTGCGCGGCGGGGAGGCAGGAACCCTCGAGCCGCGCCAGCGCACGCTGGTCGATCGCGTCGATGCCGCCGCCACCGTGCTGCTCCACCTGATCAACGATCTGCTCCAGCTCACCCAGCTCAAGCTCGGTCGTACGCCGGTCGTCCCCGAGCCGTGCGACGCCGTGCTGCTCGCGCGCCATGCCGCGGAGCTGGCCGGAGCGCCGGCGCCGCCCGTCGAGTTCAGCATCGAGCCGGAGGCCGAGCGGATGCCCATCACGGCCGATGCCGAGAAGATCACCAAGGTGCTCGAGAACCTGATCTCGAACGCGTTCAAGTTCACGAAGAGCGGGTCGGTGCGGGTCGCGGTGAGCGAGGCACGGGTCGCGGGGCGCCCCGCGATCGCGTGGACGGTGCGCGATACCGGAATCGGGATACGGCCCGAGCTGCACGAGAGCGTGTTCGACGAGTTCCGCCAGGTGGACGGTTCCTCGACCCGGCTGTACGGCGGTACCGGGCTCGGCCTGGCCCTGTGCCGTCAGCTCGCCGCCGCGCTGGGCGGCAGCATCGAAGTGCAGAGCCGCCCCGGCAAGGGCAGCACCTTCACGTTCACCCTCCCGCTCCCCGCCTCGCCCTAGCGCTAGCCCTCGAGATCGCTCTCCTTGCCGCGCAGCACCGGCATCGGGCGCGGCCGCGTCATGGCGTCCGGGGACAGGATGTCATCGAGCTCCGCGCGGCTGAGCCAGCCCTTCTCGAGTACCAGCTCGTAGACGCCGCGTCCGCTCTCGAGCGCCTCCTGCGCGAGCGCGCTCGCGCGCTCGTATCCGATGTGGGGCACGAGGGCGGTGACGGTACCGATGCTGCGCTCGAGCAGCGCGCGGAGCCGCTCGCGGTTGGCAGTGATGCCGACGACACAGCGCTCGCGGAGCACGATCGTCGCCTGCGTCAGCATGTCGACCGACTGGAACAGGTTGAAGGCCATGACAGGCTCGAACACGTTGAGCTGGAGCTGGCCGGCCTCGGCGGCGAGCGTCACGGTGAGGTCGTTGCCGATGACTTGGAATCAGACCTGGTTGACGACCTCCGGGATCACCGGGTTGACCTTGCCGGGCATGATGCTGGAGCCCGGTTGCATGGGCGGCAGGTTGATCTCGGCCAGGCCCGCGCGCGGTCCGCTCGAGAGCAGCCGCAGGTCGTTACAGATCTTGGACAGCTTGACGGCGACGCGCTTGAGCACGCTGGACACAGTGACGAACACCCCGGTGTCCTGCGTCGCCTCGACCAGGTCGGGGCTGGTGACCAGGTCCTGGCCGGTGATTCGGCTCAGTTTCTCGCGCACGAGCGGCGCGTAGCGCGGATCGGTGTTGATCCCGGTGCCGATCGCGGTCGCGCCCATGTTGATCTCGCGCAGCAGCGTGCGCACTTCGCGCAGACGATCGACGTCCTCGCCGATGGTGACACCGTATGCGTGGAATTCCTGGCCGAGCGTCATGGGCACCGCGTCCTGCAGCTGCGTCCGCCCCAGCTTCACGATGTCGGCGAACTCGCGGCTCTTCTCGAGAAATGCATCGCGCAGCTCGGCAAGCCCCTGGCCGAGATCCTGGAGCGCCCAGAGCGAGGCGATCCGGATCGACGTCGGGTACACATCGTTCGTGGACTGCGAGAGGTTGACGTGATTGTTCGGGTGCACCACGTGGTAGCGGCCGCGCGCCTCGCCGAGCAGCTCCAGCGCCCGGTTCGCGATCACCTCGTTCGCGTTCATGTTCGTGGACGTGCCCGCGCCCCCCTGGATCACGTCGACCACGAACTCGGTGTGCAGGTTGCCGGTGCGGATCTCCTCGCAGGCCCGCACGATCGCTCCCGCAATGCGGTCGTCGAGCAGCCCGAGCTCGAAGTTGGCGAGCGCGGACGCTTCCTTTACGGCCGCCAGGGCTCGCACCAGCAGCGGGTACTGCGCAATGGCGATGCCCGTGATCGGGAAGTTCTCGACGGCCCGCACCGTCTGAATGCCGAAGTAGTGGCCGATCGGCACATCGCGCTCGCCGAGCAGATCCTTCTCGCGGCGGACCTCGCCGGTGACGTAGGTCTCGGCCAGGCCCCGCGTACTGGGCGTGCGCACGCGGTCGGCAATGAGCTGGGCGGCGGCCGTGACCAGTCGTGTGTACAGCTCCGGCGCCTCGCTCGCGAGCTGCTGCACGGCCTCGCGCGGCAGCTCCAGGATCTCGGTGGGCTCGATGACCTGCGCCGAGGCGCTGTGCGGGTAGTCATCGAGCAGCGAGCCCTCCCCGAAGCTGTCGCCCGGGCCGAGCACGGCGGTCACGCGCGGGCGGGCGCGCGGGCCCTTCTGCAGCTCGATCCGGCCGCGCAGCACGAAGCCCCAGAACCGGCGCGGCTGGCTCTCGTGAAAGATGTATGCGCCGGGCAGGTAGCCGAGCACGCGGCAGCACGCGGCCACGCGCTCGAGATCCTCGTCCCGGAGCCGACGCGTGAGCAGCGCGCGTCGCAGCTGGTCCCTCACGTTCTCATCCATGATCCCGCCCGGTGGTGGAGGCCCGAAAGTGATCGTCTGCCCAGGGGGCAGCAAGGGCGCGGAGTGCGGCGTACCGAGCGCGCGGGTCGCGAGTGGCCGGCGCGTAACCCGGCTCCGGATCGGGTGGCGGGAACCTGCGGGGGGCGGGCGCGGTAGCTGGGTTGACCCGGCGCCGCGCGGAGCGCGCGGGCAACAGGGTGGCGGGCGCCAGAGGCGAAGGGTAAGGTTGTCAGACTCTTCGCCCGGGTCGCGTGTGGCCCGCGGAGCCGGACACTGCAGCAGGAACGCACTCGATGCCAAAAGATCCGACCGGGGAGTTCGCGTCCGAGGCCGCGACCGTGGTCGCGGGCGGCCCGCACCGCGGCGCCGGACTCGCCGCCGATGATCGATCCTTCTTCGGACATCCACGCGGCCTCTCGACGCTCTTCTTCACCGAGATGTGGGAGCGTTTCAGCTACTACGGAATGCGCGCGCTGCTCATCCTGTTCATGACGGCCGCGGCGACGGGCACGAATCCCGGACTGGGCTTCGATACCGCGCGAGCAGGAGCGATCTACGGGCTGGCGATCGGGTTCGTGTACATGATGGCACTGCCGGGCGGCTGGGTCGCGGATCACATCCTGGGACAGCGCAAGGCGGTACTGTACGGCGGCATCCTGATCGCGCTGGGCAATTTCTCGCTGGCGGTGCGCGGCGAGACGACGTTCTACCTGGGCCTGCTCCTGATCATTCTCGGCACCGGGCTGCTCAAGCCCAACGTGAGCACCATGGTGGGCGAGCTGTATCCCGAGGGCGGCGCCCGCCGCGATGCCGGGTTCTCGATCTTCTACATGGGCATCAACATCGGCGCGTTCCTGTCACCGCTCGTGGCCGGGACGATCGGCCAGCGCTGGGACTGGCGCGCGGGGTTCGCGGTGGCGGGCATCGGCATGGTGCTCGGGCTGATCCAGTACACGCTGGGCGCGAAGCACCTCGGCTCGGCCGGGCTCGAGCTCGATGTGAAGGATGAGGCGACGCGCGCGCGCAACGTGCGCAACCTGGTGATCGGGCTGGGCGCGGCGCTGGCCCTCGGGGTGACGATCTGGCTGCTCGGCTTCACGGTCGAGCAGATTGCGCAGTACACGACCTACATCGTGGTCTCGCTGACGCTGCTGTACTTCGGGGTCGTGCTGCTCGCCGGCGGTCTGACGCGCGAGGAGAAGGGGCGAGTGGCGGCGATCGGCGTGCTGTTCCTGGCCGCGGCGGTGTTCTGGTCGGGCTTCGACCAGGCGGCGACGTCGTTCAACCTGGTGGCCGAGCAGCTGACGAACCTCGACATCTTCGGCTGGCCGGCGCCGGCGAGCTGGCTGCAGTCGATCAATCCGCTGCTGATCATCGCGCTGGCGCCGGTGTTCGCCTGGTTCTGGGTCTGGCTGAACAACCGGCGGGCGAATCCGTCCAGCCCGGGCAAGTTCTCGATCGGCCTGGTGCTCATGGGGCTGGGCTTCATGGTGATGTTCCTGGGCGTGCAGGGCGCGCTGGGCGGCGACCGGATCAGCCCGATGTGGCTGATCGGCACCTACTTCCTGCATACCTGCGCCGAGTTGTTCCTGAGCCCGGTCGGGCTCAGCACCGTTACCAAGCTGGCGCCGCACCGGATGGTCGGGCAGATGATGGGCATCTGGTTCATGGCCACGGCGCTCGGCAACCTGATCGCCGGGCAGATGGCCGGCGCCATGGGCGTCGGAGAGGGCAGCGGCGAGATCAGTGCGGCTTTGGCGGTCGAGATCTTCCAGATCGTCGGGCTGGTCGCGATCGGGTTCGGCATCCTGCTGGCCCTGTTCGTGAAGCCGGTTCGGCGTATGATGGGTGGGGTCCATTAAGGAACGGGCCGGGAGCGGCGCCCGGGCGGCAGCCCGGGCGGTCGCGGCCGGCCGACCGGCACGAAATTCTCGAGCGCTCCGTGTGCGCACCGCATACGGAGCGCGCTGCCTTCAAGACAGCGGAGGGTCCATGCTCGCGAAGGATCAGATTCGCTCGATCGCGCAGGAGATCGACCGCACGGCCGACGCCCGGATGCAGGGTTGTGACGATTCGCTCGACCGGCAGCAGCTCTGGGAGGCGGTCAGACGCGCGTCCCGCGCGATCGAGACGGTGGCAGAGCTGGAGCGCGAAGGCCTGACCGAGGATGAGCGGCAGCGACGCACCCGCTACCTGGTCAACGAGCTGGAGCTGGCCCTGGACGCCGCGCGCTGCGCGCAGGTCGTCATGGACTGGACGGCGCGGAGCCGCCCCGCCGAGCACTAGGCAGGGCGTTGCGAACCCGGGGGCCGGCGGGTTCCGGGATGGGCGCGCCGGCCCCCGCCCCCCCGGACCTTGAATCATCCATGAGAGCCAAGCTGTTGGTCGCGCTGCTGGCGGTGACGGCGCTCGGCGCCTGCCGGGAGCCGGATGCGCCGCTGGGTACGGGCCGGCTGTTCGTCAGCTCCGATCCCCAGGGCGGACGCATCTTCATCGACGGTCAGGATACCGGGCAGCTCACACCCGATACGGTCTTCGACCTGAGCAGCGTGCGGGACGTGCGCGTGGAGCTGGAGGCAGCCGGCAGCACGTACCGCTACACCGCGCGGGTGCTCGTGCTTGCCGACCAGGTGACCGAGGTGCACGGCCCGCTCATGGCCCGGTGCGCGCAGGCCGTGAGCACGGCGTGCAGCGGCTTCACGACGTTCCACACCGCCGCCGAGCTCCAGTTCGCGACCAGCTCGATTGGTGCGCTGCTGACCGGCAGCGGCAGCAACCCGGGAGTGGTCTGGCCGCCGAACGGAACCGATGCCTACAACGCCGCGGGCATCCCGCTGTTCGCGGCCCGGGTCGGCGGCGCAGTCGTCGCCCTGGGCGCCTACGACCACCGCTACCTCGCCGGCCGTCCCGCCCCGGCGATCAGCGCGAGCGGCGGCACGCTGCGCGTCGCGCAGCCCACCTGGATCGTGCCACCGATCGACGACCAGGGCGTGGCGGTGCCGCGCGGTATCGAGGTGCGCCAGTACGTGATCGCATCCGATGCGGTGCCGGGCGTGGTGCTGATCGAGCTGTGGTATCACAACATCAGCGCACTGCCCCTGTACGCGACCGTGGACGGCGGACCGGGCAGCGCCGGCATCACCTGGGAGGACGCCTACATCGGGCTCGGACTCGACCCCGACATTGGCAATGCCGACGATGACTGGGTCAGCTACGACCCGGACCTGGACGCGGTGTTCACCTACGACGCCGCCTTCAGCGAGCCCGCCTTCGGCGCGGCGCCGGCGGCGCCGGGGCTCGTCGGGCTGCGCGTGCTGCGCGTGCCTGCCGGCGCCGGGATCGTGCTCAATGCGTGGGAGCGGCAGCGGGACTGGGTGGCCGGTACGCTCGGCCAGACGAGCGGCTTCGGCATGGTGAGTGGTACTTCATCGTTCAGTCCGGATCACCCCGGCACGCAGATCGGCTACCTGCCCCCCGCGCCGCACGATTCACGAATTCTGGCCGCGGCCGGACCGATCCGGCTGGCGCCGGGCGATTCGGCCAGCATCGTGCTCGCGTACGTGGTGGCGGCGCCCCAGCCCGGCACGTTCACCTCCGGTGAGCAGGTCGCGCCCGGCGAGCCCGCGGACACCTCGCGGCCACTGTATGCGATCGCCGAGCTGCTGCGGGAGCGGCTCGTCGCCGCGGAGGCGCTGCTGCCGCTGCTGCCCTGACGCACGAAAGCGGCGGCGCGCCCGAAGACACACCGCCGCTCTTTCACCAGTCCCGCTGCCGGCTCGTGGCGCCGGGCTCTCGCTGCGCATTCGCCGCTTCAGCTCCTCGAGCCGGGTTGCCTGCGCATTCGCCGCTTCAGCTCCTCGAGCTGGGTCGCCTGCGCATTCGCCGCTTCAGCTCCTCGCGCCGGGTCTAGCTGCGCATTCGCCGCTTCAGCTCCTCGAGCCGCGCATCCGCATCCCGCTCGCGCTGCAGCCGGTCCAGCCGCCGCCGCTCCCACTCGCGCGCTTCGTCATCATCGAGCAGGCCGCCCGGGCCGGCGTCGGTCACGGACGGGGCCGCCTCCGCGACGGCCGCGGCCATCACCTCCAGGTCACGCACGAGCAGCGTCCGCTCCGCGCCCAGCACCTCGACCTTCCGCTCCAGCACCGCAGCGCGCTCCGCGTGACGCGCGGCGTACTCGGCCGCGATGCGTGCGGTCTCTACGTCCCCGATGGCCGTGGCCATGCCTTCGCGACGCCGACACACCTGCTCCGACTCGCGCTCCGCGGCGGCGTTGCGACCGACCGTCTCGATCTCGGATTCCAGTCGCTGCAGCGCGCCGCGGGCCGTCGCCAGCTCGCGGCGCAGCGACTGATAGTGCCCGCTCGTGCCGTCCTCCTCGGCGCCAAGCTCGCGCTGGAAATTCGCGACGGCCTCGCGCCACGCCCGTTTCCAATCGTCGAACATGCGACGAAGCTAACGCCCGTTCCGCGTACCGGGTAGCGGCCCGATCCTTGCCATTTCCCGGCCTGGTTCGCAACCCGGTCTGCTCCATCCACCGCAGGGCCATGGCAGCGTCGAAGCCGAAACGGACCCCGACACCGGAAATGGCGTCGCTCAGCGGCGAGGAGCAGAAGTCGCTCACCCACGGCGAGTTCTGGATTCCCGAAGACGAGCGGGTGGTCTACCGGCGCGCGCTCCAGGTGCTCAACCGCAACGCCATCCCCTACGTCGTCAGTGGCCTCTACGCGATCTACGAGTACACGGGCATCTACCGGAAGACCAAGGACCTGGACCTGTTCGTCGAGCCCGGCGACGTGGTCGCGGCCGCGCGGGTCCTGAAGCAGGACGGCTTCACCGTAAGCCTGGCCCAGGCGCACTGGATCGCCAAGGCGTTCCGCGACGAAAAGCAGATCGACCTGATCTTCGGCACCGGGAACGGCCTCAGCTTCATCGATGCGGCCTGGTACCGGCACTCGCGCGCCGGCATCCTCGCGGGCGAGGCCGTGCGCGTCGCGCCCCCGGAGGAGATGCTCTGGCATCGGCTCTTCGTCTCCGAGCGCCACCGCTCGGACGTCGCCGACATCCTGCACCTCATCCTGTGCCGCGGCAATGAGCTGGACTGGCGGCGACTGCTCGAGCGCGTGCGCGACGACTGGCGGCTGCTGCTCGGCCAGGTGCACCTCTTCGATTTCGTGTATCCGGGACACCGCGAACGCATCCCGCGATGGGTGCGTGCCGACCTGTACCGGCGCGCCCAGCAGGCGATCGACGAGACCGGCGACCCCGACGTCTGCCAGGGCACCCTGATCTCGCGCTTCTCGTACAACATCGACGTCAACGAGTGGGGTTTCCGGGATCTGCGCAAGGAGGCGACCGTGGCCGCCCGCCAGCTGCCCATCGTCGCGGAGATCACCCACAGCGACGTGTGGGATGACACGCCCCGTGCGGACGACGAGGCCAGCCCGGAGCCGGAGGAGGGGGTCGAGGATGGAAACCCACTCGAGTGACGGTGCGCGCGTCGTGCGCATCGCCGCGATTGGCGACATCCACTTCGACGCCGGCACGCGCGGCGCGTTGCGCGAGCTCTTCACCGAGGTCAACCAGGAGGCGCACGTCCTGCTGCTCACCGGCGACCTGACCACCCATGGCAAGCCGGAGCAGATCCGCGGCTTCGTCGAGGAGCTGGCCGGCGTGGACATCCCCGTGGTCACCGTGCTCGGCAACCACGACTACGAGGCCGGCGCGGAGGACGAGATTACCCGCATCCTGTGCGACGCCGGCGTGGAGGTGCTCGATGGCACGCACACGGTCGTCAACGGCATCGGTTTCGCCGGCACGAAGGGCTTTGCGGGGGGATTCGGCAGGGGCGCCCTCGGCCCCTTCGGGGAGGCGCTCATCAAGAACTTCGTGAACGAGGCGGTCGAGGAGGCGCTCAAGATCGAGAAGGCCATGCGCAACCTGACCACCGATACCCGCATCGTCGTGCTCCATTACGCGCCGATCGTCGACACCGTCATCGGCGAGCCCGAGATGATCTACCCCTTCCTCGGCTCGTCGCGGATGGTGCAGCCGATCGACACCCTCGGCGCCACCGCCGTATTCCACGGGCACGCACACCATGGCACCGCGCGCGGCGAGACGCCGGGAGGCGTGCCGGTGTACAACGTCGCCTGGCCGCTGCTGCGCCAGGCCGGCGCTCACTTCCTGCTCTACGAGGTCGCGGCCCCGGAGCGAAGGCACGATCGAGGGGAGGTCGCCGTCCGCCAGGCCGCCCCGGGAGCCGACCGACCCGCTCCTCAGCCGTAGCGCTCGAGGAACCGCATCAGGGCCAGCTCTTCCGGGTACAGCCCCACGGGCTCGACCAGCCCGATCCGGCGGTCCCGCCGGCGCGGCCGGCTCCTGCGCCGTCGCCGCTCCAGCTCAGCGACCAGACCGTGGCGCTGGTACTGCTCCAGGACGGCCGGGTGGATGTAGGCGCGGCGGCAGATCGCCGGCGTATTCCCCAGCTCGGCCGCGACCAGCTTGCACACCAGCGCCACGTTGCGCTTCGCTTCCGTCGGCGTGCGCGCCGGACCGATGTCGGCCAGGATCGTCGCGGCCCGCACCGTTCCGCCGAACGTCCGCAAGTCCTTCGACGTGTACCTCCCACCTAGCACCTCGGCCAGGTAGCGGTTCACCAGCGACGCCTGCACCGGGTGGACGCCGCTCCCGTCCACGTACTGGAACAGCCGCCGTCCCGGCAGCTCGAGCAGCTCCCGCACCACCGACACCAGCGGTGTGGTCGCCACCACCTGGCGCTGGTCCCGGCGCCGCTTGCCCACGTAGCTGAACACCAGACTGTCACCCTCGAGCCGGACGTGCTTCTTCTGGAGCGTGCAGATGCCGAACGTCCGGTTCTGCACCGCGTATCGCTCGCTCCCCGCCCGGAAGTACGCACGCGCGATCAGGCGGACGATCGTCGCCAGCACCTTCTCCCGCTCGAGCGCCGGCAACGCGAGATGCTCGTTCGTCACCGCGCGCAGATCGGGCAGCGTCTGCGCCACATGCAACAGGCGGTTCCACTTGCGGCGGTCCCCCCGCGCCACGAACTCCGGGTGGTAGCGGTACTGCTTCCGCCCCGCCGCATCGTAGCCCCAGGCCTGGACCTTCCTGCCGGGGTCCGGGGCGATGTGCACGTCCGTCCACGCCGGCGGGATCGCCAGCCGACGGATCCGCTCCAGCGTCGCTGCGCCCCTCAGTTCGTGCCCGTTCGTTCCCACGTACCGGAAGCCTCGCTTCGCGGTGCCCGTGCGGCGCCACCAGGTCCCTCGTTCAGCCATGCCGCGCTCCGGTACAGGGTTTGTGCCACCGGCCGCCGCCGAAGCCGGACCGGCCCCGACGCCCCCGGCTGCCTGCGGCCGGGGATCCCGTCCCGGCTTGACTTCCGGGCGCGGCCGGGCGATCATACCCCAAGGGGGTATCACGGACGATGAGCGAGACAGCGGTGAAAACGGAGCCGGCGGGGCGGCTGAGCATCCCGGTAGCGGGGATGACGTGTGCGGCCTGTGCGACGCGGATCCAGCGGAAGCTGGAGCGGACGCCGGGGGTGCGCGAGGCGGCCGTGAACTTCGGGACGGAGCGGGCGACGGTGCTCTACGAGCCGGACGCGGCGGACGCGGGCGCGCTGGTGGAGGCGGTGCGGGCGGCGGGCTACGAGGCGCGCACGGAGACGGTGGTGCTGCAGGTGGAGGGCCTGGAGTGGGCGGCCTCGGGGGAGCCGGTCGAGCGGGAGCTGCGTCGGGTCGCAGGGGTGGTTGCGGCGACGGCGAACCTGGGGACGGGCCAGGCGCGGGTTGAGGTACTGGCGGACGTGGTGTCGCCGGAGTCGCTGGGGTCGGCGGTGGCGCGGGCGGGATACCGGGTGGCGGAGCGGATCGAGCTGGCTGACCCGGTGGAGCGGGAGCGGATTGCGCGCGAGCGCGAATACCGGTCGTTGCTGGCGCGTTTCGCGGTGGCGGGCGTGGGGGCGGTGCTCACGATGGTGCTGTCGATGCCGCTGATGATGCACGACTCGTCGGTGGGCGCCGCGCAGCTGGTGAACCGACTGCTGATGCCGGCCGGCGACGTCATGATGCGGGCGTTCCCGGCGCTCATGCACGCCGATCCGACGCTCCTGCGCTGGGTGTTGCTGGCGCTGACGACGCCGGTGCTGTTCTGGTCGGGCCGTCATTTCTTCCGCGGTGCGTACAGCGGCTTCCTGCATGGCAGTGCGGACATGAACACGCTGATCGCGGTGGGCACGGGCTCGGCCTACGGGTACAGTGTGGTGGCGACGGTGGCACCGGGAGTATTCACGGCGGCGGGACTGTCGGCCGACGTGTACTACGAGGCGGTGACGGCGATCATCGCGCTGATCCTGCTGGGCAAGGTGCTCGAGTCGCGGGCGAAGGGACGTACCTCGCAGGCGATCCGGCGTTTGATGGGATTGCAGCCGCGCACGGCGCGGGTGCTGCGCGAGGGTGCCGAGCGGGATGTAGCGGTGAGCGAGCTGCAGGTCGGCGACGAGATCGTGGTGCGTCCGGGTGAGCGGGTGCCGGTCGACGGCGTGGTGGTGCAGGGGCGGACGGCGATCGACGAGTCGATGCTGACCGGCGAGCCGATGCCGGTGGAGAAGGCGGTCGGGTCCGAAGTGGTCGGTGGCACGGTGAACGGGAGCGGCTCGATCCGGTTTCGGGCGGAGCGGGTCGGGGGCGACACCGCGCTCGCGCAGATCGTGCGGCTCGTCGAAGAGGCGCAGGGCAACAAGGCGCCGATTCAGCGGGTGGCGGACCGGATTGCCGCGGTGTTCGTGCCGGTCGTGATCAGCATTGCGATTGCGGCGTTCGTGCTGTGGTACGTGTTCGGGCCGGATCCCTCATTCCTGTTCGCCCTGGTCTCGTTCGTCACGGTGCTGATCATCGCGTGTCCCTGCGCGATGGGCCTGGCGACGCCGACTGCGGTGATGGTTGGCACGGGCGCGGGCGCCGAGCGCGGCGTGCTGTTCCGGGGTGGCGACCGGCTCGAGGCCGCGCGCGACATCGGCGTCGTCGTGCTCGACAAGACGGGCACCGTTACCGAGGGCAGGCCGAGCGTGACGGAAATCGTCCTTGCCGCCGGCGGGGACGGAACGGCCGCGGTTGCGGCCACGGATCCGGAGTCGGAGCTGCTGCGGCTGGCGGCGTCCCTCGAGCGCGGGTCGGAGCACCCGCTCGCGGCGGCAGTCCTGGAGGCGGCGCGCGCGCGGGAGCTGCCACTGGTCGTGGCCGGGGACTTCGCGGCGCTCGGTGGTCGTGGTGTGACCGGCCTGGTCGACGGGCGCCGCGTGCTGCTCGGGAACCGGGCGCTGCTGGCGGAAGCGGGGATCGACACGAGCGCCCTGGACGCGGTCGCGGCGGAGGCGGCTGCGCATGGGCGCACTCCGGTATACGCAGCGGTCGATGACGTCGCCCGCGGCCTGCTCGTGATCGCCGATCCGATCAAGCCGACGAGTGCCGCGGCGGTGCGCGCGCTGCAGGCGCGGGGGCTGGAGGTGCACCTGCTCACCGGCGACGACGAGCGTACCGCGCGCGCGGTAGCCGCGCAGGTGGGCATCGAGCACGTCATCGCGCAGGTGCTGCCCGCGGAGAAGGTGCGGGTGATCCAGCGGCTGCAGGCGGAGAGCGGCCGGCGCGTGGCCATGGTGGGCGACGGCATCAATGACGCCCCGGCGCTGGCGCAGGCGGATGTCGGCATCGCGATCGGCACCGGCACGGACGTGGCCCTGGAGGCGTCGGACGTGACGCTGGTGGGCGGCGACCTGCACGGGGTAGTGACCGCGATCCAGGTGTCGCGCGCCACGATGCGGGTCATCCGCCAGAACCTGTTCTGGGCATTCTTCTACAACGTGCTCGGCATCCCGATCGCGGCGGGCGCGCTCTACCCGTTCCTCGGGGTACTGCTGTCGCCGGTGGTTGCGAGCGCGGCCATGGCGCTGAGCTCGGTGTCCGTCGTCGCGAACTCGCTGCGGCTGCGGGCCATCATCTGAGGGCGGGGCAGAACGTGATGTGGGATGAGGTCGTCGTGACCGTGGCCGGCATCGCGCTGATCGCGTGGGTGAACTGGTACTTCCTGTTCCGCCGCGATCGGTAGCGGCCGGGGCCCCGGCTCAGTACTGCTCGGCGAACACTGCGGCGCCGCGCTCGAGCAGGCGCGCGATCGGGCTGCGCCGACGCCACTCGTCGGAGATGATCTCGCGGCTGTGCTTCAGGTCCTCGATGAACGCGGCCTCCAGCTGCCGCGCCAGGTCGGCATCGAGGATGCCGAGCACGTTCTCCTTGTTGAGCTCCTTGGAGCGTACATCCATGTTGGCGGACCCGACCACGGACCAGAGGCCGTCCACGACCACATGCTTGGAGTGCAACATGGTCGGCTGGTACTCGAAGATCCGGACGCCGGCGTCGAGCAGCTCCTGGTAATACCGCTGGCTGGTGAGGCGGATCGGCTTCGCATCGGTGAGGTGGTTCGGCATCAGGATGCGCACATCGACGCCCGCGCGGGCGCGTCGGATGACGACGCGGCGCACGTGCTCGTCGGGCACGAAATACGGCGTCGTGATCCAGAGCCGCTCGCGGGCGGCCAGGAACGTAAGGAAGAAGAAGAGCCGGAGGGGGTGCTCCTCGCTGCCCGGCGAGCTGCACACGCCCATGGAGCGGCTGTCGGAGGCCTCGTCGACGTCGTCGGGGAAGAACGCCTCGGCGGTGAGCACCTCGCCGGTGACATTGGCCCACAGCTCGGCAAATGCGGACTGCAGGTTTTCGGCGAGGCAGCCGGTGACGCGGACCATGGTGTCGCGCCACTCGTCGGGGTTACGGGCGTTGCCCAGCCATTTGTCGCCGACAGCCATGCCGCCGGTGTAACCGATGCGTCCGTCGATGACGATCGCGCGGCGGTGGTTGCGGCGGTGGAACCGGCTCAGCTTGCCGAAGGTGAGCGGCCGGAAGCGCTCGATCCGCGCGCCCGCGGCGTGCAGCCGGTCGATTCCTTCTGCGGGACAGCGGAGCCCGCCCAGCCCATCGAGCAGCAGCCGCACCTGGATGCCGGCGCGGGCGCGCTCGGTGAGCGCATCGAAGACCATGTCGCTCATGCGCCCGGGCTCCCAGATGTATGCCGAGAACGTGATGCTGCGCTCGGCGGCGGCGAAGTCGGCGAGCAGTCGCGGCAGCCAGCCATCGCCATTGTGGAGCAGCTCGGCATGCCCGCCGCGGCGCACGGGCACGTTGAGCAAGGCGGCGAGCGGGCGGAGGAAGTCGTCGCTTCCGACCGGCCCGATCTCCTCGGTCCACATGCGGTCGGGACGGCGACCGAGCGCGAAGAAGAGCGTGACGATGCCGCTCAGCGCGGCGAGCACGCCGATCGCGAAGAAGAGCAGCAGCCACCACGGATGCTGGCCGAAGAAGCTCAAGGGTGGGCTCCGTTGAGCTGGATGCGGGCGAGTAGCGGATGATGGTCGGAGCCGAACACCGCGCGCGAGCGGTCGCCGGGCGCTTCGTCGATGCGGGCGACCTCGACGTGGGCGATGCGGTGGTCCGGCGAGCGGAACAGCACGTGGTCGAGCAGCAGCCGCAGCGGCGTGTGAAAGGTGTGGCGCCAGCGGCCAAGGCGGTGCCCGGGGTGCAGCCCCGCGCTGACCAGGGTACGTACCGCGGGGTCGAGCACGCCGAGCGCCGAGTTCAGGTCGGCGCCCACGATCACGGAGCCGGGCATTTCGTGAAGGTACGCGGCCAGCGCGGCGGCCTGGGCCATACGCCCGGCCCCCGGGCGGCGCGCGGAACGGCTGCCGCGCACGCGCCCGTGCGTATCGAGGTGCGCGCTCACGAACGTGATCTCGGGGTGACCGGCGATGCGGGCGCTGACGGCGACTCGCCGCTGCCGCACGTGGGGCAGCAGCAGGGCCCGCGAGTGGGTGAGGCGCACGGTCGCCAGGATGGCGTTGCCGCGATCGCTGGCGGCGACGCCGTTCCGCATGGACGGCGAGTAGCGCAGGCTCAGGCCGGCGCTTTCCGCCACCTCCACGATGCTCAGGCGCTCACGCTCGGCGAGTGCGGTGCCGTAATGGGAGGAACGCGCCCCGGGCAGCTCGTGGTCCGGCCGGAACGCCTCCTGCACGAGGATGACGAGCGGACGCTCCGGCCGGCGCCCCGGCCCGTGCGGGCTGTCGGCCCGCAGCCGCTCGAGCACGTCGGGGATGCGGCCGAGGCCGATGGCCACGTTCCAGCAGAGCACGTCGATGCCCTCGAGCTGCGCGGGCGCGACCGGGCCCGCGTCGCGCACCACGGGATGACCGACGTTCGCACGCCAGTGGTCGAGGTCGGGGTGCAGCTCCGCCGAGCGGGTCGGCTCGAGGCCCGCATGGCACTGCTCCACCGAGCCGGGTCGCGGATCGGACTCCATGCCGGACGGACGGGCAAGAGCCGGGCCTTCGGCCCTTTCCATGAATTCGACGGCGCGCGGCGGCGCGGCGTCGCCGCGCGGGGTCCGGGGGCGGCCCGGATTTCGCATTGCACAGAGGGCATGGAGCCCGAGGAGAACAGATGGCGACGGCAACACTGAAAGTTACCGGCATGACGTGCGGGCACTGCGTGAAGGCGGTGACCCAGGCGCTCGAGAACGTGGACGGCGTGCGCAGCGCGCGGGTGGATCTGAGTGGCGGGCGCGCCACGGTGGACTACGACGACGCCACGACCTCACCGCAGGCCCTGGCCGAAGCGGTGACCGAAGAAGGCTATACCGCGGAGGAACAGACATGATGCAGCCGTCACGCACGACCGAGTCACTGAGCCGCGACAACGAGGCGATCCGGGAGATCATGCACCAGATCCGGGACCGTCTCACCGTGCCCGATCGGGCCACGCTGGCGGTTGGGCTGGTGGGCCATCTGGCCACGCTCATGAACGGGCGGCAGATCGAGAAGCTGATGGGCGAGCTGCAGGAGGAAGCGCGGCTGGTTCAGGATGTACCGCCCACGCGGCGGCGCGACCGCGACCAGGGCGAGCGCAGTGGCGCCACCGGATCGGGCCGGAGCGACGAGGATGCGCGGCTGGCGTCCGATCGCGGTGCCGGGGGGCCGGGCCGGGGGGCGGTCGGGCAGGCGGGTCGCGGACCGGTCACGGAGCGGCGCGGGACCATGCTCTGAGCGGGCGCCGGCTGGCGTCGGATGGGTGGCGTCGGATGGATGGCGCAGTGGAAGGGCGGCCCCGGGCGGGCCGCCCTTTCGCCATGGTGCGCTCAGCCGCCGAGACTCACGGTGAAGCCGGCGCGCCGGGCGGTATCGAACAGCTCGTCGATGCCGACCACGTCATCCTCGAAGTCGACCTCGCAGCAGCCCGCCTCGTGCGAGGCGACCACGCCGAAGACTCCGTCGACGGCCATGAGCGCGCGCTGGAGCCGTCCTTCCGCCTCTTCGTCCAGGCCATGCACGATGAGCTTCACGGTGGGCATCATTCAGTCCCCCAGGTACACGTAGGCGTCCGCCACCTGCGGCAGCGTGAATCCACGGGGATCCAGCTCGAACGTAATGCCGGGGCGCCCGGTGACGCGGATCGGCTGGCGCGTGAATCCGAACGGGCGCCCGACCGCGACCCCGACGGCGCGCGTCCCGAGGCGCTCGGCCAGCAGCGGGCCGGCCGCGGTGCCGCGGTAGGCGACGACCTGC
Organism: Longimicrobiales bacterium; assembly: GCA_035461105.1. GTDB lineage: Bacteria > Gemmatimonadota > Gemmatimonadetes > Longimicrobiales > RSA9 > VEPF01. Next base: position 15,663 of record DATHVV010000087.1, on the reverse strand, counting down.
GGGGCGGCACTGCGGACGACGGGCGCATCGACGAGAATCGAGTAGACGTCCTGCGGATACTGCTGCTCGAGCAGCGACGCCAGCCAGCGCACCGTAACCGTGCGCGTGCCGCCGGTCTGCACCGAGCCGCCCGCGCCGCGGAGCGCGTGCAAACCGTCGAGCAGGAAGAGGACTCGGGTGCGCGGGTCGCGGGCGAGCACACGTCCGATCGTCTCACGCATGTGCTCGTCACGCTCACCGAAGCGCCGGGCCAGCTCGTGGGGCGCGACCGCCCGTGCCGGTGGCCAGTCGGGCGGATCGAGCGCGAGCACGCGGATCTGGCGGTCGGCGCCCAGCTCGTCGTTCAGCTGGCGCACGCGCCGCAGGATCGCGAGGTAGCCCTGGGCGGCGCCCTCAGCCTCGTGCAGCAGGCGTGGCCGGGCAATGAGCAGCGAGGCATCCTCCTGTTCGGCGTTGAGGTAGAGGTCGATGTGGCGCTGCTCATCGGCATCGATGCCGAGCGCCACGACATCGAGCGTCGAGGTCCGTGCCAGGCGCTCGATCGCATCCGCGGCCAGACGCTTGGTGGCGGCGGCGCCACCAACGTCGGCCAGGAAGACCAGGCGGCGGCCGCGCCCGGCGCGCTCGATCAGGTCGAGCGGCGGCACGCCGTGCTCCGTCACGTAGCTCTGGAGCGCGGCGCTGCCGCTCTCGCCGCGCAGCTCGAGCAGCGCGCTCGCGAGCAGGATCAGCGCGAGCAGGGCGATGGCGACCTTCGCCGTGCGACCGGTGCGATCGGTGCGCGCCTGCGGCATGTAGCGCCGCCGGGCCCGACGCTGCCGCCAGTTTTCAACGGGGTTCCACATCCCGACCTCACCTTCCACGAAGCCGCGCTGCCGGGTTGCAATGCGCGGGCCGCGCCTGAACGTGCGTCCGAACGTCGATGGGACGGGCAGCGCGCGCGGCCGGAGCTCAGCGGGCGCCGCTGCCGTTGCCGCGACGCACCAGCCAGAGACCGGTGCCGGCCAGGGCGGCCCAGAGACCGAGGTACGCCAGCGTCCACCACCGGTAGGCGCCGCCGCCCGGCGCGGCCGGCGGCGCGGTGCTCAGGAGCGCGCCGAAGGCAGCGGCCGGCACGAAGACCAGCGCCGCCCGCACGCGTCCTGGTCGTCGTGCCCAGGCCGCCGCCGCCAGCAGCGCGAGCGTAAGCGCGAGCAGTCCCGCGAGCAGCGGCAACGCGGGCAACGCGGGCGGGATCGCGTCCGGATGCACGAGCAGCAGTGCGCCCGCCGCGTCGCCCCCCAGTGGATCCCTGACCGGGACCAGCACGCTGGTACGCCCGCCCTGCGGCCGGATGACGATGCCACGTCCGCGCTCGAGGAGGTGGGCCGCGGCCCGGCGCTCGAGCATGGCATCGCCCCGCCCCGCGGGATGCGCCGCAATCCGGCGGAAATCGCGCTCACCACGCCGATACATCACGGCGTCGTAGCCGCGCGCGGCCGCGGCGGCGAGCACGGCCGCTGAATCGATACGCGTCGCCTGCGTCCCGAGCGAGTCGCCGAGCGTGAGCGCGTGCGCCTCAGCGGCGTGCCGGAACTCGCCGCCGTAGCGCAGCGTCGCAGCCACCAGTGCGACCGCCAGCGGCAGGGCCACGGTCAGAAAGAGGATGATGCGCGCGCGTTCGGGCAGGTCGCCGAAAGGCTTCACGGGCCGAGCCCCGCCCGGGCCCCGGACGTGCACCGCAAGTGCAATAACTGCAGCCATTTGGCGCGGATGCTCCGGACCCGCTGCGGGTTGCCGCCAGGCCGCGGCTCAGCGCCGCCCACGCGCGTCCCCGCGGCTCGGGCGCGGCGCCACAAAGCGCACGGCCCGATTGAAAGACGGCCCGAGCCCGGTTAGATTGAATTCCTTCATCCCACCCGCATTCGTGGAGGACCGATGGACGATACCGTGGCCAAGGATGCCAAGCGGTTGCTCCTGCGCTACGGCGCGCCGATCTCCGTGGTAGACCGACTGACCGATGATGAGCGGATAACGTACGCCCGCTCCATCATTCGCACTGCGGTACCGGAGCGGCCCGCGCACCTGCGGGAGCTGCTCTCCGGTGACGGACGCATGGTGGCCCGCTGAGCCCGGACGCTCCAGCAGTCGTTTTCGGAGCCCGTCCCCCGAGAGGGGCGGGCTCCCGTCTTTTCAGTACCGGCACTGCGACTCGGCACGCGGGTCTTCAGGCAGGCTCGATCTCGACCTCGAGCACGCGCTCGGCATCGAGTACGAGCTGAACCGGTACGAGCAGCCGCCCGCCGAAGGGTCGGACCGTGAGCCGGGCGGGTACGCCGTCGACGCGCGCGGCGCGCACCGTCCGCGCCGCGACGACGGGCTCGAGCAGCACGGTCAGAGGTGCGGCGCCGTGCACCTGCTCGACGCGGAACACCAGGTGCTCGTGATGCCGCTCGAAGCGGAGCGTCAGGGACACATCGCCGACGCGCAGGTTGCGGAACTCGCAGCGGTCCCACGCGGCGGGCAGCTGCGGGCGGAGTCGCAGCCGGCCGCGGAAGGCATCCGGCTCGGCGCCGAGCATGCCGTGCACCAGGGGCGCCACCACCATGGCGGCGGACCAGGCCCGATCGGGGCAGACGCCGGCCGCCCTGCCGGTCGTGCCGTGCAGTACTTCCTGCCATGCCCCTTTCGCGCCTTCGTGCATCAGGCGCACGTTCGCGAGCATGTGCGCGTATGCGCTTGCCTCGCGGCCGGCGGCGTACTCGGCCCAGCTGACCCAGCCGGTGAGGAGCGGCCAGACCGCGCCGCCATGGGGGGCGGCCGGATCGTAGTGCGGGTCTGATGCGGGGATCAGGCGCACGCCCCAGGGTGTGCTGAAGTCGGAGCCGGCGACGTCGTCGAGCCACGATGCCGCGCGCGCCGGGTCGGCGACGTCGAGCAGCAGCGGCACGGCGTGGGTGGCGCTCGGCGTCGTGTCGAGCCGCCAGTCGTCCTGCGCGCGCGAGGCTCTCAGCGCATAGCGGCCGGACTCCTCATCGAAGAAACGCGCCTCCAGCGCGACGCGCGCGCGCTTCGCGTGATCCTCCAGGTCGCTGGCGACCATGCGGTCGCCGAGATCGCGGGCGGTGTGCTCGAGCTCGCGCAGCGCGGCCGCCCAGACACCGCTGTTGTAGTACGTGAGCGTGCCCCCGCCCAGCGGACCCGACTCGATCCAGCCGTGCCCCACGCCGGTATTCTCGATCAGCCCATCCCCATCGGTATCCGTGGTGAGGCAGAAGTGGAGCGCGCGCTTCACGCGATCCCACTCGCTCGCGAGGAAAGCGGTCTCGCCGGTCCAGGCGTGCAGTCGGGCGACGAGCAGCAGGTAGAGCGGCGTCGCATCGGCCGCATCGTAATGGACCAGCCCGCTGGTGCTGCACTCGTGCAGGATCTTGCCGGTGATGTCCTGCTTCTCGCCGAGAAAGCGGATCACGTCCCGGGCGGCCGGGAAGTCACCGACGGCGAGCGAGGCGAGTGCGGTCCAGACGGCGTCGCGGCCGAAGTACCAGGCATGGCCCGGCCGTCCATCGCGCCACCCGGCGCCCGTGGGTGCGTAGCCGGCCACGAGCGAGCGACCGACGCCCGGCGTGGCGACGATGTAGCTGTCCAGGCGGTGCCGGGCCCAGCCGAGCGCGCGCGCGAGCTCCGGCTCCGGGCTGTCGATGGCGAGCCCTTCCTGGTCCATGCGGCGCAGTACAGCGGCGCGCGCGCGCCCGAGCGAAATCGGATCGCGCAGCGCCGCGAGGGTCGCCGTCAGCTCGTCGCTGCCGGACGAGGTGGCCGCGACGGTGAAGCGGACCGGTTGATCGGGCTCGAGCGCGAGACGCGTCCGTATCTCCAGCCGGGGCCCGGGTCCGCTGGCATCACTGATCTGCCATTCGACCGGGTCCGTGAAGTGGCAGCAGATACCGTCCTGATCGCCGGTCCCGCGAATGGCGAGGGTGTGCGCGTCATGGTGCCAGCGGAGGTCCCCGAGGACGCCCGCGGGATACGGCCACATGAAGCGGAGATCGCACTCCCAGCGCAGCTCCAGGGTGACGCGGGCGGGCGCGGACCACTCGACCACGAGCGCGCCCAGCTCGTGCGGCACCATGGCGCGCTCGTCGATGGTGACGCCAGCCACGGTGAACGTGCGCTCGATGCCGAGCGGCGAGATCGCGGTCGCTACCGGCTCGCTGCCGGTGACCTGGAGCGCGCGCAGCGCTCTCACCGGGTGCACCCACAGCTCGTGCACGCCGCCGCACTCGGTGCCGGTGGCGCAGGCCCGTCGTCCGGCGAGCGTGAACGGATCGTCGGTCCCGCCGCCCGGCAGTCCCAGGGCACTCTCGGCCATTGCGAGCTGCCCGGGCCGCTCCGCGCCGACGTGCGGCAGCGGCAGGGACGGATCGGGGCGCGTCGTGCTGCCCGGCACCTGCCAGCAGGAGCCGGGCTGCTTGGGACGCAGCTCCAGGTGTCGCAGCGCCGCGCGCGCGAGCTGCTCGTGCTGCCGCTGCAATGAACGGTCGCGCGGCGCGAACGGGAAGTAGGCGCCGATGCACAGCGCGCGCGGGCCCGCATCGTCATCGTACTCCCAGATCGTCGCGTACTCGTGCTGCACGTCGCTGTAGACCCGCTCGGTCGCAATGACGCGCGCGCGCCGCGGCCAGTGCGGCAGCCGGTAACGCACGCTCACGAACGGCTCACCCTCCGATGGGGCCCAGGTATATACGCCTCCGTGCATGGCGGCGAGCAGCGGGTGCGCCCGGAAGCCTGCATGACCGCGCAACCGGGGCGGCTCGGTGTCCGCGTCGGGCCGGAAGAGCTCATCCTCGGCAGCGCACCACCGGCGCACCGCGACGAAGGGTGCGAGGTCCCAACCCAGCTGGTGCGGCAGCAGCGCCGCGCCGCCGGTGAACAGGAAGCCGGCGCCCGGGCGCTGCGCCCGCAGCATGTCGAGCGTCGCGCCCGAGGGCACGACCAGGCTGCCCGAATGAACCCACAGCACGTCGCATGGGGAGCCGCGGAACTCCTGCAGCGGATGCACGCCCGCGCGTGGGCCGGACTGCTGGTGCAGCCAGGTGTGCAGCGCCCGCTCCTCGGCCGCGAGCGGATCCGGGAGCAGCAGGATGATGCGCATCAGGCGAGCTCGACGGTGAGCGGCTCCCCGATGCGCGCCTCGCGCACGTCACCGCCGTCAATGACCACGCGCACGGCACCTTCCTCGATCTCCACGGTGACCGCACGCCCGCGGAATGGGAGGCGCTCGAGGCGCAGGAACTCGAGGTCGCACGGGAACGGGTCGAGCACGAAGCCGCGCGGCGTCGGACGCAGCCCGGCGATGTAGCGGACCAGCAGGTCGTTCACCCACGAGTGCTGGTAGTCGTCCAGGCCGCGATAGATCGAAGGCCGACCCGTGAACGGCGAGTAGTGCTCGAAGGAGTTCGGGCGCAGCGGGTCGCCGTCGAAGAAGAGCATGCGCAGGTACGACGTGAGCAGCTCGGCGGTGCGGGCGCGCAGCCCCGGATCGAGCGTGGTGGACACGGTGCCCAGCGCATCGACCAGGTGTGAGTTCGCCATCGGCCACACACGCCCGTTCCACGTGCGGTTCTGGCGCACCTGCTTCCATTCCGCATCGGCGCTGAACGTCGGGTCATCGGCGGCGGTCGATGGCACCGGGTACGGCAGCCAGAACGCGGTCTGATCGAACAGGTGCCGGTTCAGTCCCGCGACGTGCTCGCGTGCGGGTATGTCGGTGAGGAAGGGGTAGAAGCAGACGGCGGCCTTGACCAGGGTGCGCCGGCCGGTGCGCGGATCGACGTCGCTGAACAGCTGCCGGCCCGGGTCCCACATCTGCGCGAGCACCGCCTCGGCGATGCGGTCCGCGATGGCATCGTGGCGGCGCACGTCCTCGCCCTGGCGCAGCGTCGCGGCGACGCGCGCGAGCGCACGGTGCAGCCGATACATGTATATGGTGGCATCGATGCCCTTGAGCCGCAGCCGGTACTCGAAGTGCTGCCGGTCTGCGTCGGGGTCGACCGCCAGGTACCGGCTCATCGTCTCCTGTCCGGTCTCGTGCGGGTCGCAGACGTCGTACATGCCCTCTCCGTCGGCATCACGCTCGCGGCGCATGTGCTCCGCGAAGCGGTCCAGCGGACCGTAGCACTCGGCCAGGAAGTCGGCGTCGGGATGTACCTCCTCGAGCGCGAGCAGGCTGCCGCCCCAGTCCGCGATGTAGAAGGCATTGGGGTGCACCCCGTCCAGGAAGACGATGCCGGGCATGCCGCCATCGGCACGCTGCCGGCGCAGGAACGTGCGCAGGGTGCCGCGCGCGCGGGTGGGGTTCGCGAGCCAGCGCAGCTCGCGCGTGTGGCACCAGGCGCTGTAGCTGACCGCGCCGTGAGAGAACTCGGTACCCTGGGCGCAGGTCGGCGCGGCGTAGTTGCCGGCGGGCCCGAGGAAATTCAGGCGCAGGCCGTACCAGCGGTACGCGAAATAGCGCTCGACCCACGGATCCGAGGCCGCCAGCAGCGGTGTGCCCTGGTAGAAGCGGGACCAGCTCTCGTAGCTCGCGCGCCAGGCGTTGCCGGGCACGGGCAGCGGGGGTCGCGGCAGGCGCAGCTCGGTCCGGACCGGGTCCAGCTCCATGCGCACCTGGAGCGTCGTGCTCTCGCCGGGCTCGAGCCGAAGGGGTCGCGAGACGCCGGCGAAAACCAGGGTGCGGCCGCGCTCGGGCGGCGCCGGCGCGATCCTGCGGACTCCGACCAGGCGGCGGTCGACCCAGTGGTCGGAGAACGGGGTTCCCGCCCAGTGTGGCGGGTTCGGGTAGCTGCGCATGTGCTGCGACTCGGCGATGCAGCTGCCATCGCCATCGGCGATCACGAGCGTGGCATCGAGCTCGAGCTCATCCCCGCGCAGCTGTGCGTCGCGCGCGGTCATGCGCCAGCGGACACTGCGCTCGTCGTGGGCGATGGCGGCGCGGTCGCGCAGGTCGGCGCCCTCCTGCGCGGTCCAGGCTACGAGGGTGTGCTCGGTGCTGCTGTCGCCGCGGTTGGTGACGACCCACTCGGAGATGAGGCGGCCGCCCGGCAGTACGATCCGGCGCTCGCGCAGGTCGAGGCCGCCGGACGCGTAGCGCACGTTCAGCTCGGCGGGTGTCCAGACCCGGGAGCGCAGGTCCAGCGGCCGCTCCCGGCCCATGGGATTGACGAGCGTGACCGTGAACGCCGGCCGGATCGCGAACAGGAAATAGTGGACTCCGTCCCAGAAGCCGGGCCGGTCCAGCCACAGCGGGAGGGGCGGCGCGAAGATGAGGCCGTCCCCGCCGCCGAGATAGTGCTTGTCCTCGCGTCGCAGCAGCTCGAAGACGCGGCGATCTTCCAGACGCGCTTCCATCGGCGGCTTTCTGCTTGACAGTGATTCCGTCGAGTCAGCAGAATGCTGCTCCCCGCCAGCCACCGCAACCTCGCACAAGTGGAGCATAGCGATGCCGCAACGGACCGCGCGGGTGGCGTGCTGTACGCTGGCCGCAGTGCTCCTGGCCATGGGGACGCCGGGCGTCAGTGCCCAGAGCGACACCGCCGCGTCGAGCCGCGATTCCGCGAGCTGGACCCGCGTGCTGCCGCCCCGGGCGTGGTTCCGGCCGCCCGTCGCCGATCCGCTCGAGCCACGCTTCAGCGTCGGGCTGCTGCAGACCGACATCCTGTCGCGCCAGGGACCCGAGCGCGCGCCGTTCACGATCACCGATCCCGAGGATGCCGAGCGCGACCTGGTGGCGGCGGTGGCGCTGGGTCTGACGATCCCGCTCTACGACCTGGCCCGCTGGCCGGGCGGCGGCCTGCTGCTGACCGGCCATGCGGCCGTGTTCTCGCGCTTTCGCATCGAGTACCCGAGCCGCGACGACATGGGTCAGGACTGGGTGGTCGGCGGCGGCCTGGAGGCGCAGTGGCACGAGTGGTCGGGCCGGCTGCGCATCCATCATCGCAGCTCGCACCTGGGTGACGAGTTCGCGCTGGCCACGGGCGCCACGCGGATCGAGTTCGGCGGCGAGGCGATCGAAGCCATGACCTCGTATGCGCTGCTGCCCGGGGCGCGCGTCTACGGCGGCGGCGGCTGGATCTTCCACTCGAACACCGCCGCGGAGACGGTGCTGGCGACGCTCGGCCGCGACGACCGCTGGACCGCGCAGCTGGGCGGTGACCTCGAGACCCACCCCTGGGCGGGCGGCCGGCTCGGCCTGCGCGCCGGGGTGGACTGGCAGACGGCTCAGCGCACGAGCTGGCGCAGCGCGTTCGCGGCGGCGGCCGGGATCGACGTGCGCGGGCACAACTCGATGGGCCTCATGGCTCGCTACTTCACGGGACCATCCACCATGGGCGAGTTCTTCCTGACCAAGGAGTCGTACTGGTCGCTCGAGCTGACCTTCCGCTTCTGAGTGCGCGCCGGCGACATCGCAGCCCCCTCGTGCCCGGCGGCGTCCCCTCCTGCCGGGGACGTGCGGATCGGGCCGGGCGACCGGGCTGACGCCCGCGCGAGCGCCACCTTACCTTGAACGCATGTCTCTGGAGCTACCGTGATCGCACCCGTCACCCGCGCGCCCGCCGCCTTCGAGCGGGCCCTGCACGCGTTCCGCTCGGAGATCCGCACCGATCCGGCCCTGTTCGCGCGGGCTCCCGGGCGGGTGAACCTGCTGGGTGAGCACGTCGACTACAACGAGGGGTTCGTCCTGCCGGTGGCGATCGACCGCGACATCGTCGTGGCCGCCGGGCCGCGACCGGACGCCATCCTGCGCGTGATCGCGGCCGATCGGGGCGAGGAGGAGCAGTTCCTGCCGGGGGAGCGCTTCCCGCGCGCGTCGGGGTGGAGCTCGTACGTGCGCGGCGTGGCCCGGCTGCTCACCGAGACGGGCGTGCGCATCCCCGGAGCGACGCTGGTGATCGCCGGCGATGTGCCCGAGAGTGCCGGACTCGCGAGCTCGGCGGCGCTCGAGGTTTCGGTCGCGATCGCGCTGCTCGCGCTCGCGCAGCAGCGGCTGCCCGACATGCAGCTGATCGAGCTGTGCCACCGTGCGGAGCTGGAGTTCGCAGGCGTCTCCTGCGGGATCATGGATCAGTTCGTGAGCGTCTGCGGTGAGGCGGGACGGGGCCTGTTCCTGGACTGCCGGCACCTGGTGTACGCGCAGCTGCCGCTGCCGGATTCAGTGCGCCTGGTCGCGATGGACAGCGGCGTGCGCCGGGAGCTGCGCAACTCGGACTACAACGAGCGGGTTCGCGAATGCCGGGAAGCAGCGGGCCTGCTCGGGGTGCGCTCGCTGCGCGACGTGTCCGCCAGCGATGCCGCCGCCGCGATCGCCGCGCTGCCGGCGCCGCTCGCGCAGCGTGCCCGCCACGTGGTCACGGAGATCGAGCGCACGCGCCAGGCCGCGGCGGCGCTGGAGGTGGGCGATCTCGCGCGCGTCGGCGAGCTGATGGGCGAGTCGCATGCCAGCCTGCGCGATGACTACGAGGTCTCGATCGAGCCGCTCGACGCGCTCGTCGAGATCGCGAATGACGTGGCCGGCGTCATTGGCAGTCGACTGAGCGGTGCCGGCTTCGGCGGCTGCACGCTCTCGCTCGTGCACGAGGACGCCCTGGACGAGTTCCGCCGCCACGTGCTGCCGACGTACGAGCGGCGCATGGGGCGCGCCGCGACCATGCACATCCTGCGCCCGGGGCCGGGCGCCGCAATCCTCGCCGACCCCGCGCTCGACGCCTGATCAGGGCTTCGCGATCGTCAGACGCCGTTCCCGCTCGATCGACGTCCCGCTCGCCTGGTCGGTGATGCGGAGCCGCAGCCGGTACTCGCCCGGATCCAGCTCGACCTGCACATCGCGCACGTGCTGCACGGGCCCGCCGGCGTCGGGCGCGACCTCGTCGAAACGCAGCCGGATCAGCGTGCTGCTGCGGAACAGGCGGGACAGCCCGCCGCCGGCACGTTCGACCCGCAGCTCGGTCGTGTAGCTGCCCCCCGGGGTGAGCTCGTACAACTCGTAGAAGACCCGGAAGGCACCGCCCCGGTAGGCGGCCCAGGGCACCAGGCTGAGGCTCACCGCGCCGCGCTGGAAGGCGCCTGCGGAATCAGGCGCCGCCAGCACCACGTCGCTCATCGCGAGCGTGCCCGTGAAATAGTCGGGAACGACGAGCGGTGTGCCGTACACCTGGCCGCGCGCCGGGTCGGCGGCGTCATGCACCACGGTGCGATGGATCGCGGCCGGGGTCGGCGGGACGCTGAGCGCGAGGTGCGCGCGCAACCGCTGGTCACCCTGCAGCGGCGCACTCGTGAGCAGGCGCAGGACGGTATCGCGTCGCGCGCTGGTGCGCGCCGCGGTGTCGACGACGGCGACGCGCAGGTTGAGCGCGTACTCCGCACCCCCGTCCGCCAGGCGTTGCGCGCTCAACCGCTCACCCGCGACGCTCAGCGCGGTGACGACGTCGGTGGAACCGGACGTGCCGCGGAACGTGAAGACGTCGTAATGGAACGGTACGTCGATGAGGAATGCGGGACGGTGCGAATCGGTGCGCAGCGCCTCGTACGCGCTCTTTCGGAACGGCTGGCTGAGCGTGCGCCGATCCGAGGGATCGCAGCGGGTCATCAGCTTGAAGAGCTGCGGCGCGAACGCGAGGCGGGGTTCCACGAAGTCGCGGCCGCACGGAACCAGGTAGAGCAGCAGCCAGCTGTCGTACCCCTCGCTGCCGTAGCGCTTGAAGTTGTACATCACCGGGCGGCCGCGATCGTCGAGGTAGACCCAGGATTCCTCCGGATCGAAGGACGGCAGCCCGCGCCCGAGCCGCGAGGTGCGCGGCGCGCGGTCCACGCTGCGCACGACTTCCCGGGGCGCGCCGTGCCGGATGTAGATGACGCCGCGGTCGTCGTAGCGGTCGTGGAACGGCTCGTAGCTGAGCGCGTTGCCCGGCGGCGCACCGTACCGCGTGGCGCGCCGGAAGAAGCGGTCGGCGTCGGCGATGCGGCGGTAATGCTCGACGATGCGCTGCGCGGCGGACACGCCGCCCAGCGCGGCCCGCAGCTGCCAGAACTCGCGCAGCCAGGCGCGCCGGCCGGCCAGATCGGCGCTCACCCAGAGCAGCTCCTCGCGGTCCGATACGAGCAGCTCGATGTCCCGGTAATAGAGCTGGGCGAGCACGTCATCCCAGCCGGTGACGCCCGCGTAATACTCGGCCACGGCGTCCGCCGCGCGGTCCGGCAGGTGGAACAGCGCCAGGGCGGCCGCGCGATGCGCCTCGGCGGCGTGCTCCGGGTCGGTCGCGGCCACCTGGCGGGCCGCGGCGGCCGCCGCCTCGTGGTCACCGAGCGCGGTGGCCGCGCGGGCCAGGCCGAGCCCCGCCACGGCGTCGCCCCGAGCCGCGAACTGGCGCTCCAGCACGGTGCGCGCCTGGACCGTCGCGTCCCGGTCCCGGGTCTCCTCCGCCAGACGCGCGAGCAAGGCGGCGGCGTCGGTCAGCCCCGGGTCCAGGCGAACCGCCCGCTCCAGGGCTCGGCGGGCGCGCGAGCGTGGATCGACCCCCAGCACCTCGTTGAGGGCGTCCAGCGTCACGATCTCGGTCGCCCGGACGGGCCGGTCGATCTCGGGCAGCATGGCGAGCGCCCAGCCGTAGTGTGCCCAGGCCTGCCCGGGAGCCACCTCCTGCGCCCTGCCGAAGTGGCTGCGGGCGCGCCGCGCCCGCTCGCGGCGGGCGGTCAGCTCGTAGAGACGCAGCTCGACCAGGCCGGCGCGCAGCAGTGCCGCGGCATCGTTGCGGTCGGCCCGCCGGGGCAGCGCCGCGCGCAGCGCGATGGTATCGCGGATGCCGGAGAGTGAATCACGCAGCGCTCTGAAATCCTGCGCGGCTGCGGGCAGAGGCAGCAGCAGGATCAGGAGGAGGGGCGCGATGAGGACGCGCATGGTGCCTCACAGGAGGGTAGCGGCTGGTAGCGGCCGAGAAGCTCCGGTACACGCCGGCCCGACGTCGGTTCCCGCCGGGTGCGGCGTCCGGTTCGCGCGTCGGGTCGGCTTGCCGCTGCCCCCACACGAGCGCAATTTCCCACGTTCGCTCAATGATGATGTTGAGTTCGCGAGAGGTGCGGGATGCGGCGGTTGCGCCGGGTGAGCACGGTGGTATTCGACTGCGACTCGACGCTTTCCGCGGTCGAGGGGATCGACGAGCTGGGTCGCGCGCACCGCGCCGAGATCGAGGCATTGACGGCGGCCGCGATGAGCGGCGCCGTGCCGCTGGAGCAGGTCTACGGGCGACGCCTTGAGCTCGTGCGGCCGACGCGCACGCAGCTCGAGGCGCTCGCCCGCACCTACATCGACCGCCTGGTGCCGGACGCGCGCGCCGTGGTCCACGCCCTGGGCCTCGAGGGACTCGAGGTGCGCATCATGAGCGGGGGGCTCAGACCGGCCGTGCTCGAACTCGCCGCGGAGCTCGGCCTCGCTCCCGGCGCGGTGGCCGCCGTCGACATCGACTTCGACGAGTCCGGCGAGTACCGCGGTTTCGACGCATCCTCGCCGCTCGCCCGCGCGGGCGGCAAGCGCGCGCTGCTGCAACTGTGGCGCGGCCGGCTGAGCGGGCCGGTGATGCTGGTCGGCGACGGCGCGACCGACCTGGAGGCGGAGGACGTCGCCGATGTCTTCGTGGCCTACGCCGGCGTGGTCGCGCGGCCGCCGGTGCTGGCGGGTGCCGATGTGGTGGTGCGCTCGGCTTCGCTCGCCCCCGTGCTGCCGCTGGCGCTCGGGGGCACGCCGCCGCGCCACGCCGCGAACCGCGCTCTGTTCGAGCGCGGCCTGGAGCTGCTTGAACCGGAGTACCGTGCATGCATGTCCAACCACCGGACCTGATGATCCCTGAGAAGCGCAGCTTCGGCCGGTTCTTCCTGCCCGGCCCGACCGAGGTGCGGCCCGAAGTGCTGGCGGCGATGACGAAGCCGATGATCGGTCACCGGGTGACGGAGATGGAGGAGCTGATCGGGCGCATCCAGCCGCACCTGCGCGCGGTCTTCCGCACCGAGCGCCCGGTCTACATCTCCGCTTCCTCGGCGACCGGTCTGATGGAGGGAGCGCTCCGCAACGGGGCGCGCCGCCGCGTGCTCTCGCTCGTGAACGGTGCGTTCTCGAAGCGGTTTCACCAGATCGCGGTCGCGACCGGACTGCAGGCGGACGCACTCGAGGTGAAATGGGGCGACGCGCACACTCCCGACATGCTGCGCGACGCACTCGCACGCGCCGATTACGACGCCGTGACCGTGGTGCACAGCGAGACCTCGACCGGCGCGCTGAACCCGGTGCGGGAGCTGGCCGAAGTGACCGCGGCCGCGGCTGACGTCGCGCTCCTGGTCGATACCGTCAGCAGTCTGGCCGGCGCCGAGTTCCACACCGATGCCTGGCACATCGACGTGGTGCTCACCGGATCCCAGAAGTGCTTCGCGCTGCCGCCCGGCCTCGCTTTCGCAGTCGCCCAGAAGCACATCCTGGAGCGCGCCGCGAGCAGGTCCGACCGCGGCATCTACTTCGACTTTCTCGAGTTCGAAAAGAACATCGTCAAGAACCAGACGCCGAACACCCCCGCGGTGTCGCTGCTCTATGCCCTGGAGGCGCAGCTCGAGGCGATGGCGGCGGAGGGCCTCGAGGCGCGCCTCGCGCGGCACCGCGCGATGGCGGAGCGCACCTGGCAGTGGGTGGACGAGATGCGCACCGTGCGCGGCGTCGCCCTGAACGTGCTCGCGCCCGCGCCGTACCGGTCGCCGACGGTGAGCTGCATCACGTTGCCCGACGGCTGGAGCGGCCCGCGCGTATACCAGGGTCTGCAGCGGAAGGGCTTCGAGATCGCGACCGGCTACGGGGTCATGCGCGAGCAGACTTTCCGCATCGGGCACATGGGCGATCACACGCTCGAGGAGCTGGAGGAGCTGCTGGCCGCGCTCGAGGAAGTGTTCGCAGAAGCCTGATCCGCGCGGGGCAGCGCATGCCGCCCCGCGCCTCCCCCCACGCCGCGGTACTCCATGCGTTACCGGATTCTCATCGCCGATGCGATCGCCGCCTCCGGCCTGCAACCGCTTTCCGAGGACGACCGCTTCGAGCTGATCACCCGCACCGGGCTCACCGGCGACGAGCTGGCCGAGGTCATGCGCGGTGTGCATGGCGTGATCGTGCGGAGTGCGACCACGATCACGCGCAGCGCGCTGCGCTACGCCAACGATCTGCGCGTGATCGGGCGCGCCGGCGTCGGTGTGGACAACATCGACGTGGACGCCGCCACGGAGCGCGGCGTGGCCGTGCTGAATGCTCCGTCCGGCAACACCATCTCCGCGGCGGAGCTGACCTTCGCGCTGATCCTGTCGCTCGCGCGCCGGGTGCCGGCAGCGGACCGATCGATGAAGCAGGGTGAGTGGGACCGGAGGAGCTTCACCGGTACCGAGCTGCTCGGCAAGACGCTCGGCCTGGTCGGCGCCGGGCGCATTGGCGGCGAGGTGGCACGCCGCGCGCGCGCCTTCGGAATGCGCGTGCTGGCCTATGATCCGTTCCTGACCGCGGAGCGGGCGCTGACGCTGGAGCTCGAGCTGACCACGCTGGAGGAGCTGCTCGCTCACGCCGACGTGCTCTCGCTGCACATCCCGCTGACCGAGATCACGACCGGCCTGATCGGCGCGGCCCAGCTGGGAGCGATGCGGCGCGGCGCGCTCATCGTCAACGCATCGCGCGGTGGCGTCATCGATGAGGCCGCGCTGGCGCAGGCCCTGGAGAGTGGCCAGGTCGGCGGTGCCGGCCTGGACGTCTTTGCGGAGGAGCCGCTGCCTGCCGACCACCCGCTGCGGCGGGCGCCGAATACCGTGCTGACACCGCACCTGGGGGCGTCGACGAACGAGGCGCAGCAGAACGTCGCCATCGAGATCGCCCAGGCCGTGCGTGATGCGCTGCTCGAGGGCGACCTCACCCGGGCCGTGAATGCGCCCGCGATCGGCGGCGAGGAGATGCGTCGGATGCGGCCGTTGCTCGAGCTCGCGGAGCGACTCGGTCAGCTGGGTGCCGTGCTGCTGCCCGCGCCCATCGAGAGCATCGCGATCCGCTACGCGGGCCCGGATGAGACCGTGGTCCGGCCGATCGCCTCGGCCGCGGTCGCGGGCGCGCTGCGTCACGCCGTCGGCGTGAGTGCGGTCAACCTCGTGAACGCGCTGCACCTGGCGAAGGCGCGCGGCATCACCGTGGAACGCTCGGCGCTCGGGGCGCACGGCCCCTACGAGGAGTTCGTGGAGGTGCGGCTGCATGCGGCCGGGCGCGATGCCCGCGTCGCCGGCGCGGTCGTCGCCGGACGGCACCCGCGCATCGTCCGCATCGATCGCTTCCGGGTCGTGGTGCGCGCCCGCGGCACGCTGATCGTGCTGCGCAATCGCGATGTACGTGGGGTCATCGGCCGCGTCGGCACCGCGCTCGCCAGCTCGGGCGTGAACATCGCCGAGTACCATCAGGCGCGGCTGCAGGCCGGCGGCGAGGCGCTGGCGGCGATCAGCGTCGACGAGCACGTCGACGAGGACGTGCTGGCATCGCTGCGCGGACTCACCGACGTGCTCGATGTGAGGGTCGTCAATTTCGAATGAACGGCGTAACGGCGGGCGGGGGTGGGGGGTGGGCGTGGGGGT
>DATHVV010000086.1:0-3604 GCA_035461105.1 Longimicrobiales bacterium | reverse complement strand
CACCCGCGAGTGGGTCTCGGTGAGCGGGACCGCGACCGTATCCCGCGACCGGCAGCGTATCCGCGAGCTGTACGCACCCGACTGGCGGGCCTGGTTCGGCAAGCTGGACGAGGTGCGCGACGGCGGCCCTGACGATCCGCGCATCGCGCTCATCCTGGTCACCGCGGAAAGCGTGATCTACATGAAGCAGGACAAGCCGACGCCGCTGGTGCTCTTCGAGGTCGCGAAAGGTGTGCTGACGGGCAGCCCGCCGGATGTGGGCGACGTGCGGGAGCTCTCCGGCTCCGAGCTGCGCGGCTGAACCCTCGCTCGCGGCCCGGTCACTGGCAAGGGGCCCGCAAGCGCGGGCCCCTTTGCGGAGCGTCAGGTCAGGTTCGCGCGTGATCCGCACGCATCGGCTCAGTTGCCCCGGCTCCAGGGCGGCACGATCTCGTTCGAGCGCGCGTAGGCGATCATCTGCCCCAGGTGCTCGTGCAGGTGGGTCGTCGTCATGACCCACAGGTCCAGGCCGGTCATCTGCATGCCGAAGATCTCCAGGTTGCGGGCCAGCAGCGCATCGTCGCTGCCCTGCATCGCGGTGCGCAGATGCGCGAACGACTCGCGCAGCGCCTGCTGGGCCTCGGCCCGGCTCGCGGTGCGGTTCTCGAACGCCTGCACGCTCGGGTAGTCGCCGGCCTTGATGCCGCTCGCTTCCGGCGCCGCCACGCCCGCGACGGTCGGCAGGAAGAAGTTGTCCGCCGCGACGTGCATGATGACTTCACTGACCGACCGCACGCCCTCCGCGGGTCGCCAGCCGTAGGCGCTCTCGGGGATCGCGTCGGCGAGCCCCATCATCTTCTCCTCCAGCCGCTCGATGTCGCGCAGCAGTGCCTCGACCACCACCGGGGCGGCGGCCCCATCCGCACGGGGACCTCCCTGCGCGGGCGCCTGGGCCCGCGTGGCCGCCGGCGCCAGGGCTGCCGCGCCGAGGGCGATGAGGGACAGTGATCGAAGTCCTTTCAGGGTGTGCATACGACGCTCCGGGGATTTGGGGGAATACCATGCGAGGGGAAGATTTCGGGGCCCGAGCGTGCCGGCAAGTCCGGCCGTGTTTTCGGGCCGGGGTGCGGCAAGCCCGGCAGTCGTCCCGGGGGCCAGGCTGACGCCGCGCCCGCCGGCTGGCGCGGCCGGACGACGCGGCGCATCGTGCCGCTGCCACCGCTTGCAGCCGCCCGATCCGGCGCTCACGTTCCCGGCCGGCCTCTTCGCCCCGGTGATCCGGAGGTTCTCATGCGACGTCCCCTGCCCGCGCTGCTCGCGCTGCTCGTCACGTTCACGCCCGCCGCGGCGCAGACGCCGGCCGATTTCGAGGCGCGCTTCGCCGCCCTTGCCGCGGACCGCGCGCTGCCGGACAGCGTGCGCCTGCACCGGCTCTTCGAGCTGGAGTGGGAACAGTCGATGGCCCAGTGCCCGGAGTGCGCGACGTCGGTCGGCGAGCCCGGCGGCAACGACCGCTGGACGGACCTCTCGCCGGAGGCGATCGCGCAGCGCAAGGCGCAGCCACTCGCTTCCGAGCGGGTGCTGGCGTCGATCGCGCGCGACCGGCTGAGCGCCGCGGATCAGCTGAACTACGACCTGGCGCGGCGCCGGGTCGCGCTCGCAATCGAGGGGGCCCGTTTCCCGGGCGAGCTGCTCGCGATCTCGCAGCTGCGCGGACCGCAGTACCGGCCCGACGTGCTCACCTCGAGTCCGGCACGCACCATCGCCGATTACGAGGCGCTGCTCGCGCGCCTGGCCGCGCTGCCGAAGTACATCGAGCAGACCATCGCGCTGCTCGAGCGCGGTCTCGATACCGGGGTGACGCCCCCGCGCGTGACGCTCCGCGACGTGCCCGCGCAGGTACAGGGCCTGCTCACCGAGGAGCCGCTCGAGTCGCCGCTGCTCGGGCCGTTCACGCGCATTCCGCCGGGCATCCCCGAGGCGGACCGGGTCCGGCTGCGGGACGCCGCGGTGGCGAGCTACCGGGCGGCGGTGCGACCGGCTTACGAGCGGCTGCACGCATTCCTGCGCGACCGGTACGTGCCGGGCGCGCGCGCGTCGATCGCTGCCAGCGAGCTGCCGGACGGCGCCGCGTGGTACGCGTACAACGTGCGGGTGCAGACGACCACGTCGCGCACCCCCCGCGAGATCCACGATATCGGCCTGGCCGAGGTCGCGCGCATCCGTGCGGCCATGGACAGCGTGATCCGCGCGGTCGGCTTCAAGGGGTCGTTCGAGCAGTTCACGACGTTCCTGCGTACCGATCCGCGCTTCTTCTACACGGACTCGGCGAGCCTGATCGCCGGATACCGCGAGATCGCGAAGCGCATCGACCCGGAGCTGGTGAAGCTGTTCGGCCGGCTGCCGCGCCTGCCGTACGGCGTCGCGACGATACCCTCGTATGCGGCACCGTCTCAGACCACCGCGTACTACTCGCGCGGCTCGCTCGAGGCCGGCCGGCCCGGGCTGTTCTACGCCAACACGTTCGCGCTCGACACGCGCCCCAGGTGGGAGATGGAGGCGCTCACCGTGCACGAGGCCATGCCCGGCCACCACCTGCAGATCGCGCTCGCCCAGGAGCTGACCGACCTGCCGCGCTTCCGCCGCTTCGGCGGCGAGACCGCGTTCGTCGAGGGCTGGGGCCTCTACTCCGAGAGTCTCGGCCCGGAGCTCGGCCTGTACCGCGATCCCTACTCGAAGTTCGGGCAGCTCACCTACGAGATGTGGCGCGCGATCCGGCTCGTGCTCGACACCGGACTGCACGCGTTCGGCTGGTCGCGGCAGCAGGCGATCGACTACTTCATCGCGAACAGCGCGAAGACCGAGAACGACATCACCGTCGAGGTCGACCGCTACATCACCTGGCCCGGGCAGGCGCTCGCCTACAAGAGCGGCGAGCTCAAGATCAAGGAGCTGCGTGCGCTCGCCGAGCGCGAGCTGGGCGACGCATTCGACATCCGCGCGTTCCACGATGAGCTGCTCGGCGAGGGCGCGCTGCCGCTGGAGTTGCTGGAGGCGCGCATGCGGGCATGGATCGCGGCGGTGAAGGGCGCCGACCGGATCTAGGCCACCGCCGCCTTGCCGGCGAGCGCGGTGGCCGCCGCATCCACGTCGGCCGGGCGCAGGTACATCAGGTAGCCGTACCGGCCAGCGCCGCTCGCTACGGCCATCGACGAGAACACGTTGATGCCCTCGCGGAACAGCGTGTCGTGCAGCTCGACGAGCGCGCCGATCACGTCGTCGCCCTGCACCAGCAGGGCCGGATGCGGTCCGTCCAGCTCGATGCCCGCGCGTATTCCTTCCGCCTGCAGCTTCGCCGCATCGTCCGGGAACAGCGCGAGCTGGGTGGTCGTCGGTCCGATCGGCACGGCGGTGAACGCCAGCAGGTTCGTGCCCAGCTCGGCCAGCCGGGTGAGCAGGCGGTACCCTTCGCCCGGCTCATCGCGCACCATCGTGTAGAAGTAGGCCACCCGTCGTACTTCACGAGCCATCTTCCCTCCTCGTGTCCGCGAAGCAGGGTCCCGGTGAGCCGCCTCCTGCGGCACGGCCCACCCGCACTCGATGGGTCCCGGACGACCCATCCGAT
>DATHVV010000085.1:0-7831 GCA_035461105.1 Longimicrobiales bacterium | reverse complement strand
CTCGTCGGTGTCCGGCAGCTTCTCCCAGAACTCCCAGTTCCGGCGCAGCCGCTCGACGATCGGCTCGTCCTGCTTGACGGTGATCAGCGCGTTCTCCGGGCAGACCTCGACACAGATGTTGCAGCCCTTGCACGCTTCCGGATTGATGGTGATGCTGAGCAGGCCGCCGCTGCCCTTGTCGCGGCGCTCCGGCATGTCCCAGAACGGTGCCGTCTTCGCGAGCGGGAACTCGGCCAGCACCGAGTGCACGGCGGTGAATTCCGCGTCCAGGGCAGCCCGCTTCTCGGGCTCCCAGCCCAGCTTGCCGGCCACGTTCGCGTACGCCGCGGCGAACACCTCGCCGAAGTTCTTGAACGGCACGCCGCCGATCACCTTGCGCACCTCGCGGGCGAGCGGCTTCGAGACCGAGCGGACCTGGTTGATGGTGCGCGTCTCGCCGACCGTCCGGATGGCGGTGTCGAGCAGGTCCTCCACGGAGTTCACCAGGCCGGGGATCGCCGCGTCCGGACACTGCGTCCAGCACTGCGAGCAGCCGGTGCATTTCTCGGGGATGAAGTCGGGCACCTCGAAGCGGATGTCCGTCATGTCGCGGATCGCGCTGCTCGCCGCCGGCAGCGCGCTGATCGCGGTGAACGGATCCGCGAGCACATCCTGACCGACGGCGCACACGGCACAGACCTGCTCGAAGAAGCGGCCCGGATTGCCGATGCCGTCCTCGGCGTTCGCCACGTTCATGAGCGACGGGATCTGCGCGACGGGCGAAGTGATGGATTCCCCCAAATCCACCACTTCGGCCGTCGGCACGGCGTGGACTTCATCGAAGCCCCGCCGAATCACCCGCAGGTTGTCATCGACGACGCGCTGCCCGAGTTTGCCGAACTTGCTCTCGAGCTGCGCCTTGATGCCCGCGAAGATGCTCTCCTCGCTGAGCCCCTCCTGCTGCGCCAGCGGCGCCACCCGGAAGAACGCGCCCATGAACGCCGCGCCCTGCATGCGGTAGCGCAGCTCCGCGTCGCTCGCCTCCGCGCTGGCGATGCCGAAACCGTCGAGCGCGTACAGCGAGATCTCCTTCTCCACGATCTCGCGGCGGGCCCGGTCGGGCAGGCTCTGCCACAGCTCGGTCGGGTTCAGCTCCGACTGGATCACGAACACGCCGCCCGGCTGCATGCCGGCCAGCGGGTCGGAGTGACGGAATACGTTCGGGTCCGGCGAGAGTACCACGTTGACGTGCTTCAGCTCGCTCGTGAGCCGGTTGCGCTCGTGCGAGAGCGTGGCGTAGAACGTGGTGGGCTGGCCTTTCTTCTCGGAGCCGTACTTCGGGTTCGCCTTGACCTGCAACCCGGCCAGCTCGAACGCCGTCATCACCAGGTTCTTGCCGGTGGTGATCGCGCCCCAGCCGCCCACCGAGTGGATGCGGATCGAGACCGCGCCCTTCGGCAAGAGGTTCACATCCGGGGCCGGCGCGAGGGCCAGCGTCTCCAGATGCGGATACGCCTCGAGCAGCTGCTCCTGCCAGATCTGGAGCTTGGGCAGGCGCGTACCCTTGCGTACGAAGTCGATGCCCAGGTAGAACTGCCGCTGGTGCCGCCCCTCCGGCAGCATGTTCTCGATCGCGGCGATCAGGTCGGCTGGCTGCAGGTCGCGGCTGCCGAAGCCGAAGCCGCCCGAGTAGAAGTCGGGCATCTGCTGCGGAGTCACCGCCGCGAGCTTCGGGAACGGCTTGCCGGCGCCATTCGCGCGGCTGTTCTCGACGGCCTGCGACATGGCCGCGCGCAGCTCGCGCAGCATGGGCGGATCGACTGCCAGCGGCTGGTCGGTGCGCTCCAGCACCGCGACTGCCTTCTTGCCACGGAGCATGTGCGTGACCAGGTCCGCCGGGAACGGCCGGAACATGGTCATGTTGAGCACGCCCACCTTCACGCCCCGCTCGCGCATGTGGTCGGCGACCACCTCGGCGCTGCAGATCAGGGAGCCCTGGCCGGCGATCACGTACTCCGCATCCTCGAGGCGGTAGCCCATGGCGCGCGCGTAGCGCCGTCCGGTCAGCTGCTCGTACTCGAGCATCGCCTGGTCGGCGAGATCGGCGACGTGGTCGAAGTAGAACGGTCGCTGCGCGGCGACGCCCTGCGCGTACGACTCCTGGTTCTGCACCACGCCCAGCATGGCGGGATAGTCCACGTCGTACAGCTCGGGGATGCGCCGGCGGCGCTCGCCGAAGACGAGCCGCTGCGCCGGCGTCGGCGAGTCGATCAGGTCGCTCGGGTCACCCAGGTACTCGCGGATCAGGTCCGGCTCCGGCACCAGCGCCGACTCGATCACGTGCGACGTCAGGAACCCGTCCTGCGCGCACAGCCCCGGGTTCAGCGACAGCTCCGCGATCCGGTGTGAGATCAGGGTCAGGTCGCCGACCTCCTGCACGTCCTTGCCGAACACCTGGAAGAAGCCGGCGTCATCGACCGCGTGGTAGTCGTCATGCCCAGCGTGCACGTTCAGGGAATGCTTCGTGATCGCGCGCGCGGCCACGTTGAGCACGTAGGTGAGGCGCTTGCCCACGGCCGGGTAGAGCGACTCATGCATGTAGACGATGCCCTGCCCGCTCGAGAAGTTCGTGGCGCGCAGGCCGGTCATGCTCATGCCGGCAGTGACTGCCGCGGCCGCATGCTCGCCTTCCGGCTCGAAGAACAGCAGCCGGCGCCCGTTCACGTTCGGCTTGCCGGCCGCGACCGCGACCGCCCAGCCCTCGCCCATCTGCGTGGACGGCGTGATCGGATAGGCGCCCGCCGCCTCGCTCGCGCCCGTCTCCATCTCGACGACGATCGTGCTGCCATCGAGCGCGTCCGGCTTGCCCGGATACTTCACCGTGGGGGCGGTATCGGGCTCGGCCTTCTTGCGGAAGATCATCGCTCTCTCCGTACCAGTTAACTCGCCGCGGCCAGCGCGGCCGTCCGCCCCGAGGCGGCACGGCCACTCGTGCCCGACGAAGAGAATCCGTGTTGCACGTCGAACTGCGCGCCCTCGAGCCAGACGATGGCGCCGGTGGGACAGCGGCCGGTCGCGCCGATCTCGGCGAGCGCGATCCGCTCGTAGTCGATCACGGCCAGGCCGCGCTGCATGCTGATCAGTCCGGCCGCCGCGTCCTGCACGCACCGGCCGCAGGCGTTGCAGGCGACCGCGCACACCTGGGTCGCGGCCTCGCCCTCGAGCAGGTTGCGGCACTGCACGACCAGCTTGTGATCGAGCGGCATGAGCGTGAACAGGTCGAGCGGGCACGCGTCGACGCAGTCGCCGCACGCGGTGCACTTCTCGATATCCACGACCGGCAGGCCGTACTCGTTCATGACGAGCGCGTCGAACGTGCAGGACACCGCGCAATCGCCGTAGCCGACGCAGCCCCAGGCGCAAGCCTTGCCGCCGCCGGTCACGGCGACCGCCGCGGCACAGCTCTCGATGCCGTGGTAGTCGGCCTTCCGCGGCGCCACGTGCGAGCCGCCCGCGCAGAGCAGGCGGGCCACCCGTTTGTGGGCGGCGCCCGCGTCCACCCCCAGGTACTCGGCCACGTCCGCCACCATGTCGGCGTTCATGACCGTGCAGCCGACCGGCTTCACCAGGCCGTTCACCGTCGCCTCCGCGAACGCGCGGCAGCCGGCAAAGCCGCAGGCCCCGCAGTTCGCGCCCGGCAGCCGTTCCGCGACCCCGTCGATGCGCGGGTCCTCCCACACGTACAGCTTCCGCTGCGCGAGCGCGATCAGCACGCCGAACGTGAGCGCGACTCCGCCCAGGATCAGGACGGCGGTGACGATCAGGCCCGAGTCCATGCTCACGCGCCCGTCAGGTCGGTCTGCCTGAGCAGCCAGGCTGCGAGCAGGTCGGCCGGCGCGGGGGCCGCCGGCGCGGTCGTGCCCGGCCCGTCGCTCACGCTCACCGCCGAGCTCAGCTGGCTCAGCTCCCGAAGCCATTGCAGGTCGGCCTGCTGCTGCGCGACGCTCACCGCGCCGATCGCCTGGCGGACCTCCGTCGCCGGCAGCGCCTCGACCCGTAGCCGCTGCGCCAGCGAGACGCCCGCCGCCGGGTCGTGCGTGAAGGCGGCCGCGCCCTCCGGCAGCAACGCCGCGATCGCGGGACCGTCGAACGCCGCGAAGCCGACCAGCGCGTCCGCGGCGACGGCCTGCTGCACGTACACGTGCGGCGCGATCAGCCGCGCGAGCGGCGCGGCCGGGGCGGCGCCGCTCACCACCAGCACGATCTTCACGCGGCCCTCGAGGTATTCCGCGAGTCCCGCGGTGAGCAGGTCGCCGCCCTCGACCTCAATCAGCAACGGCGGCGCGATCTGCCGCTCGGCTCGGTTCCAGAGACGGAACGGGAAGCCGGCCGGCTCATCGGCTACGTCGACGCCGCGCCCCGTACGGATCCGCTCCGCGCTGCGGGCCGCCGCGAACACGCGCCCGCGCGCCGCCAGCGCGCCGCGCACGCTGTCGCGCAGATCGACGCCGCGCTGCACCGCGAGCCGGTACAGGTCGTCGCCCTGCTGCACCGTCTCGCGCAGCGTCTCCAGCGCCAGCTCCAGCCGGGCCAGGTCCTCGGCGCCCAGCCGGCCATTGCCGCCGAACAGCGCCGCGAAGCGATCCGGGTCGAGCAGGCCTTCCGCGAACCGGCCCAGGCCGGCCGTGATCTCCGCGCGGGCATCGGCGCTCGGCCGGTGCGCGCTGATGGTGCTGCGCAGCTCGTCCACCGCACCGACCACCGCGTCGTGGAACGCGGCGCGGCACGGCGCGAGCAGCTGCAGGGCGCGGGCAGTACGGGCGTCAGACGGCATAGCGATCCAACTCCTCGTTGAGACGCACGATCTTCTCATCCACCGTGAGCTTCGGTACCGCGCGCACCTGGTCGTAGCGCGGGCGGGACTCGTCGCGGAAGAAGATGCCCAGCCGGATCTTCTCCGACGGCTCCGCGAGCCGGCGCGCCCCATCCAGGTCACGCGGATCGTGCACGATCCGGTTGCCGTAGGTCTTCTCCAGCTCCGGCAGCAGCACGCCGTCCTCGTGGACCAGCAGCTCGGTCAGGTCCGGGGTGCGCACCGCGGCCGCGAAGATGCCCGGGGTGTAGACCGGGCAGCGCTGCAGGATGCGCACGAAGCTGAAGCCCCGGTGGCGATAGGCCGCGCGCAGCGTCGCATACATGTGTGCGGGCAGCCACTCGGCGGTCTGCGCCACGAACGACGCGTTGGTGACCCCGAGCGTCGCCTCGATCGGGTTGAGCGGCGGCAGCAGCGCGCCGTACGGGTGCGTGTTGCTGGTGTGCCCCAGCGGCGTGGTCGGCGAGGTCTGGTTCTTGGTCAGACCGTAGATGTTGTTGTCGAGCAGCAGCGCCGTCATGTCGATGTTGTAGCGGACCGCGTGCAGCCAGTGACCCGCCCCGATCGACGTGCAGTCACCGTCGCCCATGACCACGAACACGGTCAGGTCGGGACGCTGCAGCTTGACCCCGGTCGCGACCGGCAGCGCCCGGCCGTGCAGGCCGTGGAAGCCGTACGTCTTCATGTAATGCGGGAAGCGGCTCGAGCAGCCGATCCCCGAAACGAACACCGTGTTCTCCGGCTGCAGCTGCTCGGCCGTGAGCAGCCGCTGCATGGAGGTGAGCACGGAGTGGTCGCCGCAGCCGGGGCACCAGCGCGGCATGGCGGACTCGTAGTCCGCGAGCTGGAAGACGCGCTCGTCGTCCACCCCGCATGCGAGCAGCGAGCAGGTCGCGCTCATGCGGCACCTCCCTTCGGCATGCGTGCGCGTATCGTGTTCAGGATC
Source organism: Longimicrobiales bacterium (assembly GCA_035461105.1). Taxonomy (GTDB): domain Bacteria; phylum Gemmatimonadota; class Gemmatimonadetes; order Longimicrobiales; family RSA9; genus VEPF01. The sequence continues at coordinate 2,033 of DATHVV010000085.1, read as the reverse complement.
GCGCCCGGACGCATCGGCTCGCCGAGCACGCGCGTCCAGCAGTCCACGTCCACCAGCGTCTGCGCCCGCAGCAGCCACGCGAGCTGGCCGTAGCGTCGGCTCGCTTCCGTGATGTAGGGCTCGTCCGCCTCGTCGCTGTAGTTGATCTCCACCGTCAGCACCTTCCGGAAGCGGGCGAAGATCTCCTTGATGCCGGGCTGCAGCGGCGAGAGGAACGTCAGGTGCAGCGACGAGACCTGCAGCCCCTCGGCACGCGCCCGATCCACCGCCTCCTCGATCGCGCCCTTCGTGCTGCCCCAGCCCACCACCAGCAGGTCGCCCGCGTCGGCGCCGTACACCGCCGGCGGCCGCAGCATGCTGTGCAGCACCGCGATCTTGCGGCTGCGCATGGTCATGCCCAGCTGGTTCACTTCGGTGTCGTACGCGACCTTGCTCTCCATCGTGTGCGCCAGCCCGGTGGTGGTGTGCATGCCGCCCGGCATGCCGGGGATGAAGCGCTTCGACAGGCCGGTCTCGGGGTCCCAGTCGTACGGCTTCATGCCGGCCGGCACCGCCGACAGGTCGAGCCCGGCGCCGAACCAGCCGGGCTCGAGCTCGGGACGGCGGAACGGCTGCACGCCGGTCGCCAGGTTCGCATCGGTGAGCACGATCACCAGCGCGCGGAACGTCTCCGCGATCCGCCGCGCGGTGATCATGGCGTGGAAGCACTCCTCGATCGTGGCGGGCGCCAGGATGACCTTGGGCGCATCGCCGGGCTGGCCGAACAGGCAGGCCAGCAGGTCGGACTGCTCGACCTTCGTCGGCAGGCCCGTGCTCGGACCGCCGCGCTGGACGTCCACCACGACCAGCGGCACTTCCGTCATCACCGCCAGCCCGAGGAACTCGGTCTTGAGCGCGAGCCCGGGGCCGGACGTGATCGTGAACGCGACCTTGCCCGCCCAGGACGCGCCGATCGCGACGCCCGCGGCCGCGATCTCGTCCTCCGCCTGGTGCAGCACGCCGCCCAGCTTCTCGAACATCTCGCCCAGCTGGTGCGACACCGACGTCGCCGGGGTGATCGGGTACATCGCGGCCAGCTCGAGACCGGCCGCGACCGCGCCCAGCGCAATCGCCTGGTTGCCGTTCATCACGATGCGCGGCTCCACCGCCGCCATCGCCGGCACCTCGAACCGGAAGTCCAGGTTCGCCGCCGCCCAGGCCGCGCCCAGCTCCAGCAGCGACACGTTCTTCTGGTAGATCTCTTCCGACTTCTTCCGGAAGGCGTAGGCGATCTCTTCCTTGATCCGCTCCACGTCGCGCTGGTAGATCCAGGCGAGCATCCCGAGCGCGAACATGTTCTTCCCCTTGCGGGCATTGTCCACGACCTTCAGGCACTCGCTCTCGATCGGTACCTCGATGATCCGGTAGCGCGTTTCCGCCAGCTCCGTCATCGCCGCCTGCCACTGCGCCTGGATCCGCTCGTCCGGGTGGTCCTTCCACTGGTTGTCGAGCAGCACGATCGCGTCGTCCGCGAGCGCGCCCAGCTGGTGACGGCCGAGCAGCACCTGCTCGTTGAACGCCACCATCAGGTTCGTGTCATCACCCCAGTTCGTGACCGGCTGCGAGCCGAGCCGGATCCGGATCCCGCTGGCACCCGCGGGGTTGCGCGGGGGCGGCTGGATCTCGGCAGGGATGATCTCGACCGTCCACACCCCGTTGCCCGTCTTCGCCGACACCGAGCCGAAGATCTGCCCGCACTTCTGGGCACCCTCCCCGGAGTCGGAGACGACCTCGACCGTGTGCTGGTCGAAGCGGTACGAGGTGAAGCGGTCCGGCTGCTTCTCGGTGGAAGGGACCTCCCGAGCCCGTTCGCGGGTGCTCGTCGCCATTTCCCAAGCCTTCGCGTTTGCAGTGAGGCCGACTGATCAGACTGCGGACACCGTGGGGAACCTATGCCGGATCGAAGGCGGGCTTCTGTCGGGAGTTCGTGGAATCTGCGTGGGGGAGGGGGGAACAGGAGCGGGGGGATTGCCCTACACGCGTGGGCGAATACA
>DATHVV010000084.1:0-33754 GCA_035461105.1 Longimicrobiales bacterium | reverse complement strand
CGACGTCCCGGCTTTCGTCGGCTACGCCCTGATCCTGGCGTTCGTGGTGATGGTCTGGCTGGGGAGTCGCAAGCGGACGCAGTGAGCGCCGCAGGCGCGTCCGGGCTCCGCCGGGAGGCGGAGCCCGGACCGGCACCGGCTCAGGTGGCTGCGCGCGGTCGGCTCGCCCGCTCGTTCAGCAGCTTGCTGGACGCGACTTCGCCCGAGAACTCCATGCCGGTGTCGGGATCCACCACCGTGATCTGCTCGATCTGCCGCCGCTCGGTGCGCAGCAGGAAATTCGAGAAGAGCGTCGTGAAGCGGGTGTCGTTGGTCGTACCAGGGCATGCGCTGGCCGCCAGCTGCGGCGGGCTCTCGGCCACGAAGAGCCGATCCGCCTCGGGGTTCATCAGGATGATGTTCGAGTGCTGGTCGGTCACCAGGATCGGATCGCTCACGTTCTCCCAGGATCACGTTCAGGCGATCCAGCTCCCGACGCGCATCGTGCTCGGCGGCGCGCGAGCGACTGTACTGCACCGCCATCTCGGAGACCGCTGCTTCAGGTCGGTGATGTCGCGCACGGAGATGCGCCTGTCGCCCGCGGGCAGCGCCAGCGAACGCCATGGGAATGACCGTGAACTCCCGCATCACGGTCTCGTTGACCAGCTGGTGGGCGAGGACGTTCTCGAGTCGGGTCGTAGATCCGGATCGGGGTATCACTGACGACCGCGGCCAGGTCACGGTAAGGCACGGTGTATACCCGGTTGGTCCCATCGCCAATGCCGATCGGCCCGATCTCCCGCTCATCCGTCGTCTTGATGATACAGTAGACGTACTTGCCCTCGTCGCTGGGCAGGGCGGTGCCGGCGTCCTGGACGCTGAGGCTGGCTTCGTTCATCGACGATGCGGTGAGGAGCGTGGGTGCGGGGCCGTTGCGCCGCGGGCAGCCCGCGGGGGGCGTGAGCACGCGCATGGTGGCGGCGCCCGGCCGAAAGTAGGTTACCTGCGAAGCCGGATGCGGGTTCGGGGCGCGTCGGCGCGCGGCGGCCGCTGAGGCCGACGCCCGGCCCGCGGATTGCATCCCGCGACCGAGGACAATGCCGTCCGTTCACATGCGGGCCCGCCCCGCGGAGGCTGGGAATCATGATCCGTGCGCGGTTGCGCCTGGCGCTGCTCGCCTTGGCCTTTTCCGGTTGTGCCGCTGTGCGCGGCGGTTCCGATGTATCGCCGGAGCGACAGCTCGACCGGGGTCTCGCCGCCCTGGAGGCCCGTGACTTCAGGCGGGCGCGTGCCATCCTGGATACGATCTACCGGGCGCACTGGCAGGAGCGGGTCGGGCAACGCGCCATGCTCGCGCTGATTGCTTCGGAGCTGGATTCGCGCAATGCCGACCGGCAGCTCTGGACGGCTGCCGACCTGGCCGCCCGCTACCTGAACATCGAGGACCTGCCCCGCTGGCACGTACCGGTTGGCGAGGCGCTGTACCTGATCGCGCAGGAGCTGGGCGCCACCGAGGAGCGTCTCGCCCGCGCCGAAGCCGAATCTCAGCAGGCGCTCGCGGAGCGGCGCGCGGAACAAGAGGAAGTACAGCGCGAGCTGCAGGCGGCGGACACCGCGGGCGGACGGGCGCTGCCGACATCGACGCGCGAGACCGTGCCGATGCGCATCCGGCGGCTTTCGGCGGAGCGCGATGAGCTGCAGCGCCGGCTGGCGGCCGCGGAGCAGCGCGTGACCGCCCGCGAGAAGGAGCTTGCCGACGCTCAGGCCGAGCTGGAGCGGATACGCATGACACTGAAGCCTTGATCTCGAGAACCCTGCACCTGCCATCGCGGCTGTCGAGCCCATGAACCTGCGTACCCGGCTGATCCTGACGCTCGTCGCGATAGCACTGCTGCTGGCGCTGCCGGCGGTGTACGCGGCCATGCAGCTGGTGGATCTGCGCACGATCATGAGCGAGGCCCAGCGCCGGCACGGCGAGGCGTACCTGGCGATGGGTCGGCTGCAGGCGCGACTGGCGGAGTACGACCGGTTGCAACGCAGCTACATCGCCGTGCCGGAGGAGCAGGTCGGCGCGCGCATCGACTCGGTGCTCGCGAGCAGCCGGATGCACCTCGAGACGCTCGAGGAGAAGGGTTACGGCGAGGTGGTGGCGCCGGCCGCGGCGGTGCTCGCGCGCATCGCCACCGAGTCCCAGCGCATCGACGTCCTGCTGCGCGAGGAGCGGCGGGCCGAAGCGACTGCCGAATTCGATCGCATCCGGCGGCTGCTGGCCCAGTCCGAGCTGCAGCTGCGGGCGATCTCGGACGTGATCGACGCCAGCGCCGACTCGCACCTGCGGCGCGCGACCCTGATCAGCACGGCCGCGGGATCGACCACGCTGCTGGCGCTGGGCGTGGCCTTCCTGCTCACGTTCGCGCTCGGCGCCTGGATCACCCGCAACATGGTGCGCCCGATCACGCAGCTGCGGCAGGCCATGGCGCGGGTCACCGGGGGCGACTTCGACGTGCCCGACGACCTGCCCTACGATCGCCGCGACGAGATCGGCCACGTCTCGCGCTCCTTCCGCGGCATGACCGCGCGACTCGAGGAGCTCGACAAGCTGAAGGCCGAGTTCATGAGCATATCGACCCACGAGCTGAAGACCCCGATCAACGTGATCAGCGGCTACGCGGAGCTCATGCACGAGCAGGTGTTCGGCGCGGTCACGGAGAAGCAGAGTGACGCGCTCGTCTCGATCCGCGAGCAGACGCGGCTGCTCACGCAGATGGTCAACCAGCTGCTCGACATGAGCCGCATCGAGGCGGGCGGCATGCGCCTCGAGTTCCAGGAGGTTGACCTGCGCGAGGTGTTCGATCGCGTCGAGCGTACCTTCCAGGCGCTCGCGCGCAAGCAGAACGTCGATTTCACCGTGGAACTCGCGGGCGATGCGCCACGCATGGTCCCGGGTGATCCCGACCGGCTCCGCGACCAGGTGCTCGGCAACATCATCTCGAACGCCTTCAAGTTCACTCCTGAGAACGGCACGATCACGCTGCGCGGCATGCGGCACGGCGACTGGATGAAGATCGAGGTGGAGGACAGCGGGACCGGCATCCCGGCCGAGCAGCTGCCGCTCGTGTTCGACAAGTACTTCCAGATCGGCGAGCATGCCCGCAGCAAGGGCGCCGGTCTCGGCCTGGCCATCGCCCACGAGGTCGTCACCGGGCACGGCGGCCAGGTCAGCGTCGAGAGCACCCCGGGTGTGGGCACCTGCTTCACCATCCTCCTGCCCACATCGCGCGACGGGGCGGAGCTGGCGCACATCGAGCGTCGCGAGCGCCGCTCGGCGGCGGCGGCGGCGGCTCACGACGCCTGAGCCCATGCGCCGGTGCGACGTCGCCGTGGTGGGCGGGGGCCCCGCGGGCCTCGCCTGCGCGCTCTGGCTCGGCCGATTCCGCCGCGACGTCGTCGTCTATGACACGGCCGAGCCGCGCAACGAGCCGGCGTGGGCGGTGCACGGCTACCCCGGCCTGCTCGACCCCAACCCGACCGAGCTGCGCACCCGGCTGCGCCGCCAGGCGCGCACCGCCGGCGCCACTTTCGAGCTGGACGAAGTGACCGCGGTCCGAGGCGAGAAGGACGGCTTCCAGGTCGAGACGCATGGCGGAGCGAGCGCCGTGGTGAGCCGGGTCGTGCTCGCGTTCGGGCTACGCGACTATCTCCCCGCCATCCCCGGCATGGCGGAGCACTACGGTACGGCCGTCTTCCACTGCCCCGATTGCGATGGCCCCGAGGCCGCCGACCGCACCGTCGGCGTCATCGGCTGGGACCGCGCCGCCGCCAACCTCGCCCTCTACCTGCTGCACTGGACCTCCCGCATCACCCTGCTCACGCACGGCCGCGATCCCGAGCTCGACCGGTCCCGGCTCGCGACCCTGGAGCGTCACGGGATCGCGGTGCGCACCGAGGTCATCGAGAGGCTGGATTCCGGCGCGGGCACGCTGCGCGGCGTCGCGTTCGCCGCCGGCGCCGCCCTGCCCTTCGAGCGCCTCTTCTTCCACGTCGGCAGCGAGCCGCGCTGCGGCATCGCCGGCGACCTGGGGTGCCGTACCGATGAGGATGGATTCGTCGATGTCGACCGCGGACAGCAGACCTCCAGCCCCGGCGTCTACGCCATCGGCGACATCACCGGCCACCCCCACCTCGCCGTCATCGCGGCCTCCGAGGGCGTGCGCGCCGCGCTCAGCATCCACCGTTCGCTCCTCCCCGACGACCGGATGGTCTGAGCTCCGCCATGAAAAAGAGCGGCGGCCTCTCGGCCGCCGCTCTCCTCGTCGCCAGGCTGGCGAACCCGACGGCTCAGGGCGCCGCCGCCATCCCCGGGCCCCGCCACGCCAGCAGGCTCGCACGACCAGCGCGAGCGAACACGTGATTCGCGTACTGGTGGCAGTTGGGCGTGTTCGTGCCCTTGACGCACCCGTTGTAGCGCAGCAGCGCACGCTCCACGTTGCCCCGCTCCGAGCGCAGATACATCGCGAAGATCTTCGCCCCGTGACAGATGTTCTCGTCGATGTCCGTCAGGCGCGAGCCGCACGCCTTCCAGTTGCCCCGCCAGAACGGCATCACCTGCATGAGCCCCTGCGCTCCCACCGAGCTCGAGGCCCCGGGGTTCAGCCACGGGTTCTCCACCAGCAGCACCGCCATCAGCAACCGCGGCGGCAGGTCCACCCGCTTCGATTCCCGAACCAGCGCCACCGCGATCCGGTTAGCCAGCACCGGGTCGTCCCGATAGCTCCGCAGCACCCGCGCGATCGGAGCCACTTCCGCATCGTACACGCCCTCGACCTCTTCGAATGCCTGCCGCGCCCGCTCCGCCCGCACCTGCAGCAGCTCGGCCGCCGTTATCCCCGGATCCGCTGCCCCCACCACCGGCGCGTACCCGTACAGCGCTGCGCCGGCACCCACGCCGAGCAGCAGCAGCACGGATAATCGGCTGCGGCGCTGGCCGGGCGCCCGGCTGATCACCGCGCCCACGACTCCGACCATGTAGCGAAGGTTGTCCAGCATGCCTGCCTCCTTCGTCGTATCCGCGATGAGATAACCCCGCGGAACCCGGTCCGGTTTCAGTGCAAGGGGTGTTCCTGTCCCTGCCAAAATGGCGTAAATGCTTGCCAGCGTGAAGGTTAAGAACGCTCGAGGTCGACCCAGCGGAGCAGCTCGCGGAGCGGTCCCCGGCCGTCGTGGTGCCAGGTCGGGGCGGGCCAGGGTAGCGATTCGAAGCAGGTGACGCGGCTCGCGCCGGCCTGGCCGAGGGCCTCCGCGAGGCGCTTTGTGTTGGCGCGGCTGGCGGCTACCGCGACGCTCTGGAGGAGCGGGGCGAAGGGCCTGACCAGGTCGGCGACGTCGTGGATGCTGCTGATGGGCCGGCACCACAAGGTGCGGTTGAGGCAGGACGCGACAAAGTCCGGGCGTGCGTCGTAAATGACCGTGTAGGCTAGGCTTGGGTCACCGAAGAGGGCGGTCTCCGCGCCCCCGATCTGGCGGAACTCGGCGGCAGCGCGGACCGCCCTGATGAGGCTGGCCTCCTCGAAACTGAGGCGTCCGCGCGACAACTCGGAGCCGATCTGGGCGAGGGCTTCGGCGATTCTTCGGGCGAAATCGCGGACCACGTCGTGGCTCGGGTGCTCGACATAGACGAGGTGGGGCGAGACGCAGCCCTGCTGGTCGAAGGTGGCGGTGGCGCGGGCGATCTGCGCAGGGAGCCGGGGATCACCGACTTTCTCCCGGGCGACGATGCCGAACGATATGCGCGGCCCGTGCTCGACGAGCCGGACATGGCGCGGGATGCGGGCGGCGAGCGAGGTGACGGCCTCGCGGCCGCCGTAATGGACGACGAGGTCCGCGTTTGCGAGTGCGGCATCCTCGAGGTCGAGGTCGCCGCCCGGCCACCAGGTGACGGCCAGGGCGCTGCCGAGCTCGGGATCGGCGGTGTGCAGCGCGCGCGCGAAGAGGACGGGCATGACCGGCTCCTCGCGGGCCGTCTTGCAGAGAGCGGGCGCGCGCACGAGCAGGGAGCGGACCAGCGAGGTGACGCCCACGCCGGGGACGTTGCCGGCAAGCACGTGGAAGGCGAGGCGCGGCCCGAACGCACGGACGTACTGGCCGGGCCGGTGGCGCACGAAGCGCTCGAGGACGCGCGGGTCGCGCAGCTCGGCCTGGATCAGTGCGCGCAGGAGCGGAGCCAGCCAGTCGCTGGCGGTGCGGTCGAGCACGAGCTCGGCCATGGCGGGAGACAGTCCGGTCGTGCGGGGCAGCCATGCCAGGGCCTGCGCGCGCAGGGCATCGTCGCGGTCGAGAAAGCGGCGGGCGACGGCGTCGATGGCGGCGATGACCTGGTCGATCGGGCGGCCTCGAAGGGTTTCGCCGGCCTCCTGGAGGGCGCCGCTCACGCGCCGCAGGTCTCCAGGGCTCAGCCGGGCGACGCGCAGCTCGGGACCCGTGGTGGTGGCATCATCGAAGGGGGGCAGGGCAGCGGGGATCGTCGAGAGCTCGGCCGGCAGCCCGGACAGCGGGATGTGCCAGGCATCGAAGGGTTCCACGGGCGGCTCAGGCGCGGGGCCGCTGCACCGCGGCAAGGAGATCATCCATGGCTATGGAGCAGCCGCGCGGCACCGCGGTACCGGCCCGACCGAACAGCTCGAGGCCGTCGTCGTTGAGCATGCCGACGTCCTCGGTCTGGACGGCGATGACGGAGCCGAGATTGGCCAGATCGAGGTGCTGGAGCAGGCCGCGGGTCCCGTCCGGCACGGCTTCGAGCGTCTCCGGATCGACGACGCGCGTGCGCAACCAGGGCAGTGCGACCTTCCGTCGCGGGCGCGGCCGGGTGGCGCCATCCGCCGCGGTCGCGGATTGGGCCCGGAGCGTCGCGTCGTAATACTGCGAGCAGAGCTCGGTCATGCCGTACTCGTTGACGCAGTAATCGGCCCCGATCCCGAGCAGGTCCTGGTATGCGGCCAGCATGTCGCCGGCCGGGACCTCCCGGCTGCGCCCCTTGTACCCGCCCGTATCCATCAGCCGCGATCCCTGCGGCAGCAAATAGCGCTCGCCACGCTCGCGCAGCCGGTCGGTCCAGTGAACGAAGGAGAACGAGGTTCCGAGCAGGCATACCGGCCGCTGGGCCTCGCAGGCGCGAGCGAGTGCGGCGCCGAGCGCCGCGTCGTCGATCCCGCGTTCAGCGGTCGCGAAGTAACCGCTGTCGGCGGCGCCGAGGCGCTGCAGCACCACCGCGACCATGTGCGCGAGCGAGGAGTCGGGCAGCTCGCGGTCGCTCGGGATGAGCGAGAGCAGCGGCAGCTCCGCGCCGTCAGGCAGGACGTGCGCCGCGAAGGCCGGGATCAGCGAGAAATGGTAAAGCGAAAGGTCGAGGATGTAGTGGCTGCCACGCGTCTCGCCCGGGGCGCTCGTGCCGCTGGTACGGAACACCATCTCGACGTTCGCGCGGGCACCGGCGATCAGCTCCACCTCCCGGAACGCGGCCGTCGGCACGGCGGGGATCTCGCTCCAGTGCGCGACCGCATCCGGGGTGAGCCCGCGACGCTCACAGAACGCGGCGTACGGTACGTTGCGCTCGAACTGGAAGCGGAAGATGCGGAGCGCGAGGGCGTCGAACTCCTCGTCGCCGAGTTGTGCTCCCGAGCTGCGGAACAGCTCCATGAGCTGGGCGCGCAGCGCCTGCCCGGCAGCATCGAGCATCAGAGCAGCGGTGCCAGCGTGGCCGCGATGGCGTGCGGCTCGGTCTGGGGCGGCGAGCAGCCGCGCTCGGTGCAGGCGTACGCAGCGGGCGCGGGCTCGGCGCGGAACGTGATCGTGTTCAGCCGTCCTCCTTCGGGCAGCGTCCAGACGCGGTGCGCCGGCAGCAGCAGGGCGAGCGCGGCGCTGCGCAGCGGAGCCCCGGCCGCGGGGTCTCCCACCAGCACGATCCGCGGCGCCGGGTGGAAGAACTCCTCGACCGCGAGGGCGAACCCGGCGCCGGCGACGCCCCAGTGCCCCGCCTGCGGCGCGAGCAGGGCGAGCGTGCGCTCGGCGTGCGCTCGCCAGCCGCGCTCGCCGGTGGCCGAGGCGAGATCGAGCAGCAGTCGTGCCGCGGTGGCGTTCAGCTCGAAGTCGCGCTCCCGGAAGCGGAGCGAGCCGACGTCATGGGTGGAGCGCATGCGGTCCCAGAAGCCGCCGTCGTCGGCCCAGAAGTGGCGCTCGAGGGCCCGGGCCAGGAGCCCGGCCTGCTCGAGCAGCGCGGCATCGCCGCTCGCCTGGAACACCATCAGCGCGGCGCGCGCCGTCTCGAGCGTGTCCACGAGCAGCGTCGCGAGCTGCGGCCCCTCCCCGGCCGGCCGGAAATGATTCAGGAGATCGCCGGGTCCACGCATGGTCTCGACCAGCACGGGCAGCGCGTCGGCCGCGCGCGCGATCCAGTCGGGCCGGTCCAGGCGCCCGCCCGCAAACGCCAGTGCGGCGATCCAGCGCGCGTTGGCCGGCGTGTAGATCGTTGGATCGACCGGGGGCCTCGGCAGCGTCGCGCGCGCCGAGGCGGCCGCCGCGAAGTAGGTCGAGTCGGCACACTGCGCCGCCGACCACAATCCGCCGGGCAGCCGAAGAGTCCGTTCCACCCAGGCCACGGTCTGCTCCGCCACCTCGCACCAGTCGGCGCGCGCGCGCAGGGAAGCGCCGAGCGCGAACGAGGCGAGCTGCGCGGCATTCGCCGCGAGCAGCTTCTCGTAGCGGGGGCCCGTCCAGTCATCGCCGGTGGCATAACGGAAGAACCCGCCCTCCGCGGCGTCCCAGAGCTCTCCCGCGATCATGCCGTCGAGGGTCCGGTCGGCCATGTCCACGAGGGTAGCATCGCCATGGCGCGCCTGCACGTAGAGCAGCTCGATCGCATCCGGCGAAGGGAACTTGGGGGCCTCGCCGAAGCCGCCGTTGCGCGCATCGAAGCTCTGGCACAGGCAGGTGAGCACATCGTCGGCGGCCTGCCGGCGCACCAGCCCCGGCACCTGCTGGCGCGCCCGGGCCGCCTCGAGCGCCCGCTCGCGACGGTCCACCTCGACGTCGAGCTCGGCGTGACGCTCGCGCCACGCGCGGGCGACGCTGTCGGCGACGGAGAGCAGCTGCGGCGCCTCGACGAACCTGTCCGCCCAGAGCACCGCCCCGCGCGGCGTCAGGAACGCCGTCGTCGGCCATCCGCCCGCAAGGTAGCGATCCTGCACGTGCGGCATGCGGTCGGTATCGACGCGGATCGGGATGAAATGGTCGCGCAGGGCGGCGATCACCGCCGGATCCGAGTACGTCGTCTCGTCCATGCGCTGGCACCACTCGCACCAGGCGGCAGCGAGGCTGAGGAGGATCGGTCGGCTCGCCGCGGTGGCCTCGGCGAACGCCTCGGCTGACCACTCCCGCCAGGGGATCTCCGGCGCGCGGTTCGGCCGGTGTGAGAACTGGAAGCTGGGCGCCATGCGCTCGGGTCGGGGCTCAGGGCGGAGGCCGCCGCCGATATGGCGTACGGCCACCCCAAGCATACGCCGTGCATGCGGAGCGGGCCAGCGAGCCGGTGCTGCGCGTCGCCGCAGGGCGCGTCATCGGCTGCGGCCCGTGCGACTCAGGCCTGCGGCTTCTGCCTCCGGCCGGGGTCGAGCTCGAGCGGCAGGCGCAGGCGGAACGTGCTGCCGATGCCGGGCTGGCTCTCGAACGTCAGGTCGCCGCGCAGGAGCCGGGCGAAGCGGCGCGAGACGCTGAGCCCGAGACCGGTTCCGCCCACGCGGCGGATATTCGGCCGTGCTACCTGCCAGAAGGGGTCGAAGATGCGGCGATGCTGGTCCTCGGGGATGCCGATCCCGGTGTCATGGACCTCGAAGACGCCCTCCTCGCCATCGCGCAGGAAGCGGATGCCGACCACCCCGTCATCGGTGAACTTGACCGCGTTCGAGAGCAGGTTGACGAGCACCTGCCGCACTTTGGCCCCGTCCGTCTCGATCGAGACGTGCCGGTCGTGCACGTCGATCTCGAAGCCGATGCCCTTCGCGTGAGCGAGAGGCTCGACGACCGCTGCGGCCGCCTCCACGAGTGAGCCCGCATCGGCGACGGCAATGCGCACCTCCTCGCCACCCGACTCCATGCGCGCGTAGCTGAGGATCTCCTCGATCAGCTGCAGCAGGTGGCGGGCGCTCGCGCGGATGCGGCCGATCTGCCCATGCTGCTTGGCCGTGAGCGGCCCGCTGACCTGGGCGTCCATGAGATCGGTGTATCCCATGATGGCATTGAGCGGCGTGCGCAGCTCGTGCGACATGACCGCGAGGAAGTCCGCCTTGGCGCGATTCGCCTCCTGCGCCTCGCGGTAGAGACGGGCGTTGTCGAGCGCGATCGCCGCCCGACGCCCGAGCTCCTCGGCGAGCTCGAGGTCATGGTCGTCGAACTCGCGCTGGCACTCGGCGGCGATGAGCAGCATGGCCCCGAGCACCTTGCCCCGCCCGAGCAGCGGCGCGACCAGCGCGGAGGTGGGCTCGCCCTCCGGGAGCAGCGCCTTGCGATCAGCCTCCGGTACCTGCGGCCACAGCGCGCCGGGCAGGCGCTCGAGGATCTGGGCGCGGCCGGTGTTGAGGACGCTGTGCACGGGGTCGAGCCATGCGCCCCCTGCCAGCTGATCGATGACACGCTCGAGAGTCTTCTCCCGGCGCGGGTCGCGGTGCGCGACCTCGGTGCGGTGGAGCCGTCCGTCCTCGGTGAGCGTCTGGATGACGCACCAGTCGCCCAGGCGCGAGACCGAGAGCCGGGCGAGGCTGCGCATCGTCGCTTCGAAGTTGAGCGCGGACGCGACCAGGATGCTGCTTGCCTCGGCGAGGAAGGCGGCCCGCCGCTCGGCGGCCTGCAGCTCGGCCCGCAGCGCGCGCTCGCGGGTCAGACCCTCCTCCTCGCGCGTGCCCGCCGCCAGCAGCCGCTCCTCCGCCTCGACCCGCGCGGACAGGTCGCGGGCGATCACGATGAAGCCGGCGCCACTCTCGTCCTGGAAAGGACTGATCAGCTCGTCGATCCAGACGAGCGACCCGTCCTGACGGCGCCACCAGCGTTCCCGCTGCAGGCCGCCGGGCGCGCGCGCGGCGACGAGCGCCTCGGTTGCGTTCTGCCGCCCGTCGGCCTCGCCGAGGCGGGAGAAGGGCGTGCCGACGGCCTCACTCTCCGGGTAGCCGGTGATCCGCTCCGCGCCCCAGCTCCAGGTCGCGATGCGGCCGTCGCCGTCGAGCGCGAAGATCGCGTAATCGCTGACGCCCGCGAGCAGCTGCTGCAGCAGCTCGGCTGCCGCGGGCGAACTGCCGCTTCCCTGTATCTGAAGGGGCGCACCGCTGCGCCCGTCACCGGTCCCGATATCCATGTCGATCCGCCCGGTCCGTGCGGTCGGCGCAGGCCGCACCGCGTAGGCTGCATCAGTGCATCACCTGTGCCAGCATGGGGTTGGAGAAACGGGCGTGGGGCGGTTCAGGGTACCGGGGGAGAGCGAAATCGCTGGCTGCGGGTCTCGAAGCGGCGGCTGGGCACGCCGAGCACGCGGATGAGCAGCCGCTTGGCCCCGTCGCCGATCGCGCCGGGGATGGACTGCTCACCGCCGACCGCCGGCTGCAGGTTGCCCTGCAGCCAGCGCTCCAGCTCCTGGAGGTCCGAGACGGAGAGGGTCTCGATCTCGAGCGAGGCCGTGTAGTAGTAGCGGCCTTCGCGGCGGGGCAGGATGCGGAGCGGGTATTCGCGCTCCACGGCCATGCGCGCCGCCTCGAAGGAGGAGAAGACCCGGGCCGGTTCGTCGCTGCCCGTCGTGCGGACGAAGAAGCGGCGGGTGAGCGGCTCGAAGGCGAGCACGACGCTCCAGGTGCTCGCATCGACCAGCTCGTCGAACAGCTTGTCGCGCCACAGCTCGACCCGGGCGCGCAGCCGGATGGGCAGCCCGGACCGCGCTGCGTCGGCCAGCTCGCGATCGGCGAGCACGGCACCGATGATGAACGCGGCGCCGCGTTCATCGACGCGCAGCGAGATGGGCGGCGCACGCACGACCGGCTCATCCGCGGCGCGCGTCGGGGCGGGACGCGCGGGTGCAGGCAGCACGGAGTCCGCCGGCGCCGGGGCTGCCGTGGCCAGCAGCACCATGAGCAACCGCAGCGTGGTCACAGGCGGGGTCCGATGCGCACGAAGAAGTTGATGCCGTCGGCGCCACCGGAGAGGGGAACCGCCCAGTAGATGCCGAGGGCACCGATGCGGATGCCGAGACCGACATCAGCCGAGAAATCGGCGCTGCCGCCACCCCGCCCATCACGCGCGTCCGCCTCCGTCCACGCCCGCCCGGCATTGAAGAACGCGGACCAACGCACCGCATTCGTGAAGCCGCTGCGGAGACCGATGACATCGCCGAGGCGGAGTGCGAACGGGAAGCTCGCCTGGTACTCGAGCTGCACCAGCGCCATGCGATCGCAGCCGTAATGGGGATACACGGAGTCGCCGGGTACCGCGAGCGGCGCAGCGCGCGCGGCGCAATCGAAGCGGAGCAACGGGAACGCGGGCAGCGACCCTTCGCCGCCGAGCGCGTGCTGGCGCTGCGGCGGCAGCGCGGACCCATCGACGGAGCCCGCCGCGAGGGCCCGCACGGCGAGGCGTGCATACGGGCTCAGCCGGGCGTAGCGTCGCAGGTCGAGCGACGCGGTGGTGAAGCCGGTGCGTGCGCTGGCGGCGCCGGGGGCGGCGATGGGCAGCTGGAGCGAGCCGCCGACGCCCTGCTCGAGGCTGGCGTTCACGAGCCAGCCCCAGCTCGGATCGGCGGGCTCATTGCGGGTATCGTAACCGAGCTCGAGCATGAGCGTGCGCAGCGTGCCTTCGGCGACGATGGGCTGGGGCCGCCAGGGCTCGTCGTTGTCGAGCAGCGACCAGGGGGAGCGGGGGCGGACGCTCTCGTGACGCTCGTCGCGAAACGTCAGCGCGACCGAGTACGGCAGATCGGGTCGCGCCATGCGCACGCCGAAGTCCCAGCCGACCCGCTCGTAATGGTCGCGGTAGTCACGGTGCAGCAGGAACGTGGCGAGCGAGCTTTCGCGGTCGCTGATCTGCCAGCTCTCGATCTCGTCGATCTGCGAGAAGAGACCCAGTCTTGCGCTCAGGCCGGGCACGCCGAGCTGCTGGTCGATCCCCGCGTCATAGCCGAACTCGTCGGGATTCAGCGTGAGGCCGGCGGTGGTGCGATAAACCGCGAACGCGTGGATACGGGTCGGATTCGAGCCGCCCAGTCGCAGCCGCGGCCCGAACCCGATGGGCAGCCCCTCGACGCGGTTGTAGGCACCGCGCGTCGCGATCAGCACGTCGCCGCGCCCGAACGGCCAGTCTCGTCCGGCGGACAGGCCCCGCTCGAGGTCGGGCGGCACGAATACCAGGCCGCCGTCCTGGTATCGAAAGCGGAGCGGCTCGCGATAGGCGGTGAGCGCGGCGTCCGCCCGAGCGCCAGGCTCCAGCTGGATGCTCCCGCCGGTCGCGATCACTTCGCCGGTCACGTGCGCGAGCGCGCCGAGCACGATGTCGCCGTTGATCAGGACCACGCGCCCGTCGACGCGGCCATCGATGCGCAGCGGTCCGTTCAGGACGGCGACGTCGCCGAGCAGCGCGGTGCCCGCGGCGATGTGGGTTTCGCCGGTAAGCCGCACGGTGCCCGCGCGGTTGTAGATGCCGAGCACGTGCTCGGCGACGCTGTCGGGCAGGGCGGGGATCACCTCGACCTGCTGCGCGGCCACGGCGGGCGGCAGCAGCACCGGGAGCAGGGCGATCAGCAGGCGTGTCCTCATCGGTCGATCCCCAGTCGGCGCATGCGGCGGTAGAGGTTGGCGCGGTCGGTCTGCAGGCGGCGCGCGGCATCGGCCACACTGCCGCCGGATGCAACCAGCGATTCCTGGATCATGCGACGTTCGTAGTCGTCGAGCCGCTCGTGGAGGGGCAGATCCTCGCCACCGCGGGGGCCCGCTTCACCCGCGAGCAGCGGACGCAGCTCGCGCGCGCCCACGGCCTGGCCGGCGAAGAGGATGGCCAGCCTTTCGCACACGTTGGCGAGCTCGCGCACGTTGCCAGGCCAGCGGTACTCCTGGAGCCGCGCGACCGCATCGGCACCGAGCGTCACGGTGCGCCCGTGACGCTGCCGCTGCCGCTCGAGGAAGTAGGCGGCCAGCTCGGGCACGTCCTCGAGCCGCTGCCGCAGCGGCGGCAGCTGGATGCGGAGTACGTTGAGGCGGTAGTAGAGGTCATCGCGGAACCGACCGGCAGCGCGCTCCGCGTCGAGGTCCCGGTTGGTCGCGGCGAGCACGCGCACGTCCACGCGCACGCCGTGGCGGCCGCCCACCCGCTCGATCTCTCCGGTCTCGAGCGCGCGCAGCAGCTTCGCCTGCGCCTCCGGGCCGAGATCCGCGATCTCGTCGAGGAACAGGGTGCCGCGATCGGCCAGCTCGAAGCGGCCGAGCCGCCGCTCGGTGGCGCCCGTGAACGCGCCCCGCTCGTGTCCGAACATCTCCGACTCGATCAGGTCGCGCGGAATCGCGGCGCTGTTGACACGCACGAACGGGCCGCCCGCGCGCGAGGAGAGCTCGTGGAGCGCGGAGGCGACCAGCTCCTTGCCGGTACCGCTCTCCCCGGTGATCAGTACGCGCGCGTCGGTGGGCGCGACCTGCTCGATCAGCTCGCGGACGCGGCGCATCGCGGATCCCGAGCCCACCAGGCGCTCGCCGGCACCCAGCTCGGCGAGCAGCGCGCGCGACAGCTCGCGGGCGCGGCGCAGCTCGACCGCGCTCGCGATCGTGAGCAGCACCGCCTCGGGCGAGAGCGGCTTCTCGATGAAGTGGAACGCGCCGAGCTTGGTGGCCTGCACGGCGTCGGCGAGCGTGGCCCGGCCGCTCATCATGATGACCGGCACGCCGGGCGAGTGGCGTCGCAGGCTGCGCAGCACCTCGATGCCGTTCGCGCCGGGCAGGGCCAGGTCGAGCAGCACGACATCGGGCTCCGCGCGCGCTACCGACGCGAGCGCCGCCTCGCCGCTGGCGGCCGCGGCCGCATCATGGCCCTCGGCGGCGAGCAGGCTGCACAGCATGCGGCGAATGTTGGGCTCGTCGTCGACAACGAGTATCGCCGCCATGGCCGCTCAGCCGCGCACGACCACGCGCGCCAGAGTTGGCGCGGGGGAACCGTCCAGGGGCCCCGCGCGCACACAGTCGATGCGCGCCTGCGGACCATAGAACAGCCGGACCGTCTGCGCGGCCGCGTCCGCGGCCGGCCCCCGGCCGCGACAGTCGTTCGCCTGCTCGAAGGCGGCGCGCAGCAGCAGGGCCGTGCTGTCCGCCGCCATCGGCGAGGGCGCCTCGATGGCGAGCAGCACGGAGGCCGCACCCCCGACATCGGTCGCGATGTAGCCGAGCAGCGTGCGCACCGACGCGCGGAGCGGCGCCTCCGGGTCGAGACGCACGAGCATGAGATCGAGGTGCCGGTTCTTGTCGATCTCGTAGAGCGCATCCTGCATGTGCAGCTGGCCGCCGCCCTCGATGGCGATCGCGAGCGCGGTATCACCGAGCAGCTTGAGGTTGGAGAGCAGCGCGAGGCCGCTGCCGCCGGTCGTACCCGGCCCGCTCAGCCCGAGCTGGGCGCTGGCCGCGACCTGCGCGAACCAGGAGCTGTCCTGGTCGGCCGCGAGCAGCACCAGCTCGGCGCCGGCGGCGCGCAGGCGCTGGCCGAGCGCGGCCGCATCGCCGGACGCGCGCAGCGCCACGGCGTCGTACTCCTGCGGGCTGGGTCCGCCCAGGCGAACGGCACACGCCGACAGAGTCACGACCAGCGCGCCCGTGAGCGCGCGCCCCGCACCACCCCTGATGTTCATCGTTTCCCGACCTTTCCGGGTTCGTCGTGTGCCGTGCCGGTTGATACCGCCGCCGAGGCGGACGGATCCGCCCCGGCGCGGGGCAGGTTCCTGGCACGCCGCACCGGCAGGCGCACCTCGAACTCGGCACCGCCTTCGGGGCGGTTGCGCGCGGCGACGCTGCCGCCATGCGCCAGCACCGCCTGCCGCACCACGGCCAGCCCCAGGCCGGTGCCGCCTGCCTTGAGCGTGAAATCCGGCTCGAAGATGCGCTCGACCTGCGCCGCGGGGATACCGCAGCCGTCGTCGGCGACGACCACGACCAGGGAGCCACGCTCGTGTCGCAGGCTGACGCGCAGGGTGCCCCCGCCGACGGCAGCGCCTCCCGCCGCGTCGCGACCGCCGTCGGGTGCACGAACGTTGATGGCCTCGACAGCGTTGCGTACCAGGTTTCGGAACGCGCGCTGCAGCGCGTCGTAGTGGCCGTCGAGCAACGGCAGGCCGGGATCCGCGTGCACCGTGGCCGCGATGTGGCGCGGCACGTCGGTATCGAGCAGCGACTGCAGCAGCTCGCGGACGTCGATCGCACTCATGTGCCCGGCCGACGGGCGCCCGAGCACCGCGAACTGCCGGGCCAGCTCCTCCAGGCGGGCGCTCTCCTCCTCGAGCACGGAGACCGGCTCGCGCAGGCGCTCATCCTCCCCGGCCGCACCGCGGATGCGGTGAATCGCGAGGCGCAGCGGCGTGAGCGGATTCTTCATCTCGTGCGCCACGCGCCGCGCCATCTCGCCCCAGGCGCGCACGCGCTCTCCCTCGAGCTCGCGCACGCGCGCCTCGGCGATCCGCTGCGCGGCGTCGCGGAGCGCGCTCCGCAACGTGTGCACCTCGGCAACCTCGCGCCGTTCCGCGGCCTGTTCCGGGGGGAGCGGCTCGCCCGCGCCCAGACGCTCGGTGAGCGCGACCAGCTCGCGGATCGGCCTGGCCAGTTCGCGCGCGAGCAGCCGGCTGATCAGGAGCGCGGCCGCGGCCAGGAGCAGCAACAGCGCGCCGAACGCGACGGGCAGCACGGCGACGACGCGCTCGCCGAGAAACGACCAGCGGCGCGCCTGGATCACGGAAGTCGACAGCTCGCGCTGGTGCGTCCGCAGCGCCGCGTCCAGGGCGCTGTCGCGCTCCGCCACCGGGGCGGCGGCCCGGAACAGGGCGCGTCCGGATTCGGCGACCTGGTCCCAGGGACCGAGCGTGCCGATCCACGCGACGGAGCGGCTGCCGACGTAGAGGGAGATGGAGACGGTGAGCAGGGCGGGGACCAGCAGCAGGGCAAGCAGCCAGCCGAACAGGCGGCGCTCCAGACTGTGACGTCGCAGTACGCGTCGCGACCAGCTCCGTGTCATGAATCTGGACCCCCGGCCCCCGGCGAGTGTATCGTGACGATACCACAACGTACCCAACCCCGGCAATTCCCGCTGCCGCTGTCGGCATATGTCATGCAATTGCTCCCCTTCGGCAGGAGTACGTGTATGATCGTGCCTCACATTCGACGGTCGCTGGATCGCGGCGATGCCGCCTACCTGGTGTGGCTGCTGACGCGCGGCGACGACCAGGCGCGCGAGCACGAGGTGCAGCGTCTCCAGGAGCAGGGGCTGGACGCGCTGCTCGACGATCCGCGCACGTTCAACACGCTGCTCGCGGGGCGCGACTTCAGCACTGCATCGCCGCAGCTCGTGTTCTACCTGCTGGTGCGTCACGCCCTGCTCGAGGATGGCATCGCGGACCGGTCGCTGGCGGATTACCTGGCGGCACTGCTGCTGACGTTCGGGCGGGGCGGCCGTGCCTGGCGCATCGAGGACGGCCCGGCCGAGTATCGCTACCTGGTGGACATCGTCGCCGAAGGCCAGCGCTCCACCGGGCGGCGCGCCTTCCTGCTGCGGGCCCACCTCGGCGAGTTCGCGCTCTGGCTGAGCGGCCTGTTCCCCGACCACATCACCGCACGCGTGCACCGGCGCGGCGCGCCCGGGATCGACTACTACGAGCAGCTCGGCACCACCGGCTATCGCATGGCCGCCTCCTGCACGGAAGCGGAGCGCCATGGCCTGGCCGAGCTGTACCGCAACTGTGCGGACTTCTTCCCGGCCCTGCGCGTGGCCCTGAACCGGGTCGCGGATCGGCACCTCTTCCCCGCCACCGGCGACCGCATCGACCGCCTGCTGCGCCAGGTCGCCGACGAGTTCCGCCAGCGCACGAGCTGAGCGAAGCCGCCTGCCTCATCACGATTCCGCCGCGGCCGGCAGCGCCGTGCCGCAGGCCGCGCAATGCCGCCACTGCGCCTCGGCGAGCGTGCCGCAGCCACACCGGACCCGGAGCATGCGCCCGCAGCCGGGACAGGCCGCGAAGCTCGCGCGCAGCGGCGTGGCGCAGCGCGGGCAGGCCGGCGCCTCGTCCTCGAGCACACGCAGCAGCGGACGCACCTCGGCCAGTGACGTCCAGCCAGCGCGCACCTTCTGCCAGGCGTCGGCGGCGAGCGAGCGGGTGCCGGCCGCGCGGGCGGCCTCGCGCAACGCGTCGGCCGAGCCGCGCCGCAGGACGCGCTCGCGCAGGTCCGGGCCGACGAGCATCAGCTCATAGATGCCGGTACGGCCGCGGTAGCCCGTGCCCTCGCAGCGGGCGCAGCCGCGGGGCAGGAACAATCCGCCCGGGTGCGGCGGCAGGCCGAGGTCGATGAGCTCGCCGGGATCGACCTCGACCTCGACGCGACAGTGCGGGCATAGCCGCCGCGCCAGGCGCTGCGCGAGCACGCCGACGAGCGTGGCCGCGACCAGGTAGGGCGGCGCGCCCATCTCGACCAGGCGAGCTGCCGCCGACGGTGCGTCGTTCGTGTGCAGCGTCGAGAGCACCAGGTGCCCGGTGAGTGCGGCGGCGAGCGCGATCCCCACGGTGCGCCGGTCGCGCAGCTCCCCGACCATGATCACGTCCGGGTCCTGGCGCAGCACGGAGCGCAGCGCGGCGGCGAAGCCGAGCCCGGCGCGGGGGTGCACCTGCACCTGGGTCAGGCCGGGCAGGCGGTACTCGACCGGGTCCTCGAGCGTCACGATGTTGCGCTGCTCGCGGTCGAGCGCCGCGAGCGCCGCATACAGCGTGGTCGTCTTGCCGCTGCCGGTCGGCCCGGTCACCAGGATCAGGCCATGGCTGCGCTCGAGCAGTCGGCGGAACGCGGCCTGCTCCGGCGGGGTCATGCCCAGCTCGGTGAGCGGCGCGGCCGTGCCCCCGCTCTCGAGCAGGCGCAGCACGATCTTCTCGCCACCCTGCGCCGGCAGCGTCGATACCCGCAGCGCGAACTCCCGGCCGCCGACACGCACCACGCCGCGTCCGTCCTGCGGTCGGCGCTTGGTCGCGATGTCGAGGCCGGCCATGATCTTGACCCGGGAGACGAAGGCCGCATGCGCGTGCGCCGGCAGCACCGTGAGCTCGCGGAGCACGCCGTCGACGCGGGCGCGAACCCGCTCCGCCTCGACGTGCACGTCGCTGGCGCGCAGGTGGATGGCGCCGCTCAGCACCATGTCCACGAGCGCGACGATCGGCGCCTCCTCGGACGCCCGCTGCAGCTCCCCGACCTCCTCCGGCAGGGCTGCGTTCCCCGCGGCGTTGACCGGGCCGGGCGCGGTTGCGCCCGCATCGATGCGGTGCAGGATCTCGTCCAGCGCGCCCTGCCGGTAGGCCAGCGCGATCGCCGCCTCGACGGCGGCCGGCACGGCGACCGCCGCCTCGATCCGCCGCCCGGTGCGAAACCGCAGGTCATCCAGCGCGGTCAGGTCGAGCGGGTCCGCCATCGCCACGCGTACGCCCCGCCCGCTGCACTCGAGCGGCAGCACGCGCAGCCGGCGCGCGAGTGCCGCGTCCACCAGCTTCAGCGCCTCGCCCTGCGGCCGCAGCGGCGCTGCCGCGAACGGCAGGCGCAGCTGAACCGCGAGCGCCCGCGCAACGTGCTCGGGCGCGATGCCGCGGCGCACCAGTACTTCGCCCAGCCGCTCGCGCGTTCGCCGCTGTTCCTCGAGCGCCTGCTCGAGCTGCGCTTCATCGAGCACGCCCGCGGTGAGCAGGTGCTGCCCGATGACGCCCGTCGTGCGCTGCCCTCTCATGCGGAAAAGCATGCGCGCGCGCCGGGGCGCGGACATGGCGGGGGCGGACGATCAAACGGCGGACGCGGGCGCTACCGTGCGACTGGCGTTGGCGGCCTGGCTCAGCGCGCGGCGTGCGGCGCGCCGGGCTCCTCCAGGTCTTCCTCCTCCCGGCGCGTTTCGGGACGGCGCGAGGCGAGGAAGCGGATGGCGTTCATGAGGGAGGCGAGCACCATCACCCACGCGAAGCCGACCAGGAATCCGCCGGCCACGTCGGTGGGATAGTGCACGCCCAGGTACATGCGGCTGAAGCCGACGAGCAGGATCATGACCCCGGCGATGGTCCAGATCGCGATGCGCACCGCGCGTTCCGCGGCCAGGCGCGACACGATGTAGGCGAGGATGCCGTAGACGATGAAAGAGGAGGTCGCGTGGCCGGACGGGAAGGAGAGCGAGGTGACCTGCTCGACGGCATCGACGACCTCGGGACGGGGCCGGTCGAAGTAGTTCTTCAGTGCCCGGTTGACGATGGTGCCGCCGAGCGAGCCGAATACGAGCAGCGCGACGGACCAGCGGTGGTGGGTGAGCCAGAGCACGAGCGCGGCGATCGCGACCATCAGGATGAGCGGGACGCCGGACCCGATGGTCGTGATCTCGATCATTACTTCGGTCAGGAAGGGCGAGCGGCTCGCCTCGAGCGTCTGCAGCACGCTCTCGTCGAAGCGCTGCGTGAACCCCTGCATGACGACGCTGGCGAGCAGGACCATGAGTGCGGTCGCGAGGGCGCCGGCCAGCGTGACCAGCGCGATGACGGCCGCGAGCGGGACCCAGAACCCGCTGATGTGCCGGGTGATCAGCCGGAGCATACTATAGAGCATGCCCATCGGTCCCTGGTCTCGGTGCGCGGCGCGGCGTGAGCCGGCCGCCCGGGTGCGCTTCGGTGCGGTCATGGTGACCGCCGCCGGGGCGCAGGTTTTGTACCGGGCGCGGGCATGATCCGGCTGGAGCGGGTGAGCCGCCGCTTCGGGCGCCGACCCGGGATCGAGGCCGTGCGCGACGTTTCGCTGGCGGTTCGGGCGGGCGAGGTCTGCGGCATCGCGGGCCCGAACGGGGCCGGCAAGAGCACGCTGCTCGCGCTCGCGCTCGGCTTCCTCAGGCCGACGCGCGGCGACGTCCGCATCCTCGACGAGCGACCGCGCGACTTCCTCCGCCGAGAAGCGGTCGGCTACGTGCCGGAGCGGGTGCAGCTGCCGACGCGCTGGCGGGTGGGCGACCTGCTGCGCGCGCTTGCCGCGGCGCGCGGCCGCGCCGACGTGGACGACCGGGCCGGACGGGTGCTCGCGGCGATGGGACTGGAGGAGTCCGTCGAGCGCCGGATCGGCGAGCTGTCGCGGGGGCTCCAGCAGCGGGTGGCGATCGCGCAGGCGCTGCTCGACCAGCCGCGCGTGCTGGTCCTGGACGAGCCGACCGAGGGGCTGGATCCGGTGTGGCGACTGCGGCTGCGTGCCGCGCTCGCGGAGCGGCGCGCAGCGGGAGCGGCGGTGCTGCTGGCGAGCCACGACCTCGGCGAGCTGGAGCGGAGCGCGGATCGCGTGGTGCTGCTGGAGCGGGGCGCGATCCGCAGCGAGGTGGTGCCGCACACGCCGGGTGGCCCCGGTCGCTACCGCGTCCGCGTGCGCGCGGGCGGCGAGCACCTGGAGAGCGCGTTCGGCGACGTGCGCGCGATCGGGGCGCACGAGTTCGAGGTCGCCGTCGGGGACGCGGCCGACCTGAGCGCGCGGCTGGCGGCCTGGCTGGAGTTGGGTGGTGTGGTGGACTCCGTGCAGCCGCTCGGCCTCGAGGAGCTGGTGCGGCCCGCGTTCGAGGGGGACGCCTGATGTGGATCTGGCTTCGTCTCGAGCTGCAGCGCCTGCTGCCCCGGATGCTCGGCCTGCTCGCGTTCGGCGGGATCTTCATGGCGGCGGCCGCCACCGCGCGGCTGTTCGCGGCGAGCGATGGACACGTCGAGTTCGACCGGCTGATGGGTAT
Organism: Longimicrobiales bacterium; assembly: GCA_035461105.1. Taxonomy (GTDB): domain Bacteria; phylum Gemmatimonadota; class Gemmatimonadetes; order Longimicrobiales; family RSA9; genus VEPF01. The sequence continues at coordinate 11,749 of DATHVV010000084.1, read as the reverse complement.
CGGGGGCTATCCACTGGTCTCCGCCCTGCTGCTCAGCGGCTGGCTGGTCGGCCGGTTCCCGCTGGTTGCCGCCCTGGTGCTCGCTGCAGGCGTGTTCAGCGGCGATCGCGAGAGCGGCTTCGCCCGCCTGATCGCGGCGCGCGCGCGCGCGCCCCTCCTGCTGTTCGCGCTACGGGCCGCGCTCGCGCTGCTCCTGGCGGCGGCGCTGTCCGCGCTGGTCCTGCCGGCGTTCGACATGCTCATGCTCGGACGCCTGCCCGGGCCGCAGCTGTTCGCGCTCGTCACGGGCTATGTGCTCGTGTTCGGCGCGCTCACCGTGCTGCTCTCCACGCTCACGCGCGGCGATGCCTGGATCGCGCTCTTCGCCGGCATTGCCGCGGTGGTCTGGCACGCGCTGCTGCGCGCGGGCGCATTGCGAGGCGGTGCGCCCGGTCCGCGCGGGCTGCTCACCGCCCTGCTGCCACCGCAGGGCGCGCTCGCCCAGCTCGAGACCGCCTTCGCGGCCGACGAGGCGGTGCCCGGCTTCGCCCTGCTCTACTGCGCGACGTATGCAGCGCTGGCGCTGGTGATCGCGGGCGTGGTGGCGGCGCGGCGCGAGCTCTAGGCGACGCCGAGCGCGTCCAGGATCATGGGCGTCACATCGAGCAGGCTGCGCAGCGTGCCTGCGCGCCGCGCGTGCTCCGGGCCGGCGACGATGCAGAGCGCGGGGTGGAGCGTATGTCCTGCGGACACGTCCTCGATGTTGCCGTGATCGCTTGCCACTACCAGCAGCACGTCGTCGGCCAGCCCGCCCAGCAGGCCGTCCAGGAAGCGGTCCACCGTCTCCAGCGCCGCCACGGCCGCAGCCATGTCGCGCTCGTGCCCGGCGGCATCGGTGCAGTAATGTGCGAACAGCGTCAGGTCGTGCCCGGCGGTGATGCGCGCCAGGTTCGCTCCCGCCTGCTCCGGCGAGATGACCGGCAGGTCCGTGCGGTCCAGGCGCTCGCGCCAGCCCTCGTTGACGATCTCGCTGGCGATGGCATCGCCGCTCCGCAGCGCCGCGGTGTGACGCACCAGCAGCTCCGCGCCGAGCGCGGCGAGCGGCGGACCGGCACGCAGGAACTGCGGCCGGCGGGCGCCGGGTGTCGGCGCGGCGAGCAGCTCCTCGGGGTACGCGTTCGCGAAGGCCACGACCCGGCCGGCGGCGCGGCTGCGCGCCAGCACGCTGCGCGTGCGCAGCAGCTCGCGCAGCCCGGTCGGCACCCACGGCCCGAAGTGGGAGCCGTGCAGACGGGGCCCGTTCTCGCCGGTGAGCAGCGCGGTCTGACCGGTGCCGCTCTGGGGCAGCCCGGCGACGCCGAGCCCGGCGTCGAGGGGGACCAGCGTGGCGCGCGCGGCCCGGTGCGGCGCGACGTCGCCTGCCGGAAGCAGGTCGTCGAGGAGCGCGCGCAGGCGGGGCAGCCGCGCGCGCAGGAACGGGTTCCGGGAAGGGTCGGCCGGGCCGATGCCGACACCATCCAGGAACAGGAGCAGAACGCGCACGACGTGCGTCAGGGCACCGTCACGAAATCCTGGAACGCCGTGCGCGGCGGCGCGCTCTCGGTATTGGACGTGTGCAGCACCTGCAGGTGCCACTGGCCCGGCGCCAGAGCGCGGACGAGCGCCTCGAACTGGAAGGATTCGCCGGGTGGCTCGCAGGCCCCGGTCGGCCACTCGGCATGGGTGATGAACACGAGCTGGCGGGCCGCGGGACGCTGCAGCTCGGCCGTCAGCCGGCCGCCATTGCACCCGATGTTGACGGTGCCCTCGATGAAGATGGCACCGAGCCCGGGGAACACGCTGTCGCGCTGCTCCAGCAGTGCGTCCGCCCGGCGCACGACCAGGGAGAAATCGCGCTCGCCTTCCGTCGGGCTACCGCACGCCGCCGCGAGCAGCAGCAGCGCAAGCATCACACGTCGCATGGACAGTCCTCCGATTCGAGCACGGTCGCACTTCCCGCAGCGTAGCATAGGACGCGCGCCGCCCACCGGACAGGCCGATGCGCCGCGCCCCAACGCAAAGGGGCGGCCCATGCGGCCGCCCCCTGCGTCCACGCCGTGCCGCGCTGCTCAGTCGGCCAGCAGCTCGGCGACCGGCTGCGCACCGCCCAGCGCGGCCAGCACCCGGCCGGCCTCGCCGACCGGCACGCGCACCGCCCACTGACGGTTCGGCGGCGTCTGCTGCTTCACCAGGTGCGGGTTCAGATCCTCGATCACTTCGGTATCGACGCCCGCCACACGCGCCACCTCGCTCAGGCGCGTGCCGCCCTGGACGGCGACCTCCTCGAAGCGCAGCGGCTCCTGGTACTCGAGGTTCGTGAAGCCGTGCTTCTCGGGCTCCTTCGCGATGTGGCCCATGGCCAGCATGAGCGGCACGTAATCGCGCGTCTCACGCGGCAGCCGCTCCCAGATGTCCCAGTAGCCCTCGTCGGTCCCCTTCTCGGTGCCGGTCGTCTCGCGCATCAACCGGCCCACCCGGTTCTCGCCGGTGTTGTAGCCCGCCGCCGACAGGTACCAGCTGTCGAAGCGTTCGTGCATGTACTGCAGGTACTCGAGCGCCGCCGCGGTCGACTTCACCGGGTCGCGCCGCTCGTCGACGTATGTGGATACCTCGAGACCGTAACGCTGGCCCGTCTCCGAGATGAACTGCCAGAGGCCCGCCGCATGCGCCTTCGAGTACGCGTTCGGATTCAGGCCGCTCTCGATCATGGTCAGGTACAGCAGGTCCTCCGGCATGCCGCGCTCGCGCAGCTCGTTCTGGATCATCGGACCGTACTTGCCCATCCGCTCCAGCCACGAGCGCGTCTTGTCGTAGTTCTTGCCCATCAGGAATTCCTTGAAGAAATCGACGCGGTCGTGGTCCGTGACCGTCAGGTCCCACGTCACGCCCTTCTCCTCGGATGTCTCCGCATCCGGCGTGAGCACGCCGGCCAGCTCGGGACTCGTGCTGGTCGCATCGGGGCCGCTGCGGCCCGCCAGCATCGCCAGCGACGTCGCCGCCAGCCCGAGCGCTGCCACCCGGCCGTGCCGCCCGGCCAGCGACGCGATGCTGCCCGACGGCCGGTCCGGGGACGCCTCCCCCCGGCCCGGTGACTCGGCCCGCTTCTCGACCGGCGCCGCGCCCGCCTCGTCCAGCTCGCTCATGCGCTCGCGGACCTCGCGCGTCCCGGGCTTGAGGGGTTCCGGCTGCTCCTGTCTATCGTGGCGATGCTGCTCCATGATGGCTCATCCCGTGTGAAATGGTTGTGGCCACACCAGTTGCAAGCATTGTGCGCACAGCGCGCCGAACCCCGGATGCAACACCGGCCCGCACCGCTCGGGTGGTGCGGGCCAGCGATTTCCGGACCGGTGTACGCCTAGGCGCGTACGCGATAGTTCACGATACGACGCGAGCCATCGCCCTCCACGATGATCAGCGAGACGGGGCTGCCGGGACGCAGCCCGCTCGCGGCGCGCTCCAGGTCCTGGACGCTGTTCACCTTCGTGCCGTTGATGCTCTCGACGACGAGGCCATCGCCCAGGCCGGCGCGCTCGGCGGCGCTGCCGCGGGCGACGCCGCGGATGACGACGCCTTCGCGCGCCTGGATACGCAGCTGACGGGCGATTTGCGGCGTCAGGTTCAGGGCGCCGAAGCCGAGGCGCGCGTCGCGCTCGTCCGCGCGGGCGTTCGGCGCGGCGTTCTCGACGCGGGCGGCCGGGAACTCACCCAGCTCGACGGCGATCCGGACCGGCTTGCCGTAGCGGATGATCTCCAGGTTGACCCGGCTGCCCGGGTCGAGCAGTGCGATGCGCTCGGTAAGGTCGGCGCTCGAGTCGAGTGCGTCGCCGTTGACGGCGATGATGACGTCGCCGAGCCGGACTCCGGCGCGGGCGGCGGGCGCGCCGTCCTCGACGAAGACGACCTCGGCACCGGCGGCGCGGGGCAGCGAGTAGATCTCGACGTCGACCGGATCGACCTCGGCGAGCTGCAGCCCGAGGCGGGGACGTCGCACGTGCCCGTATGCGATGAGGTCATCGGCGACGCGCCGGGCGAGGTTGACCGGAATCGCGAAGCCGTAGCCGTTGTAGAAACCCGTCTGGCTCTTGATGGCGCTGTTGACGCCCACCACGCGACCCTCGAGGTCGACGAGCGGTCCGCCCGAGTTGCCGGGGTTGATCGCGGCATCGGTCTGGATGAAGTACTCGAGCGGCGCGGGCGCCTCCTCGGAGCGGTCGATGATGTTGATGGCGCGACCCTTCGCGCTGACGATGCCCGCCGTGGCGGTGACGCCGAGCTGGAGCGGATAGCCGAGCGCCACGACCCAGTCGCCGACACCGGCGGCATCGGAGTCTCCGAGCGCGACCACGGGGAGGCCGCGGGCATCGATCCGGAGCACCGCGAGGTCGGTGTTCGGGTCCCGGCCCACGACGCGCGCCTCGTACTCCTCGCGCGCCTGCGTCACCACCGTGACGCGGGTCGCGCCCTCCACGACGTGGTTGTTGGTCAGGATGTGGCCATCGGGCCGGATCACGAAGCCCGAGCCGGCGCCGCGCACCGGCTGCGGCGTGACGCGCCGACCGAACGGGTCCTGGCCGCTGCGCGATCTTCCCTCGACCTGCACGTGGACCACGCCCGGCAGGGCCCGGCCCGCCGCGTGGCGGAAAGCCTGGCTGAGCGCGTCCGGAGCCGCAGTCGAGCCGCGGTTCACCACCGGCGTCGCCGGCACCTGCTGGAGCGCCTGCGCCCCCCGCACCGTATCCAGCCCCACGGCGGCCACGGCGCCGCCCGCCACGATCGCGGCACCGGCCGCGACCCGCATCAGCATGACTCTCACGTGCTCACCTCCTCGTATGACCAGGCCGGACTCGTCGGCCCTCCCGCTTCGACCCGATATCGATGGTGGATGGTTGCCTGTACCGCGCGGTGGCGGGTGCGGTTCCGGAACGGCAGGGAGAGGGATAGGGATAGGGGCGTGGTGGCGGGTGCGATTCCGGAACGGCAGGGAGCGGGACAGGGATAGGGGCATCCGGTGGGGCAAGGGTAAAAGGCGCGGTCCAACCTCCCTATCCCTCTCCCAATCCCTGTCCCTTACTTCACGCGCCTGGTGCGACGCCGCAGGAAGTCCTTCATGATGTACTCGCCCAGCGTGACGGTATTCGTGAAGTACGCTTTGCCGCGGGCCATCTCGCAGACCCTGGCGACGAACTGCACGAGCATGGGGTCGCGCGCGAGCATGAACGTGTTGATCAGGATACCGCTGCGGCGGCAGGCGGCGACCTCGCGCAGCGTCTCGCGGATGACGCGGGCGTCCAGGCCGGCCGGGTTCTTGTAGATGCGGCCGTCCGGCAGCGTGATTGCGGAGGGCTTGCCGTCCGTCACCATCACGATCTGGCGCATGTCCTTCTTCTGCGCGAGCAGCAGCCGGCGCGCGAGCTTGAGGCCCTCGGCCGTATTGGTATGGAACGGGCCCACCTTCGCGCGCGGCAGCTCCCCGAGCGGGATCTCCTGGGCACGGTCGCCGAACGTGACGACGCGCAGCGTGTCACCGGGGTACTGCGTGCGGATCAGGTGGGCGAGCGCGAGCGCCACCTTCTTGGCGGGCGTGAAGCGGTCCTCGCCGTAGAGGATCATGGAGTGCGAGATGTCGAGCATGACGACGGTCGCGCACGAGCTGCGATACTCGGCCTGGTGCACCATCAGGTCGGGGTAGTCGAGGTCGATCGGGACGGTAGTGCCGCCCCGGGCGACCGCGTTACGGAGCGTGGCCGGGATGTCCAGGTTGAGCGAGTCGCCGTACTCGTAGGGTTTGGATGCGGCCTCGGCCTCGATGCCCGTGGCCAGGTGAGGGGTGTCGTGGCTGCCGGCGTTCGAGCGCCCGAGCGCGGAGAGCAGCTGGCGGAGCGTGCGGTAGCCGAGAAAGTCGACGCCCTTCTGGGTGAGCTGGAACTCGACCTGCTGCGCGGCCTCCTTCCCCTCATCGATGTGGCCGCCCAGCTGGGCGTACGAGCCGGGCGCCTGCGGCGGTGCCGGCTGCGGCGTCAGGTAGCCGTCCTCCACGAGGCGACGCACCAGCTCGTCGAGCAGCTCGCCAATCGCGCGGCGCACGTCCTCGTCCGGCTCACCCTCGCCGCGCAGCTGCGCGAGCATCTCGGGCGTCAGCTTGCCACTCTCGATCAGCGCCTGGAGCAACGCGGCCTTGAGTGCATCCTCGGAGTGGTCACCGCCCTCGTCGCCGCTCCAGCCCCACCAGGGATGATAGTGCGGTCCGCCCTCGAAGCCGCTCTGCAGCAGGAAGTCCGCGAGCTGCTGCAGCAGGTCCTGCAGGTTCAGCGCGTCGAGCAGACCGCCGCTATACTTGTGATAGGTATGGAAGCGCATGCGGACTCCGGGCGATTGGCAGCGACGTTCTCGGCGCGCAGCACGCGCGCCATCCAGCGCGCGATCCTCCACTTCTTCGACCAGCACCAGCGAGCCCTGCCCTGGCGCAGCACCCGCGATCCGTACCGCATCTGGGTGTCGGAGGTGATGCTGCAGCAGACGCGGGTCGAGACCGCCGTCCCCTACTACGAACGCTGGCTCGAACGGTTCCCGGACATCGACCGGCTCGCCGCGGCCTCGCCGGACGACGTGCTGCACGCGTGGGCCGGCCTCGGCTACTACACGCGCGCCCGCAACCTGCACCGCGGCGCGCAGCTCGTCCGCGAGCGCGGCGGTCAGCTGCCCGGATCCGCCCGCGAGCTGCGCACTCTGCCCGGCATCGGCGAATACACCGCCGGCGCAATCGCGAGCATCGCGTTCGGCGAGCGCGCCGCCGCCGTGGACGGCAACGTACGCCGGGTGCTGTGTCGTACGCTCGATGCGGACCTGGACGCGGCCACGCTGCGTCGCACCGCGTCCATGCTGGTACCCGCGACCCGCGCCGGCGACTTCAACCAGGGTCTCATGGAGCTGGGCGCCACCATATGCCGGCCGCGCCGGCCGCTCTGCGGCGCCTGTCCCGTGCGCCGCCACTGCCGGGCTCGTGCCGCCGGCACCCAGGCCCTGCGTCCGAGCCGGGACCGGCGCCCGCCCACGCCCGAGCACGAGCTGGTCGCGCTGGTGCTGCACTCCCCCGCCGGAATGCTGCTCACGCGCAGCAGCGGCGGGCTGCTCGCCGGGATGTGGCGCTTCCCGGATGTGGCTCTCCAGGGCGACGTCCCGGCCACCGCGCGCCGCGCGATCCGCCGCATCACCGGGGTGCGCGCCGCGCGCGTGCAGGGGCACGGCGTCGTGCGCCACGCTTTCTCCCACTGCCGCCACCAGTATCACGTCGTGAGCGCGGCGCTGGCCGCGCCTGCGATCGCCCGCGGCGACGCCGAGTGGCGCTGGACACCGGCGGCGCGGCTCGACGAGCTGCCGCTACCCGCCGCACAGCGGCGGATCGCCACCCTCGCCCACCCGCGCCGGCAGTAGCCCCGACGCGGGCCTCCCCGCTGGATCCCACGCTGGGGCGTCGGAGCGGCGCCGGCGACCGGAGAGCGCCGCCACAGGCGGCTCTTCCGAACCAACTGGCCCGGCGCTTGCTCCATGTGGACAACAACGGAAGCAAAAGGGAGCGACGCGATGGGTCTCAAGATGAATGGGTACCGCCGGGCAGCGGTGGCGATCACGGTCCTGCTGGTCGGATGCGGCCGGGGCGGTGCCGATGACGGCGACGTGGCCGCGTCGCTGGCGCGTCTGCTGCGCGCGGATTCGCCGGTCCGGCTCACCCTGGGCGACACGCTGTACGTGAGCGAGGGCGTGCGCGACTTCTACCGCGCGCGCGAGCAGCGGACGGCGTGGCTGGAGGGCGAGGAGCTGAGCGAGCAGGGCCAGCAGGTGTACCGTGCGCTGGCGGGCAGCGAGCGCGATGGTCTGCCGGCGGAGCTCTACCATTTCCCGGCGGTACTCGCGATCGAGGCGCGGTTCGCGGCCGCGGACACCTCGGATGCGAAGCTGGATGACGCCGAGCGGAGCGTGCTGCTCGCGGAGCTGGACCTGCTGCTCAGCGAGGGCATGGCGCGCCATGCGCAGCACCTCGCGCAGGGTACGCTCGACCCGCAGGAAGCGGGGCTGCACTGGGAGATCCCGCGGGAGCAGGCGCCGGAGGAGAACGTGCTGGAGGCGCTGGCGACGGGCCGCCCGGCCGCCGAGGTACTGGCAGCACTGCGCCCGACGTCACCGCAGTACACGCGCTTCCGGCAGGCCCTCGCGCGCTATCGTGAGGCGGCGGAGCGGGGCGGCTGGCCGCAGGTGCCGCGCGATCTGAGCGTTGCGCCGGGCGAGTCGTCGCCGGCGGTGGTCACGCTCCGGCAGCGCTTCGTGCAGGGCCCCGACTCGACCGAGGCGCGGCTCGCGAGCGCGGGTGCGGCCCGCCCCGACATGTACGACGAGCAGCTCGCGGAGGCCGTAAAGCACTTCCAGTCGCGGCACTCGATCGACGCCGACGGGCAGCTGGGCCCGGCCACACTGCGCGAGCTGAACCACACCGTGGAAGAGCGCATGGCGGAGCTGCGGCTCAACCTGGACCGCTGGCGCTGGCTGCCGCACGACCTGGGGCGGAAGCACGTGGTGGTGAACGTGGCGGGCTTCGAGATGGAGGTGATCGAAGACGGTCGCGTGATCGAGAACATGAACGTGGTGGTCGGGCAGCAGAACTGGCGTACGCCGATCTTCGCGGACACGATCGAGTACCTGGTGGTGAACCCGTACTGGAACGTGCCGCCCTCGATCCTGGAGGACGAGATCGTGCCGGCGCTGGCGCAGGATCCGAACTACCTCGAGCGCAACGACATGGAGCGGACGAGCGACGGCGGGGTGCGGCAGCGACCCGGACCGAAGAACGCGCTGGGCCGGTTCAAGTTCATGTTCCCGAACCCGGAGAACATCTACCTGCACGACACGCCGGCGGGCCACCTGTTCTCGCGCACGCGCCGCGACTTCAGTCACGGCTGCATCCGGCTGGAGCGGCCGCGCGACCTGGCCGAGCTGATGCTGCGCACCGCGACGAGCCGGTCGCCGTCGGAGCTGGATGCGATGCTGGAGACGCACGACGAGAAATGGATCAAGCTGGACGAGAAGATCCCGATCTACATCCTGTACTTCACGGCGTGGGTGCAGGAGGACGGCACGGTGCGCTTCCACCACGACGTGTATGGCCGGGACGAGCAGCTCGAGGAGCAGCGCACCGAGAAGCTTACCTGACGCAGCGGCGGCAGCGGAGAGGGAGCGGCCGGCGTCCGACGCTACGCCGGCCCGCTCGCCGTTCACACGTCGAAGTCCAGGCTGGTGGGCTTGCGCCGGGGCGCCGTGCGCGTGTACTCGCCGCCCTCATCGCGGCTGATGCGCCGTTCCGCGACGAGCGCCTCGAGCACCAGCTCGCAGGCCGCGGCGGTGTGCCCGGGCGAATCCTTCCGGCCGAGGCCCAGCTCGCGCACGATGTCGAGCAGCCCGGGCACGTTCTCGAAGCCCTGCAGCGCGGCCGCGCCGGTCGCGGTGTCGCCGAGCTGGAGCACGCCGCCGCGCTCGAAGTAATCCACCACCTCCTCGAGCTGGTCCTGGACCGCCTCCCCGCCCAGGTCCCGGAACGTCTCGGCGGCCCCGTGCGCGATCAGCTCGCGGGCGATCTTCTGCGCCCCGATCAGCTCGCCCTCGTACTCGAGCTCGAGCTTGCCGGTGAGTGACGGCAGCGCGGCGTACAGGTCGGTCGGACGCGGCACGATCTCGGCCTCGCCGGTGACCAGCGCACGCCGCTCGGCGTTCGACAGCGCGTTCTCCAGGATGGTGATCGGCATGCGCTGGCTGACGCCCGAGCGCTGATCGACACGCTTGTCGGAGCGGGCCAGGAACGCAACGCGCTCGACCAGCTCGGCGACGAACTCGGGCACGGCCACGGGCCGGGCATCGTCGGGCCGCTCGAGCCAGGCTTCCTGCATGGTGATGCGCATGCCGTCGGCGACGCTCTCCGGGTAGTGCGTCATGATCTCGGCGCCGATCCGGTCCTTGAGCGGCGTGATGATCTTGCCGCGCGCGGTGTAGTCCTCGGGATTGGCGGTAAAGACGAGCAGCACGTCAAGCGGCAGCCGGATCGGGTAGCCTTTGATCTGGATGTCGCCTTCCTGCATGATGTTGAACAGACCGACCTGGATCTTGCCGGCCAGGTCGGGCAGCTCGTTCACGGCGAAGATGCCGCGGTTCGCGCGGGGCAGCAGGCCGTAATGGATGGTCAGCTCGTCGGAGAGCAGGTGTCCGCCGCGCGCGGCCTTGATGGGATCGACGTCGCCGATGATGTCGGCAATGGTGACGTCCGGCGTGGCCAGCTTCTCGACGAAGCGCGCGTCCCGGTCGACCCAGGCGATGGGCGTGTCCTCGCCGTGCTCCTCGACCAGCAGCCGGCCGTACTTCGAGAGCGGCTGCAGCGGGTCATCGTTCACCTCGCTGCCCTGCAGGATCGGGATGCGCTCGTCGAGCAGCGTGGCGAGCTGGCGCACGATCCGGCTCTTGGCCTGGCCGCGCAGCCCGAGCAGGATGAAGTTCTGGCGCGAGAGCAGCGCGTTCACGATCTGCGGGATGACCGTCTCCTCGTAGCCGACGATGCCGGAGAACAGCGTCTCGCCGTTCGCGAGCCGGCGCACCAGGTTGGCGCGGATCTCGTCCTTCACGCGGCGCGGCCGGTAGCCGCTCGCGCGCAACGCCCCGAGAGTACGGGGCAAGTCCCTGCTCGTCACGAATCCTCCAGGTATTCCGTCACCAGCTCGACGCCGTGCTCGGCCTTGACCAGGCGCGGCAGGATGGTGCGTACCGCGCGGCCGCGGAAACGATCCAGCAGGTCATCGATGGAATCGGCGCCCTGGAGCTCCTCGAGCGTGCGCACGGTCGGGAACACCATCGGCAGCCGTCCCTCGTGGAAACGCGCGAGCGCCGCGGCGGGGGTGAGCCACAGCGCGTCGCTCATCTCGCGCGCGTCCGGGTGGGCCTGCTGTGCCTCGGGCAGGGCCGCCAGGAAGAAGCGGGTGTCGTAGCGACGTCGCTCCACGACCGGCGTGATCCAGTGTGCGCAGTACACGGTCCGCTGCAGCTCGGGGCGGAGGCCGCGGTCGCGGAGCACGTCGAGGAGCGTGCCCTGGTCGGCGAGCAGCGCCTCGCGCCACTCGGCGAGAGCGGCGTCGCGGTGGGCGTCGGGGGCGGTTGCGCCATCGGGGTCGCGGGCGAGCAGCACCCCGGTCTCCTCGAATACCTCGCGCACCGCGGCGAGCCAGTACATGAGCGGCGGATCGAGCGGGGCGTGCGTGACCAGCGCGGCCAGGCGGTCGTCCGCGTCGGCGCGATCGACGCGACCGCCCGGGAACACGTAGGCGCCCGGCACGAAGCCGCTCGCGCGCTGGCGCTTCAGGAGCAGCACCTCGGGGCCGCCCGGCGAGTCACGCCCGAGCACGGCGGTGGCGGCGGGCAGTGCCGGCACCGGGTCGGAGGGCGGCCGGTCGAGCGTGTCCGCGAACCCGGGCGGCAGCTTCTCGAACGGGATCAGCACGCGGTGTCGGGCCCGGTCCGGCGGGACCTCGTCACTGCGGCCCGGTCGGCCGCATCGGCATGTCGATGCCGTGCGCGCGCGCGGTCGTGCGTGCCGACTCGTAGCCGGCATCGGCGTGACGGACCACGCCCAGGCCGGGATCGTTCGTCAGCACCCGCTCGATGCGCTGCCGCATCATGTCCGATCCATCCGCCACCAGCACCT
>DATHVV010000083.1:0-8409 GCA_035461105.1 Longimicrobiales bacterium | reverse complement strand
TCCAGCACCTCCAGGGAAACCGCATCCGGATGCGCTTTCACGGCCAGCGTCACCTCGGCGCCGGGCGGCGATGCCTTGATCGCGTTCGTCGCCAGGTTCCAGGCCAGGCGGCTGAGCAGGTCCGGGTCCGCCCGCAGCGGTGCCGGCTCCGGGGCCTCCACGTGGACGCGCACCTCGCGCTCCCGGGCATACGCCTGCAGCCGCGGGGCGACATCGCGCGCCAGCACGCTCAGATCCACGCTCACCCGCCGAGCCTCGAGCACGCCCGCGTCCGAGCGGGCCAGCGTCAGCAGGTCCTCGGTAATACGTGACAGCCGCTCCACCTCTTCCTGCGCGCTGCGCAGCACCCGCTCGTACTCCTCGCTGCTGCGCGGCCGGCGCAGCGCCAGCTCGATCTCGCCGCGCAGCGCCGTGAGCGGCGAGCGCAGCTCGTGGCTGGCATCGGCGGTGAAGCGGCGCTGCGCGGTGAACGCGCCCGCGATCCGTCCCAGCATGGTGTTCAGCACCTGCACCAGGCGCTGGTACTCGATGTTCTCCGCGTCCGCGCTGATGCGTCGGTCGATGGTCCCGCCGCCGATCGCCTCGGCCTGGTCGATGATCTCGCGCACGGGGCGGACCGCGCGCGCGGCCAGCCACCAGCTGCCCGCGAACGTACCGGCGCTGATCAGCAGCGTGAGCGCCGCGAGCGCGAGCGCGACGGCCCGCAACACCTGGTTGCGCGCGACCAGCGGCGCTGCCACCTGCAGCACGTGCGGCTCGTGCAGGTGCCCGAGCCGGCCCAGGGGGTAGAAGAGCGAGCGCACCGGCAGGCCGGCGAAATCGGCCTCGTCCCAGACCAGCTCACCGGCCAGCGCCCGCGCCAGCGCCGCGCGGTCGAGCGGCAGGTCGGCGGTGATGTAGCGGGTGCGGAGCAGGCTCTCGCCCTGCTCGCTCCATACCTGGGCGTAGCGGTTCAGGTCACGGACCTGCGCGGCCTCCTCCGGCGTCAGCTCCCACTCGTGGAACCGCATCTCCCCGGAAGGTGCGTCCGTCACCGACGCGGCCTGGATCGAGGCCACGTTCAGCAGGCTCGCGTTGAGCTCCCGGTCGAGCGCCTCGCGGATCGCCAGGAACGTGATCATGGCGAGCACCAGCAGGCCGGCGAACATCGTTGCCGCGAAGCGTGCCGCCAGCCGGAACCGGAACGACTGCATCAGCCGGGCTCGCGCTCGCTCAGCATGTACCCGACGCCGCGCACGGTGTGGATCAGGGGCGGCTCACCCGCACCGCGCAGCTTGCGACGCACGTTGCCCACGTGCACGTCCACCACGTTGGTCATGGGGTCGAACTGCAGGTCCCACACTTTCTCCAGCAGCTCGGTGCGCCGTACTACCTGCTCGGCATGGAGCAGGAAGTACTCGAGCAGCTGGTATTCCCTGGGCGTGAGGTCGAGCGTGCGGCCGCCGCGCCGCGCGGTGTGGCGCAGGCGGTCCAGCTCGACGTCGGCGTAGACCAGGCGATCCGGTACCCGCGTGCCGCCGCGCCGCAGCAGCGCCCGGACCCGCGCCAGGAACTCGTCGAAGCTGAACGGCTTGGTCAGGTAGTCGTCCGCGCCCGCGTTGAGCCCGCGCACGATGTCCTCCTTCGCGTCGCGCGCGGTCAGCATGAGCACCGGTACGGCTCGGCCCTTCGCGCGCAGCTCGCGCACCAGCTCGTAGCCGCTTCGGCCGGGCAGCATCACGTCCAGCACGACCAGGTCGTAATCGTAGACCAGCGCATTCGTGAGTCCCGCCTCGCCGTCGTGTGCCACGTCCACCGCGTACCCGTCCTCGCGCAGGCCGCGCTCGATGAAGCTCGCGATCTTGCGATCGTCCTCGACCACCAGGATCCGCATGACCCTCCTGCCGTTGCCGCCACTGCGATAATGGCGGCCGATCGGGTCCGCAGCAAACATCGGGGACGGCCTGGTGTACCGCTCACCGGCGTGCGCGAGCCAGTCGCCTCGGCTCGTTCTGCCGACGAGCGCCACCCCTGCGGGCCGAGTCGAGCCGCCCGGCCGCGCGCTTGCCGCTCCCCGGCCCGCGGCGCATCCTTTGCGCTGCGCCGCTCGGCTGGATCGCGACCGCACATCAACGAAGGACGGTATCATGTTCGCACGTTCCCGGGTGCTGGCGCCCGTTCTCCTCTGCCTGGCCGGCGTCGCTCCGCTCGCCGGCCAGGTCCATGACGCGCATACCACCGCCTCGCCGGTGGGCCACGAGATGTTCATGCACACGTTCCCCGGCGGCCTGCACCTCATGGGCATGGCGCAGGCGATCCCGCTGTTCACGACCGGCCTCTCGGGCGCTGCCAACGACGCGATCTCTGCTTCCGAGCTGTACCTGACGCAGCCCGCCGCGATGTTCAACCTGGAGACCCGGGGCTCGCGCGTCGTGCTCCGTACCACGCTCAACTTCGAGGGCATTGCGCAGGAGGACGGCGAGATCACGCCGGGCGCGTGGGGCGAGGGCTTCATCGACAAGCGCCACCCGCACACGCTGCTGCACGAGGCCATGCTCAGCGTCAATTTCTGGGACGTGGCGGGCGGTGCGCTCTCGCTGTCCGCCGGCAAGGGCTTCGCGCCCTTCGGCACCGACGACCCGATGGCCCGGCCGGTCGTCAAGTACCCCACGAATCACCATCTCTCGCAGATCCTGGAGCGCTGGACCGCGAACGTCGCCTATCTGCGCAGCGGCTGGAGCGTGGAGGCCGGTATCTTCGGCGGCACCGAGCCGGACGGACCGTACGATTTCAGCAACATCGAGAGCTTCCCCAACTCCTGGTCCGCACGCATCGCGCGCCGCCTGGACGGCGGCGGCACGCTGGCGGCCTGGGAGCTCTCCGCATCGTACGCCAACGTCGTCGAGGAGCACGACGGCGCGGAGCGCACTACGAAACTCATGAACGCGGCCATCCGTCACCAGCACATGCACGACTGGGCCGACATGTATTTCCTGATCGAGGCATCACGCGCCGACCCGAGGTTCGACGAATCGTGGTGGTCGCTGCTGGGCGAGGGGTACCTGGGCCTGGGCGCGCATCGCCCCTATGGCCGCCTCGAGCTGGCGACACGGCCGGAGTACGTGCGGCGCGGCGCGCCCGGCACTGATGCTTCGTTCCGCTACGACCACGACGCCCACCCGACCGGCGCGACCCGCTGGTTCATCGCGACCGGCGGCTACCAGTACCGCGTGAGCGCCTATCCGGTCGGCATCCTGCCGTTCGTCGAGCTGCAGTTCGCGAATGCGGCGAACGAGCGCGGCACCGTTTCCGCGACCGAGCTGTTCGGCACCCAGAACCTCTGGTCGCTGAACCTGGGGCTGCGCATGTACTTCGGCGGGGGACCCATGCGCATGGGGAGCTACGGCGTGCTGGACGCCATGACGGATGCGATGCGCGCGCACGGTCCGGCTGCCGTCCCCACGCCCGTGCAGCATCAACACTGATGCGGGGCCTGGTCGCGCTCTGCGCCCTGCTCATCGCGGCGCCTGCGACCGCGCACGTGCGGCTGGAGGGCAGCACGCCCGCGGCCGGCGCGATCGTGCACGAGCCGCTCGCCGAGCTCCGCATCGTTTTTTCGGCGGCGGTGGAGGCCCGCTACACGGGCCTGGTGCTTTACGCGCCCTCGGGCGCCGTGGTACCGCTCGACTCGCTGCGTGCCGATGCGGCGTCCCGCGGCCGTGCCTTCTACGTGGGCGCGCCGCGGCTGCCGGAGCCCGGCGAGTACCGAGTGGAGTGGCGCACGGCGGGCGCGGACGGGCACGTGATCACCGGCTCGTTCACGTTCGTCGCGGACCCGGGCGCCGTGACGCCTGCTGCGGCGCGGGATACCGCGGCCGCGCCGGCACCCGCACCGGCGGATCCGGGCATCCACGAGCACCACGCGGCCGGGCCCCCGGAAGGCGTCTTCGCCGCGCAGTCGCCGCTGCACGTGCTGGTGCGCGCGCTGCAGTTCGCCCTCCTGCTCGCCCTGATCGGGGCGTTCGCGCTCGGCCGGCTGCTGCTGCGCGAGGCGACGCTCGCCTCCCATCGCGCCGGGCTCGCGCGCCGGCTGCGGCGCTACACGGTCCTCGTGCTCACCGGGTTCCTGCTGCTGCTCCCGGTCCGACTCTGGCTCCAGTCGGGTGCGCTGCACGGTCCCGGGAGCGCGCTCGATCCGTATCTGGTCGGCAGCATGCTTACCGAGCTGACCTGGGGCCGCGCCTGGCTGGCGCAGCTCGTGCTCGCCGGCACGGCCGCGCTCACCTTCGCGACACCACTGCTGCCGATCGCCGAGCTGGCGGTTGCGGCGCTCGCGTTCACGCCCGCGTTCCTGGGCCACGCCGCCGGCGCCGTGGACTGGCGGGCGCTGACCGCCGGGGCGCACGGGGTACACGTGCTCGCTGTCGGCCTCTGGATCGGCACGCTGACCGCCCTGTTCAGCGCCGGGCTGCCCGCACTGCGCTCCGGTGACGAGCACGATCTCGGCCGGGCCGCCAGCGCCGTGGGACGCTTCTCGCCGCTCGCGCTCGGCGCCGCCGCGGCGGCCGTGGGCGCGGGCGTGCTCATGGCCTGGCTGCACGTCGGCACGCCCGATCGCATGGCCAGCACCGCCTACGGCCGCACCCTGGCCCTGAAGCTGGCGCTGCTGACCCTGGTCTTCGTCACCGGGTTCCTGAACTGGCGCAGGGCCGGGAGCCGCCCGGCCGCACAGCTGGATCTGCCTGCGCTGCGCAGGCGCATCGCGTTCGAGCTCGCTGCCGCTGCCGCAGTCGTGCTCGTGACCGCGGTTCTGGTGGCCCAGCCCACGCCCTGAAAGGCCCGCCCCGGGTGGCACGAACCCCCCGCCTGGGGTAAATACAGGGATCGTCTGCCGCTCCGGCGCGCCCCGCGCCCGCGGCCAACACCTAGGGGAGCCAGAAAATGATCCGACACGGATGGCTGGTGATCGCCGGACTCGCGCTGACGGCGGCGCCCGCCCTCGCTCAGCACGAACAGCACGGCCAGCAGCAGAAGGCGGCCGAGCACGGCGACATGATGACGCACATGGTCTGCGAGATGGGCATGCTCCCGCTGCACGGCGGCGGCATGGGTGGCATGATGCCGGGCATGATGCCGAAGCAGGAGATGCCGGCGATGCCGGGCCGGCAGCCCGGCGTCCAGCAGGGGCAGCCGGAGGCGGCCGGACAGGGCATGAAGCACGGCGAGGCCGGGCAGGGCATGGCGCACGCCATGGACCACACCCGCACCGCCCACATGCTGTGGGAGCACGGCGACGAGATGGGCCTCGCGTTGACCGAGGACCAGAAGACGAAGATGAACCAGCTGGCGGTCGCGGCGAAGAGCACCTGCGAGACGCACCTCCAGGCCGCCCACGCCGCCCACGCCGCCGCGCTCACCGCACTCGAGCAGAACGATCTCGACGAGTACGAGGACAAGCTCGAGGACGCGGCCGAGCACATGATCCAGGCGCACGTGCCGGTCATCAGCTCCGGCATCGAGGCGAAGGCGCTGCTCACGAAGGAGCAGCGCGATGCGGCGTCGGGCATCGCGACCGGCCGGCGCCAGAAGCCGTAGGCCGAGCGGCCGACGCGGGGCGTCGCGCACGGGCCATCGCGTGCGGACACTCGCGCACCGCCGTGGCGACGAGAAACGGCCGGGGCATCCGCTCCGGCCGTTTTCTCGTGCTGGTCCCCCTGTTGCATACCGGCCCGTCGTCCGCAGCCCAGGAATCGACTATGCGACGTCCGGTACCGACCCCGCTCCCCGCGCTCTGCGCCGCGCTCCTCCTGGCGTCCTGCGCCACCACGCCCGGCCCGTCCCCGGGCGCCGCACCGGAGGCCGCGGCTCGACGCGGCGTACCCGGCTTCGACACGCGCGAGTTCCCGGGCGATGATGCGATGAGCCGCTGGCGCCGCGATTCGCCCTACCGCTGGGTGGGCTACTACCTGGAGTCACCCTGCCGTCCACGCAGCACCTGGACGGGGCGCCGCGCCGCGCTCGCGGAGCAGGGCTGGGGCCTGGCGGTGCTCTACGTCGGTGAGCAGCAGTGGACCGACACGGCGACGCATGCGCCCGCCGATGGCGGGCCGCTGCGCTGCTCGCGCGTGAACCTCACCGCGGAGAAGGGCGCAGCCGACGCGGCCGATGCGGATCGCGTCGCCCGGGCCGAGGGGTTCCCGGCCGGAACCCGCATCTTCCTGAACGTCGAGCGCGTGGATTCCGTGGGCACGGGCCTCGCCGACTACGTGCGCAGCTGGACGCGCGCATTGCTCGAGGCCGGCTCCTACACTCCGGCCCTGTATGCGCACGCGCAGAACGCCGACGCGCTGTACGCGCTGCTCATGGCCGAGTTCACGAGTCGCGGCCTGGGCACCGGGCCCGCGCTCTGGGTTGCGCGGAGCGGCAATTTCGACCTCGATGCGGCACCCCGCGAGTCCGGCTATCCGTACGCCCGCATCTGGCAGGGGCGCTTCGACATCGAGGAGACCTGGGGCGACGCGCGCATCCGCATCGACGCGAACGTCGCCGACAGCGGGAATCCATCGGCGCCAGCGCCGTAGCCGACAGCGGATTCCTCGCTGTCAGCACGGGAACCGGGGGAGTTCCCCTGACAGTGGCAGCGCACTCGCACGTCGCCTTTTTCGGCTGGCTCACTCACCATGCTGCTCTTTGGGCAGCTGCTGCGTGCCGGCCGCTTTCCGCCCCGGCGACGTCGCCTCCTCGAGCTGCACGCCGTACTCACCGGCTTTGCCTCCGCAGCCGCGTTCCTCGCGTTCCTGCAGAGTGCAGCAGGCAGTGTCGAAGTGTACGCCCCATGCAACACGTGGCACATGCTCCCCGCTGGTGCATCTCTCTGAACCCTTGCGGAGTCACAAATCCCGGTGTGGCCGCGTTACCTTGACAGGTAACATGCCAGGTCCGACGCGCCTTCGGAGGAGCACGGCAATGATCAGGAATCCAGTACTGGCTCTGGTAGCGATCGCTGCGATCGCGTGCAGCGCCGATGACCCCGTCAGCATCGATGGTCTGATCGTTCCATCGGTGGTGGTCGACGGCGTCACCTATTTCCCCGATGGAAGTCAGAATATCAGCGACATCGCTATCGGGCCCGTGCATGCCACGGTACAGCGGCGGGTCGACTGCAGCCGGGGACGGTGGCTGGACAGCTTCACGCATGTGAGCGCTTACTGCCCGCTCGACGATGGAGAATCCAACTTCCTGGACGCGGGTACGCCGATCCACCTCACTGACGGCGTACCAGCCGGAGAGCGGCTCGCGTTCTATTACGAATACGGTTCGGAGTGGGTCGCGCTCATACCGCAGCCGGGCACGTCACAGTCCGGCGCTTCGTACAGCGGGCGTGGCCGGTTCACGAGTCCCTGAGCACGCCGGTCGGACCGGCCACCTAACCCGAGGCGGCGTTGCTTGTGATCGCGTCTGGACGTAGGCCGGGCGGCAAGATCGTCCGCCGTAACTTGCCGGTCCACCTCGGCGCGAGCCGCGCCAGGCGGTGGAGTGCTTCGAAGGCATTTCGGGGCCTGTAACGATCTACATCCTTCCGGAACGCAGCCGGACTGCTCACCACGAGCGCGGCGAACACGTCGGCCGCCTCCGGCATTCAGGCGAGCCGCTGCACAGGCGAGCCGCTGCAGCAGCAATGCGCTCGCGATCACGCATCCCGCCCCCGTCAATGGCCCTTTGCTCCGCCTCCAGCTCGGCGTTCACCGCACCCCACTCGGCAGCGGCGCGGGAGGCGGTGCAGTTCGGCTCGACGTTCCGGTTCCGGATCGGCCGGACGTGAGGCCCCGCCGCCGCCGGCTCTGCGCCGCCGGCGCCGCCTGCCGGGCCGAATATTTGCTCCCACCGCCGGCGGGATCGATGCGGGTCCCGGAGGGCCACGAGGAACCACCATGAGGGGCATCATGAGACGTCGCATGGAGAACCTGAGCGCCGCCTGCCTGGCGCTGGGGCTGGCCGTCACTCCGGTCCTGGCGCAGCCGGGCCGGGGCAGCGCACCGGCAAAGCCGCCGCAGGCTGAGCAGGCGAAGGGGCGCGACCAGGCCCGCCCGGCCGCGCGCGGTCAGGAGACGCCGAAGGCGCAGCGGGTCAGCGACCGGCAGCAGGGTAACGCCGGCCGGAACGCCCAGGCCCGTCCCCAGCAGGGCAGGAGCGCTGAGAAGGCCCAGGGCAAGGCCGGCGACAAGCCGCAGCGCGGCAACGCCGGGCAGAAGGCGCAGCCGCAGCGGGGCGGGCCCGCCGACCGGGCAGAGGCGCCGGGGCGCGGCAACTCCGATGCGCGAGTCGCTCCCGGAAGGAGCGGCCGTGCGCGGGGCGGTTCGTCGGCCCAGGCCCGCACCCGGGCCAGGGAATCCGTTGCCCGGTTGCCACAAAATTTCCGAGCGCTCGCGG
>DATHVV010000082.1:0-2059 GCA_035461105.1 Longimicrobiales bacterium | reverse complement strand
TGCGCCGCGATCTGCAGCGGTCCGTCGAAATCGCTGCCCACGGTATCGACCAGCAGCACGATCTGGCCGCCCACCGGAGTCGGCATCGAGTCCACCACCAGCACCGAGCCGGTGTCACGGACGACGATGCTGCGCGGGATCTCGTAGCGGGCGAGAACGTTCGCGGTGAGGACGCCGTCGTAGTCGCGTGCGAGCAGCGAGAACACGGCATTGCGCGGCCGGCCGTAGCCGGAGAACGCGGTGTCGAGAACCAGGAACTCGCCCGGCTCGAGGATCAGCTCGAAGGTGCGGATCGCGTTCTCGGGCAGCAGCTCCTTTCCGAGACCGGTGGGCTCCTCATCGGCGCAGGCGACGAATGCGAGCGCGAGGAGCGCGAACAGCCAGCGCGGGCTCATGCGCCCTTCCTTTCCGTCGGCAGCTCGAAGCGGTGCGGCAGCAGCTCGTCGAGCCGCCAGCGCGCCTCGGCGCCGCCCACCGTGAGCGAGATGACCTCGAGCTCGGGCGCGAACTCCGCGAGCACTTCGCGGCAGGCGCCGCACGGCGTCGCCGGCACCGGTGCGTCGGTCGCGATCACGAGCTGCCGGAAGCTGCGCTCGCCGGCGACGACGGCGGCGCCCAGCGCGAACCGCTCGGCGCAGATGGTCAACCCGTAGGATGCGTTTTCGACGTTGCAGCCCCGATAGATCGCGCCGCTGGCGCCCTGCAGCGCGCAGCCCACCTGGAAATGCGAATAGGGCGCGTACGCCCGCCCCTGGGCCTCGCGGGCCGCGTCCCTCAATTCATCGGCACTCATGCGCTCTCACGCTCCACCCGCGGCAGCCGCGGCGTGAAGCCAGTCAGGATTTCGTAGCTGATGGTCCCCGCCTGGGCGGCCACCTCGTCCACCGTGATCTCCTCGTCCCGCTCGCGGCCGATGAGCGTGACCGCGTCGCCGACCGCCGCCTCGGGAACGCCGGTGATGTTTACCACCGTCATGTCCATGGAGATCCGGCCGACGATCGGCAGCCGGTGCCCGTGGACCAGCGCGGAGCCCCGGTTTCCGAGTGCCCGCGGCAGGCCGTCCCCGTACCCGATCGCGAGCGTGGCCCAGCGCTCCCAGCTGCGGGCCACGTGCGTCGCGCCGTACCCCACGGTGGTGCCGGGCGGCACGTCCCGGATCACGACGATCCGGGCGTGCACCGAGGCCACCGGCCGGGGCCGGGGATAGGGCGACGTCGGATCCGCCGGCTCACCGCCGTACAGAAAGATGCCGACGCGAACCAGGTCGGCGGCATACTCGGGCCAACGCACCGTCGCCGCGCTGTTCGCCACGTGCACCAGCAGGTCCTCGCGCGAGACGGGCAGCTGGGCGAGCGCATCCTGGAAACGCGCCCACTGGGTCGCGCTCGGCACCGCGTCCGCCGAGTCGGCGCTGTGGAAGTGCGTGAACGCGCCCGTCCAGCGCGCATGCCCGGCCGCGGCCGGGAGCAGCTCGGGCGCCCATTTCGCCGTCTCGCGCCAGTCGAAGCCGGCCCGGCCCATGCCGGTGTCGATCTCGACGTGGAACCGCAGGCCCGGGTGCCGCCGTCCCGCCTCCGCCCACCGGCGCAACGCGTCCAGGTCCGAGATCGTCGCGATCAGGCCGTACGCGGCCGCCCGCTCGACCTCCGCGGGCGGCAGGGGACCGAACACGTAGATGTCACGGGTGACGCCACCGGTGCGCAGCGTGACCCCCTCCTCGACGGTGGCGACGCCCCAGGCAAAGGGCTGGCTCGCCTCGAGCGCGCGCACCACGCGGGCCGCGCCCAGGCCGTAGGCGTCGGCTTTCACCATCACGAGAACGCCGGCGTTGGGGCCGGCGAACCGCTGGAGCGTCCGGAGATTGTCGCGCAGGGCCTCCAGGTCGACCTCAACCCAGGCCCGGTTTCGTGCCGTATCGTTCATGGCAAAGAGCCGGAACATAGACTCGCGCCCGGGCCGTTGCAAGCGCTCCCACAAGCAGTTATGCATGCTGCATGGACCAGCCGAACGGGGCCCCCGACGGCCCGATCTTCGATCGTGCGCTCGCGCTCGTGCGTTT
>DATHVV010000081.1:0-52155 GCA_035461105.1 Longimicrobiales bacterium | reverse complement strand
CCGTGCACGTACGGGTCGGCCCGGTTGTACCCCGGCTCCTCCCCCAGCAGGTCCGTGACTACGCCGCCGGCCTCGGCGACGATCAGGGCGCCCGCGCACACGTCCCACTCGCTCTTCGGGCCGCGGCTCAGGAACGCGTCCGCTGCACCCTGCGCCACCCGCACCAGCTTGTACGCCGTGCTGCCCGTGGGCTGCAGAAGCCATTCCGCTTCGAAAGCGCCGAACTCGCCCGCGGCCAGCTCGCTGCGCGATGCGAGCAGCACCGCCCGGCCAGCAACGGCGCGCACGGCCAGCCGCTGCGCCCGGACCGCCTCCGGCACCGCCGCCTGCAGCCACGCGCCCGCGCCGCGCTGTGCCCAGTACAGCTCGGACGTCGCCGGGTTGAGCACCGCGCCGAGCAGCACCCGGCCGCGCTCCGCCAGCCCGATGCAGATCGTGAACTCCGGCCGACCGGCGATGAAGGAGCGCGTGCCATCGATCGGGTCCACGATCCAGACCCGGTCCCGGGCCAGCCGGTCGGGCCGGTCCGCGGTCTCCTCCGAGAGCCAGCCGTATTCCGGGCGCGCCCCGCACAGCCGGGCGCGCAGCAGCGCATCCGCCGCCAGGTCAGCCGCGGTGAGCGGCTGGTCGGGCGCCTTCTCGGTGACCGCCATCTCCGTGCGGAACGTGCGCATCACCTCCGCACCCGCCGCGACGATCGCGTCGAGCACGAGCGCCAGGTCCGCGTCGGGCGACGTCCGCATCAGCGGGGCCGTCGCGGAGCGCGACGACGCATCAGAACTCCAGGCTCTCGATGCGGCGCACCGCGAGCGTGAGCGGTACGATGACAGCCGCTATCGACACCAGCAGCGCGATGACCAGCGCAATGATCAGCGCGATCACCCGGCCGGCCGGCACCGCCCCGAGCCGCTGCGCGTCCAGCACGCCGTACATCGGCCACCCGATCAGGACCACCACCAGCGCGAGGTACGAGATCGCGGTCATCATGAACACCAGACCGCCGAAGCCGGTCGAGATCTCCGCGCTGTTGTCGGTGTCGAACTTCGGGAACAGCGCTCCGAATCCGAGCGCGAGCGCCGACACCGCGAACGTGATCACCACGATCGCGATCGCCGACAGCCACATGAGCAGGCCGCTCACGCGCAGGATCGTGTTCGTGCCGATGGTGAGCGCCAGCGCCAGCACGAGCAGCGGCGTGACCCCGACCCAGAACTTGCTCCAGAGCAGCGACCGCAGCGCGAGCGGCGAGGAGCGCAGCAGCCAGAGCGTGCGTCCTTCCAGGCTCACCGCCGGGAACAGGAACCGCGCGGCGATCGCGGCGAGCACGAACCCGGCCAGCCCCAGGTTCAGGAACGAGACCACGTTGATCAGCAGGAAGCCCACGTCCTCGCCCGAGAACAGCGGCAGCACCTTGATGTTGTAGATGTAGATCGCGACCAGCACCGCGAGCAGGATCAGCTGCGACCACTGGGTCGTGTCGCGGAAGAACGTGCGGATGTCCTTGGCGACGAGCGTGCGCGCCGTGATCGCGACCGGCAGCACGTCCTCGACGCGCCGCCGGCGACGCGTCTCGCGGTCCAGCTGCCGCTCGGCGCCCTCCTGCGAGCGGCTCAGGCCCTCCGCATAGATGCGCCCGTGCAGCACCGTGCCCAGCACGAAGCTGGCGGCAGCCGTGCTCACCAGCAGCAGCAGCGGAAACCAGTCACCGCCGCCCACGCCGAGCGGGGCCATCATCGCCTCCGCCGCCCATTCGCTCGGCAGCCACACCGACTGCGGCGTGCGCAGCGCGCCGATGAAATCGACCAGGTCACGGAAGCCCTCCGGCCGCGCCAGTTGCTCCGGGCGCAGCAACCGGAACAGCATGATCAGCGCGGCGCTGCCGAAGAGCGCGAGCAAGGCCAGCAGGTCGCGGGCGCGGCGTGCCGGGAACACGTTGACCAGCACCTGGGTGACCGCCGTTCCGGCCACCGCCGGCACGATCAGGAACGCGCCCACCGCGATCAGGCAGACCAGCGCGTAGAGCGGCCCCGCGCGGTAGGCGAAGCCGTAGGCCGCCAGGATGGGCACCAGCATCAGCACTACCATCCACGACGAGTTGAGCACCGTCTCCAGGAAGCGCGCCGCGTAGATGCGCGCGCTGTCCACCGGCGCGGCCGCGAGCAGCTCCAGGTCGCGCGCCAGGAAGAACGAGGACAGCCCGATGATGATGTTGGAGAGCAGCAGGATGGAAAGGAACGCGAGCAGGATCAGTGCGAGCAGCTTCACCGCCAGCAGGTCGCCCACGCCGGCGGCCGCGCGGAAGTAGTTGAGCAGCCGGAACACGATCACGAATACGATCAGCCAGAAGATGCCGCCGGTCGCGCCCAGGAGGATCGTGCGCCCGCCGCTGCCTCCCTCCTGCAGGCGACGCCGCTGCGTGCGCCACTTCGGTGCCACCAGCGCCGCGACGCCGACCTGCCGCCAGCCGTCGCTCATGCGCCCGGCTCCGGTACGTGCAGCCCGGAGATCACCGCTGCCACCGCCTCGCTGCCGGTCAGCCTGAGGAAGACCTCCTCCAGCCCGGCGCTGCCCGCCGCCGCCTCCGCGCGCAGCTCGGCCATGCTGCCGATCGCGCGGATGCGGCCACCATGCAGGATCGCGATCCGGTCGCAGAGCGCTTCCGCCACCTCGAGCGTGTGGGTGGACAGAAACACGGTCCCGCCCTCGCGCACGAATGTACGCAGCAGGTCCTTGATCAGGCGCGTGCCCTTCGGGTCGAGTCCCACCATGGGCTCGTCCACCACCAGCACCTGCGGCGAGTGCACCAGCGCGGAGCTGATCAGCAGCTTCTGGCGCATGCCGTGGCTGTAACTCTCGATCAGCGTGTCCCGCCATTCGGCCAGGTCGAACAGCTCGAGCAGCTGCAGCGCGCGCCGGTCCGCGCCGTCGCCCTCCTGGCCCCAGAGCCCGCTCACGAAGCGCAGGAACTCCATGCCCGTGAGCTTCTCGTAGAGCGACGGCCGGTCCGGGATGTAGCCGATCACCCGCTTCGCGGCGACCGGGTCGGCGAGCATGTCACGTCCCGCCACCTCGATCGCGCCCGCACTCGGACGCAGCACCCCGACCAGCATGCGGATCGTCGTGGTCTTGCCGGCACCATTCGGACCCAGAAATCCGAACATCTCGCCGCGGACCACGTGCAGATCCAGCGGCTGCACCGCGGTGAACTGGCCGTATCGCTTGGTCACGCCCTGCAGACGGATCATACCACCTCGAGTTGCAGCCGCCCGATCAGCCGGATCAGCTCCGTCTGCCGCGCGAGTCCGCCCACCAGGAAACGCAGGTGGCTCGCATCCGCCGGGAACTGGCCGAGCGTCGGGTCGACCGCGGTCCACTCGCCCAGCCACACTTCCGGCCACGCATGGTAGTAGAATCGGCCACGGATGTGCACCAGCCCGACCGCCGTGCGCGCCGGCAGCCCGACCGCGCGCGCGAGCGCCACGTAGAGCACGGTGTGCTCGTTGCAGTCGCCCTGCCCCGACTCCAGCACCTGCAGCGCGCTCGGCACGCTCAGCGTGATGTCCTTGTCGAGCGCGCGGTACACCCAGTCGTTGAGGCGGCGTGCAGCTTCGCGCGGATCGCGCGTGTCCCCGACCGCGCGCCGGGCCGCGGCGATGATGCGGCCGTCGCGCGCCTGGATGAGCGGGGTCGCCTCCAGCTCCGCCGCGACCTCGGCCGCGCCCGTGTAGGGCAGGCTGTAGCCGGCCGCCTGCACCGTCTCGCGCGTCACCACCAGAGTATCGCCGCGCAGTCGCTGGCGGCCGCCCTCCAGGTCGAAGCCGGTCAGCGCCACGCCGCCCAGCCGCACGGCCAGCTGCGGCCGCTCCTGCACGTCACTCAGATCCACGTTGCTCGCGATCGCGGTGCCCTCGATGACGGCGCCGTACCCCGCGGCCAGCTGCGCGCCGTGCCGCGAGCGCTGCCACTCCTGGCGCGCGATCTCGTAGTAGGTCCGCTCGATGGTATATCCGAGCGGGCTCTCCTCGCGCACGATCTGCCCGTCGTCGTCGACCCAGGCCACGATGGTGACCCCGCCGAAGCTCTGCTCCAGCCGCCAGACCGGCACCGTGTCCAGTACCGTCACCTGCCACTCGCCGCGCGCATCCAGCCGGGCACTGTCCGAGACGATGATGGCGTCGCGCGCGGTGGTGCGCAGGCGCACGTCGCGGCTGCCCATCGCCGCCGGGTCGAACACGCTCCAGGTATACTCCCGTCCGGTCTGCAGCGCGCCCGCGGCGGCCAGCCGGAGCGGCACCATGGCGCTCAGCAGGAAGTTCCGGTCCACCGCCATGGTCGAGCGCTGCGGCTCGCCGCCGCTCTCCAGCTCCAGCTCGAGCAGCGTGTCGCCGGACACCGCGCCGCGCACGTCGAAGCGGCCGATGTCGGAGGTGAGGTCGAAGCGGAAACGGCGCAGCGCCAGGCGTGCGTCCAGCTCCAGGTTGGAGCGCACCGCGGTGCGGTGCACCCGGCCGAGCGCGGGGACATCCAGGGTCAGCTCGTCGTTGAAGCGAAAGCCGCCATCGATGGTGTCCAGCCGCGAGCTGGCGATGCCGATGACGTTGCCGTCCAGCCGCACCAGGTAGAAGTGTGCCCCCGGAGCGAGCAGTCGCGCCCCCTCGGCGAGCAGCACGCCTTCCCCCCGGAAATACTCGCGGCGCACGTGCACACCGAGCACGATCACCCAGGCGGCCAGCACGAACAGGCCGAGCGCGCGGCGCCGGGTCATGCGCAGGACAGGGGGCTCAGATGCCGGGACCGGAGCCCGGCGGCAGGCCCTCCGCGCCGGCATCGTCGAGCAACGGCAGGGCGAGCCGCGCGAGCTGGCGGGCGAACGCCTGCTCCTCGTACTCGCTCTCCACCACGATCGTGAAACGGCGCGGGTGCTCCGCGGTCGCCGTGTGCTCCTGGATGACGTCGACCATCAGGCGGGCCGCGTCCTCGGCGTCCAGGTTGCCGGCGCCCGTGCCGAGCGGCGGCAGCGCGACATCGTCGATGCCCCACTCCTGCAATCGGCGCAGCCCGTTCCGCAGGGCGCGCTCCACGCCGGGCCCGCTCACCGGCTCGTCCAGCGAGCGCACCACCGCGTGCACCACGAAGCGCGCCGCGAGCGCGCCGCCCTCGGTGATGACCGCCGAGCCCACCGGCAGCTCGCCGAGCCGCCGGCACTGCTCCTGCAGCGCCGGGCCCGCGGCCAGCTCGAGGCGCCGCATGGCCGGGGTGACCGCATCCCATTCCGCGGAGACCGGACGCAGCAGCGCATCCGCCGCCACTTCGATGAGCTCGCCGCGGATCGTGTGGATCACGAGGCCCCGACCTCGCGCGCGCGGCGGAACATAACGGCGGCCTCCTGCGGCTGGCTCTTCTTGTCGTACAGGATGCCCATCACGTAGTACGCCCGCGCGTTGCCCGGGTCCAGCTGCACGGCACGCTCGATCATGGCGAGTGCATCGTCCACGCGGTTCAGCTGATTGAGCGACTCCCCCCGGTAGAAGTACGCCGTCGCCGCGTCCGGCATGAGCTCCAGCGCACGACCCAGGTCCTGTTCGGCCTGCGTGTACCGCCCACGCCGGAAATTCGCGATGCCGAGCAGCTGGTGGGCGCGCCCATTCTCCGGATGCAGCTTCACGATGCGGCGCAGGTCGCGCTCCACCGCGTCGAAGCGGTTGAGCGCGATGAGCACTTCCGCCTGCTCGAGCTGTACCCCGGTGTCATCCGGCTGCGCCGCACGCGCCGCCTCGTATTGATCGAGAGCGAGGGCGAGCTCCCCGCGCTGCAGGAGCAGCTGCCCGAGCTGGCGCCGGGCGGCGACGTCCGCGCTGTTCCGCAGCACCCGCTCTCGCAGCCAGGTCAGCCGCTGCTGTGGGTCCGCCGGTCCCGCGTCCGGCAACGCCGGCCCGGCCTGGTCGTCGTCGGTGACTGCCGGCTCCGGCACGGTAACGGGCCGCGCCACCGGGTCGACGTCGCTGACATGCGCCTCCGCGGGCTGGCGCGACGGCATTGCTTTCCTGCGCATACTAGTCGACTTCTTCTCCTGTCGGTACCGGCCCCGTGCTCGCCTCGATCCACTCCAGGTACGCATCGAGACCACCCAGCACGGGCACTGCGAGGATCTCCGGCAGCTCGTACGGGTGCATTTCCACGACGCGCGCAGTGAGCGCGGGCAGCAGCGCCTGGCTCGTCTTCAGCAGCACCAGCACTTCGGCCGACCGCTCGAGCGCCCCCTGCCACGTGAAGATCGAGCTGACCGCCGGCACGATGTTGCCGCACGCCGCCAGCCGCTCCTCCACGAGCGCCTGCACGATACGCTCCGCATCGGCCACCACCGGGGTGGTGACCAGCACCACGCACGCGGCCACCGGGCGCGTCACCCGCCGTTGCGCGCGTCCGGGGCGGGCTGCGCGTAGAGCGCCTCCAGCTCGGCCGCGAAATGCTCCTCCACCACCTGGCGCCGGATCTTCAGCGAGGGCGTGATCTCGCCCCGCTCCAGGGTCAGATCGCGGGGCAGCAGCAGGATCTTCTTCGGCTTCTCGAAACGCGCGAACTCAGCCAGTCGTGACTCGATGTCCTCCAGCACCCGGGCCTGCACGCGCTCGTTGCGCACCAGCTCCTCGACATCGCCCGGCACGTCGTGCAGCCGCGCCCACGTGCGCAGATTCTCGAAGTTCGGCACGACGATGATGATCGCGTAGGGCCGCCGGTCCCCGATCAGCACCGCCTCGGACACGAACCGGCTGGTCTTCGCTGCGTTCTGGATCGGCTGGGGCGCGATGTTCTTGCCGCCCGCCGTCACCAGCAGGTCCTTCTTCCGGTCGGTGATGCGCAGGAACCCGTCCGCGTCCAGCGCACCGATGTCACCGGTATGGAACCAGCCGTCCTCCGTGATCGCCTCGCGCGTCGCGGCCTCGTTCCGGAAATATCCCTTCATCACCTGCGGCCCGCGCACCAGGATCTCGCCGTCCGCCGCGATCCGGATCTCCGTGCCCGGGACCGGCTTGCCGACCGTGCCGATCCGGAAGTCGCGCGGCGTGTTCACGTTCGTCACGGGCGACGTCTCGGTCAGCCCGTACCCCTCCAGGATGGTCACCCGGGCGCCGTGGAAGAAGCGCGCCACCGTCGGACTGAGCGGAGCGCCGCCGGACACGAAGAAGCGGATGCGGCCACCCATGGCCGCGCGCACCTTGCGGAACACCAGGCGATCGGCGAGGCGGTGCTGCAGCGCGAGCAGCGGCGCCGGCCGGCCGCCCGCCTCGGTCGCCTCCGACCACGCCATCGCCACGTGACGCGCCCAGACCACCAGGCTCCGCTTGACGCCGGTCGCGCTCAGCACCTTCGCGTAGGTCTTCTCGTAGAGCCGCGGCACGGACACGGCAATGGTCGGGCGCACCTGGACGAGCGCCGCCGGCACCTGCTCGATGGCCGGCACGTACGCTATCGATGCGCCCGCCGAAAACAGCGCGTAATCGACCATGCGCTGCAGCACGTGCGAAAGCGGCAGGAAGCTGAGCGCGATGTCGGCGGGCGAGACCTCGAGCGCCTCCATCAGGCTGGCCCGTACGTTCGTGTACAGGTTGTCGTGCGTGAGCATGACACCCTTCGGATCGCCCGTCGTGCCCGACGTGTAGATCACGGTCGCGGTGTCGTCGGGCCGCGCCCGCTGCGCTTCGGCGCGGAAGTCGGCGTCCGGCGTGCGCTGCCGGCCGCCCAGCTCCAGCACGTGGGGCAGCGCCAGCGTACCGGTGTTACCGTCCTCCACCTCGTCGAACACGATGATGGTGCGCAGCTCGGGGGCGAGCGGCCGGGCTTCCTCCAGCTTGGCGAGCTGTGCGCGGGTCGAGGCGAACGCGATGGTCGCGCCGGAGTGCCTGAGGATGTAGCCGGCCTGGGCGGCCGTGAGCGAGGGATAGAGCGGGACGGTGAGCGCGCCGATGCAGAGCGCGGCGTAGTCCGCGAGCGCCCACTCGGGCCGGTTCTCGGCGAGCAGCGCGCAGCGGTCGCCGCGTGCCAGCCCGAGCGCACGCAATCCGGCCGCGAGCCGGCGCACGTCATCGTAGAACTCGCGATGCGCGATCGGCTGCCAGCCGGCCGGGGTGGCCCGCAGCTGGGCATCGCGCTTGTCGTGGCCGACGGCCTCGAAGAACAGGTCGACCAGCGTGCCGTGCGGCAGCTCGGCGGGATGCGCCGCGTAGTCCGCCGAGCCGCCGGCCGCGGCGGTTTGCTGCTCTGTCTCCATGCGGGGACCTCCGGCTCTGCGGCGGGACCTAGCGGCGCTCCAGCTCGAACGTCATCTCGACGTCCGGTCGCAGTGAGTGCAGCACGCTGCAGTAAGTGGTTCGGGAAAGCTCCAGCGCCCGCTCGAGCTTGTCGACATCGGCGTCGCTCACGCCCGCCGCCGAGATGCGCATGTGGATGCGCGTGTAGCGGCGCGGCGGCTCCGCCGCGCGATCGCCCTCCAGGCGTACTTCCAGCGCCGCCACTGGCGTGCGGCCCTTGTTCATGATGTCCACCATGTCCGCGGCCATGCACCCGGACAGGGCGAGCAGCAGCGTCTGCATGGGGGAGGCGCCGGCCTTGCCGTCGCCATCCACTACCACCTCGGGGCCACCGTCGGCGCCGCCGCGGAAGACCAGCCCCTTACTCTCCCACCACAGTGTAACGCTCTGGTCCGCCACGCTCAGCCTTCTCCCTCGACCGGCGCGCCCGGCTGCAGGTCCTTGAGCGTCTGCTTTGCGTGCGTGATGTGACGCACCGCCTCCACATCGTCCGGAGGCGATGCCAGGAACGCGCGCAGGTGTTGCTCGGCCGGCTCGCGCTGACCTGCGCGCAGCAGCAGGAACGCCAGGCCGTAATGGGCCCCGGAAGCGGCCGGATCGTGCTCCAGCACGAGCCGGTAGGTCTTGATGGCCTCGTCGGTCATGCCGATGCGGGTATACGCGATCGCGATCTGCTGGAGCACCGCGACGTCACCCGGCGCATCCCGCAGCGCCAGCCGCAGCGAGGTCAGCGCCTCGTGGTACTTCCCGGCCTTGAGAAGCTCGAGCCCCTCGCGGTAGTAGTCGACGGTATCGTTCTCGTCTCCGAACAGCTTCTTCCAGAATGCCATGGGCAAGCGCGTTCGCGGCGGGAGCGTTCGGCAGCGCGCGACGCGCGCCACCGCGTGAGCCCCGGGCGGCCGAGGCCGCCCAAGTATAGACGGGCTCTCGCGAACGGCGCAATCGCTCAGGCCCGGGCCGCCACTGCAACATCGGGCGCGACCGCCATCATGCGCAGGCCGGCGCGCTCGATGCGATCCGCCGCATCGCCGGGTACCGGCTCGAGCACCAGTCGCCCTCCCGGCGCGAGCACGCGTGCGCCTTCTTCCAGCAGCGCCGCCGCGGCCGCGCCGCTCAGTACGACGCCGGCCAGCCGGCCGGAATAGAACGGCAGCGCGCGCGCCACGAGCAGGCGCGTCACGTCGGTGTGTGCGCTGCCGGCCTCGCCGGCGGCCGCGATCACGTGCACCTCCGGGAGCAGCTCGGCGAGCGCCGCGGCGTGGGCGCTCGCCGGTCCGGCCACCAGCAGGTACGCGGGCCCGTGCGTCACGCCGGCGAGTGCCGCGAGCCGCGCCGCATCGTGGGTGCCGGGCGCGGCCGCGGCCGACGGCTCGAGCGGCTCGCCGCCGCCGCGCAGGTCGGCGACGCCGTCCGCAATGCGGTAACGCTCCCGGCAGTTCGGGCAGCCGAGCCAGCCGTGCTGCACCCGCCGGTCCGTGATCTCCTCGACCAGCAGGATCAGCCCGAAGCCGGGACCACAGCGCGGGCAGGACGTGATGTCGGTGAGCAGGATGTGCATCACTCAGGGCCGGAACTCGACGAACGTCACCTGGCCCGCGGCCACGCGCACCCGGCGCCACACGCGCACGTCGCCAATGTTGACGCCCAGCAGGTACACTCCCGGGCCGACGTCGCCGACCGCGAAGTGCTCGCCGTAGGCCGGATCCGGGCGGGCCCGGTCGCGATAGGTCTCGGCGAACGAGAACGGCGTCTCCTCCGGGTACGCGATCACCAGCCCGTAAATCCGGGCGCCGGGGACCGGCTCGCCGTCGGCATCGAAGACGCGTCCTGCCACGATGCCGGTCCCGGGGGCCGGCTCGATCCAGAGCTGCGGGTTGACGGTATGGGGCGGGAACCGTTCCGCGGGGTCGATGATCCGGGCGCTGTCCTGACCCGGGGCGACGTGCACTTCGAGATGCAGGTGGTCGTTCGTCGCCCGTCCGGTATTGCCCACCCGCGCGATCACTTCGCCCGCGCGCACACGCTGGCCGCTGCGCACCAGCAGGGCGCTGTTGTGATAATACGTCGAGAACACGTGCTGGTCCTCCCACCGGCGGTCGTGCCGGATCGCCACCGTGTTCGCGCCTGCCTCGGCGGGCCCCGCGAACACGACCACGCCATCGCCGATGGCGTGCACCGGCGTACCTGCCGGGTTGTTGAACTCCACGCCCTGGTGCTGCTGGAAGTTGCCGCCCATGGTGGACCCGTACCGGTACGTCCCGTCGATCCACGGGTTCGCGCTCGTGTCGGCGATCGGACGCTGGAACCAGAGGTGACGGGCCGGCTCGGGCTCGTGCACCTGCATCAGCCCGACCGCGCCGACGCTGGTCTCCCCGCCCAGCACCCGCTGCAGTCCGCCCGCCGCGCCGCCCACGGGCCACAGCCCGAGCCACGCGCCCGCGAACACGTCGGCCGCGGGACGGTAGCGCTCGGCGGCCGCCAGGTAGTGCAACCGGGCGCCCACACCGCGCTCGAAGAGCACCATGCCCTGCGATGTCGCCACCATCGGCGCGTACACGTCCGGTCCCGTGATCAGCGCGCGCGGCGCGCCCGGCAGGCCGGGCCATCCCGGTACCTGCAGGTCGGCCGGACGGAAGTTGCCGCGGCCGCTGGAGTCCACGTACACGGTGCGCTCGGTCGCCGTCCAGACCACGCCCGAGTCGGCGACCGCCACCGCGCGCACCCGCTCCCGCTGCAGCTCTGCCGGCTCCGCGTACGCCCAGCTGCGGCCGCCGTCGCGCGAGACGCTCAGCCCGCGCAGATGGCCCGCCCAGATACTGCCGTCGGCACCCACGTCGAGGGCCAGCAGGTACTCGGTCGGCAGCGACGTGATCCGCTCGGTGCAGCCGTCCTCGCGCGGTGCCGCGCCGCCGCTGACGCGGTCCGCACCCTGGATGCAGCGCCAGCTCGCGCCGCCGTCGCCACTCAGCCGCAGCCCGTCCGCGGTCGCGATGTAGACCGTGTCGCGGCGCAGCACGACGCCGTTGGGCGCGACGTACTGCCATTCCGGGCCGAGCTGCCGGAACTGCCAGTTGCGCCACGTCCGGCCCCCATCGCGGCTCACGCCGAAGCCGTTGCCGACCGTGCCGTACCAAACTTCCAGGCTGTCCGTGCCCGGCGCGATGCTGTTGACGAAGTCCCAGGAGATCGAGCTGCTGTCCGCCGCGCTGATCCGCTCCCACTCGCGCGCGCCGCGGGGCAGCATGTAGATGCCCTCCCCGTACGTGCCGACCCACAGCACCCGATGCGGGGAGCGCGCCAGCGCCAGCACGTGCGTGCCGAACCCGGTCGTGTCCGGCAGCGGCGGCGGCAGCGTGATCACCGACTCGGCCTGCTCCGGCCCGCTCGGCGTCCGCGCGGGGGCCGGTCCGGTGGCACAGCCCGCGACCAGGCCGGCGAGCACGAGGACGCGGCCGTGCCGCAGCGCCCGGCACGCGTGCCGCGCGCGAATTCGCGTCAGATCCATACCGGTCGCTCGGTGTAGAGGGCCCACTGCGTCGGGGTTTCCCAGACCTTCACGTAGAGCACGCCGCCGTTCATCGGCTCCGGCAGCCGGCGCTTCAGCTCCTCGTAGAACCACCGCGCCTGCTCCTCCGCCGACGGTTCGATGCGGTCGAACGGCGCCAGCTCGTTCAGGTTCTCGTGGTCGAGATAGTCGGCAAGGGCGCGCAGCTCCCGCTTCACGTCCACGAAATCGTAGGCGATGCCGGCCACGTCCAGCCGGTCCGCCCCCAGCGCCAGCTCCACCACGTAGCGATGCCCGTGCATGCGCTCGCACTTGCCCTTGTAGTTGCGCAGATAATGGGCACTGTCGTAGTGCGCCTGTACCGTGACCACGAACATGAGTTCAGTTCCGATCCATGAGATGTGGCCGCACCGCCCGCTCCGGCGGCACCTTCAGCGCGATCGCGTCCGCGACCGGCTGCACGCGCAGCATGGCGCACCCCCCCGTGCCGCGCAACTCGGATTCCTGGCGGCGGCGGCCCGCGGCGCCGCACCCGCTGCCGCGCCGCTCCGAGCCAGCAACGACGCGCCGGCGCCGGCGCGTCCCGTCGGCAGGCGGCGCCGGGCCGCGGCCCACCGGCACCACTAGCTCAGGATGCTGTTCACCATGCAGAGCCGCAGAAACTCCTCGCGCGTACGCAGGTCCTCCAGGAAGACGCCCGTCATGGCGCTCGTGAT
This sequence comes from Longimicrobiales bacterium, assembly GCA_035461105.1. Lineage (GTDB taxonomy): Bacteria > Gemmatimonadota > Gemmatimonadetes > Longimicrobiales > RSA9 > VEPF01. The sequence goes on along the minus strand of DATHVV010000081.1, from coordinate 39,625 downwards.
CGTCTTCGAGTTCTGCTTCTCGACGCCGCGCATCATCATGCACAGATGGTACGCCTCGATGATCACGCCCACGCCGATGGGTGCGAGCAGGTCCATGAGCGCGTCCGCGATCTGGGCGGTGAGTCGCTCCTGCACCTGCAGCCGGCGCGCGAACACCTCCACCACGCGCGGCACCTTCGAGAGGCCGACGATGCGCCCGTCCGGGATGTAGGCGACGTGCACCTTTCCGAAGAACGGCAGCATGTGATGCTCGCACATCGAATACATCTCGATGTCCTTCACGATCACCATGTGCCGGTGGTCCTCCTCGAACAGCGCGTCCCCCACCACCTCGCGCGGCGACATCCGGTAGCCGCGCGTCAGCCACTGCAGGCTCTTCTCCATCCGCTCGGGCGTGCGCCGCAGCCCCTCGCGAGCGGGATCCTCGCCCAGCCGGCGCAGCAGCTCCGCCACGATCTCCTGCAGCGGTACTCCACCCAGGTCCCTGACCTCGGCCATGACTACTCCCCGCCGTACTCGACGTAGTTGCGCGGCGTCTCCCACAGCACCAGGCGCACCAGCCGTACCCGCTCCGGCAGCGCTTCCGCGAGCTGACCCCAGATCGCGACCACCAGGTTCTCCGTGGTCGGGTTGATGCCGCGCAGCCACGTCACGTCCAGGTTCAGGTTGCCGTGGTCCACGCCCGCGATCACCCGGTCCTCGACCAGCTCGCGCAGCGCCTTCAGGTCCATCACGAACCCGGTACGCGCATCGACCTCGCCCTCCACGGTCACGTCCAGCTCGTAGTTGTGACCGTGCCAGTTCGGGTTCGCGCACTGCCCGAACACGCGCCGATTCTCCGCCTCGCTCCAGTCCTCGCGACCGAGCCGGTGCGCCGCCGCGAAGTGCAGCCGGCGTGTCACCCTCACCCTCGCCATGCGTTTCCCTCCCAGTGCTGCACCATTCTACGCGTTGCGCACCCCGGCGCACAGAAGCCCCGCCGCGGCAGGGCGTGCACCGCGCGGCGGGCATGACGCGGCAGGGCGTGCGCCGCGCGGCGGCATGACGCGGCGCGCCCGCCGCGCGCCACCCGCCACGCCGGCGGGTTCGCCGTGAAACCCTGTGCCGGGGGATGAACAACGGCCCGCCCCGGAGTTCCGGGGCGGGCCATCTCGATAACGCGCCGAAGGTTTTTTTGGAGCCCAGTCTCAAGGACTGGTAGCCCCCCCGTGCATTCCGTCTTCCTCTTGCGAGGCATGACGTCCAGCTTGGGAGTCGGCCCCAAAAGTGCGTGCTGTAGGCCCAAAAATTTCGCCTTCGCCACGCTATCGAACCGCACCGGCAATCTAACCGATGCGGCAGGCGCGGTCAACGACATCAGGGCACGAGGTCCGGCCGTGTGTGATAGAGTGTCTGCACGGTGGCGGCGTCGCGTGCGCTTAGCGTGGTGCGGCTCAGCTGCGTCTCCGCCATCAGGTCGGCGGCGACGTCGGAGTGCTGCGCGATCCCGAGCACGTGGCCGAGCTCGTGCGTGACCAGCGACGCGACCCGCCCCGCGATCGTCGCCTCGGAGCCGAGCACCGACACCACCATGCGCACGTCGGTCTCGGCACCGTCGGCGGCCGGGAACCGGTACAGTCCCGCCGCCACCGAATCCGGATCGGCCAGGCAGAACGTCGTGACGGCGCGCGCGCCCGCCGGCAGGCAGCCGGTGAGGTCCAGCTCGGACGGCTCGTGCATCCAGCGCAGCACGACGTCGGCGTCGTCGAGCGAAGTCGTCGCCTGGAGCCGGTACTCGGCGAAGAGCGCATACCGGTTCCATTCCGCCGCACCCGCGGCGAGCGCGTCGGCGAGGGTCGCGCGGGTCGCGGCATCGCTCGAGACGTACACGCGCACGGTCGTGCCGGCGCGCCAGTGGAGCACGGCCGGGGGCGTCGTCGGCAGCCGGAACTCGTAGACGTCGGCGCTGCGGCGCGGTGGCAGCGTCGCGCTCTCGCACGCGGTCAGCGTTAGCACGCCGAGCGCGATCATCAATCTCGTCATCGGCCGCCTCCCCAGATCAAGCCCAGCTGCAGGCCATAGCGGAGCACGAGGCCGTTCGATCCGCCCAGCTGGCGGATGACCGAAGTACCGAAGGGATGGCCCTCCGCGAAGCCACCCAGCCGCAGGGCATGCCCGCGCCAGCTCAGGTGCGCCGCGGCGCCGCCGCGCGCGAGCGGCGCGATGTCCGCACCGTCGGCGAAGATCCCCTCCTCCCCGGCGCGGTACGTGAGTGCGCCCGCTCCCGCGGTCAGCTCCCACGGGCCGCGCACGTCGAAGCCCATCTCCAGCAGCCCGCCCAGCAGCGACAGATCCTGCACCCGGCGCGTGCCCGCGCCGTCCTCCACCTGCAGGCTGCTGCCCTGCCACGACACCAGCCCCGACAGCCGCACCCGCGGCCGGACCCGAACCTCGAGCCCCGCCTCCACCAGCGGGCCCGGCGCCGCCCATGCACGAACGCTCCCATCGAGCGCCGTGCCCAGCCGCTGCCGCAGCCCGGGTGTCGCCATCGCGTCCTCGACCAGCGCGGAGCTGCCTGCCGCGCCCACCCGCACCAGCGGTCGCACCGGTTGCGCCGACGCCGGTACCGAGGCCCATACCGCAAAAAAAAGCGGAGCGATCGTTGCGAACAACGACCGCCCGCCTTTTCCGCGGCGCTCTCCCCGGAGTTCCCGCTCGCCGCGGCCGACCAGGTTGTGCCAGCTCCCGGGGCAGGATCCCTGCCACCCTCCGACTACCCTCACAAATCGTTCTCCTGTCATTACTTGCAGAGCTCGTCCCGGGGACGCCGGCCAGCGTCCGGCCGGAAGTATTTGCACGGTTTCGCGCTTTTGTGCGACGCGCCCCTCGCCACCGCCTCACCCGGTGCGATAACGCCTGAGCCGGGCCAGGTTCGCACGATCGGCCGCGAGCACGTCCGGGTCCTTCGGCGTCTCGATCAGCTTGGGCACGCGCACCAGGCGGGAGTCGCCGAGCAGGGCGCGAAACGGCGCATCGCCGAGCGTGCCCTGGCCGATGTGCGCGTGCCGGTCGCGTCGGGAGCCGCGCGGGCCGACCGAGTCGTTCAGGTGGAGCAGCCGTACCCGGCGCAACCCGACCGCGTCGTCGAGCTGCGCGATCACGCCCTCATAATCGCCGCGCAGGTCGTATCCGGCCACCCAGACATGGCAGGTGTCAACGCACACCCCCACCCGGTCATCGATGTCGATCCTCCGGATCAGCTCGGCCAGCTCCGCGAAGTCGCCGCCCAGGCAGGAGCCGGCGCCGGGCGTCGTCTCCAGCAGCACGCTGACGCTGCCGGGGACCTCCTCGAGCGCACGCCGCACCGCCAGCGCGTTGCGCTCGAGGCCACGCCCGCGGTCTCCGTCCGTGGCGCTGCCGGGGTGGCTCACGAGGTATTCGAGGCCGAGCTGGACGCAGCGCTCGAGCTCGGCGCGGAACGCGCCGAGGGAGCGCTCGAAGAGACCCGGATCCGGCGACGCGAGATTGATCAGGTACGCGTCGTGAGCGGCCGCGCAGGTGATGGCGCACCGCTCCCGCTCCGCGCGGAACGTGTCGATGGCCGCGGGACTTAGCAGGGGTTCCGCCCAGCGGCTCGGCTGCTTCGTGAAGAGCTGCAGCACCCGGCTGCCGAGCGCGGCGGCGCGCGCCGGCGCGTGCTCGACGCCGCCCGCCGTCGAGACGTGCGCGCCCAGCTCGTCGCGCGGCGGACCAGGTTGCGGGGCGGTGCGCGCAGTCGGCATGGGCTCAACAGCAGCGCGGCGCGGAGTTGCCCCCGCGCCGCGCCGTTACCCTATCGGAAGGCAGGGTTATTACATGCCCGGCGTGGTCGTCGGTGTCATCGTGTCCATCGGCATCGTGTCCATGGGCATCGTGTCCATCGGCATCGGTGCCGGCGCAGGCGCCGGAGCCGGCGTCTCGATCTCCTGCACGGAGTCGAGGTCGTCCACGTCATCGTCCGCGGCGCAGGCGCCGAGGACCAGCAGCGACGAAGCCGCGAGTACCGTCAGAACCGAACTCTTCATACACACCTCCGATAAGGGTCTTCTCGTAGTCGGCGCGGGCCACCCGGCCCGGCCGAGCACTCGTCGTCGCTCTACGCCGAGTGCCCTCTCCGCACAGGAGAGGCGTACAGCCGCTCAGTATGCCCGGCCCACGCTGGGCCTGTCAAGCAAGCCTCGTGCGTCGACCGGGATGCCGTCCCGCAGGGGGCATGTTTATTGCCCCCCGCACGATTGAGGCCGCCCCGCGTGCGCGGCGGCGCGCGACCCGACAATCTCCGGCACCTGTCTACAACAGTGGCTCTCCTGATCGTTTCCTACCTGCTCCTGGTGCTGCTGCTACCGCTCGCGATCAGCGCGCTGGCGGGCTATCGCGGCCTGCCCCGCGGACGCGCCTGTCCGCAGTGCGCGGGCGCGACGGAGCCGCTGCTGGGCCGCTGGCGTGGTCGGCCGCGTGCGCTGGCCCGGCGGGCGGGGGTGCAGCGGCGCTGGTGCCTGACCTGCGGCTGGCAAGGCCTGGTGCGCGCCGGGCCGCCGGCGGCTCCGGAGCCGGTGCGCCCGAGCCCCGGCCGGGAAGCGGTCCTCGCGCTGGACGTGCGCTCGCTGCGCGTGGATGGCCGGCTCTGGCGGGTGCAGCTGCAGTCGTGGCGGGATCCGCAGTCGTGCCACGGTCGGCTCGTGTTCATCGAGCCGTCCGGACGGCTGCTGCACGATCGTGTCGAGGCGTTTTCGGGCGCGACCCAGTTCGAGGTGCTGGGCCAGGCGTTGTCGATCCCCGACCGCCTGCTCGCCGGCCGGGTCCGCCGCCTGCTGACGAGCGATCGCTAATCGGCCGGCTGGGCACCCGGGCAGCCGGCCCGGCGGGCGGCCGCGTCCAGCATGCGGCGGCGGGCCGCGTAACGCAGCTTCGCGCGCGCCTCCGCGAGCGGCAGCCAGGCGAACTCGCTGGCCTCGTGCGCGGAAAGGCGCACGTCGGTGTGCGTCGCCTCCGCCAGGAAATAGGTTACCGCTTTCCTGACGAACACGCGGTCCTGCTCCTTGCCGGACGTGAAACGATAGTCTTCCTTATGCTCGAAGCCATCGACGATCCGGATCCCGTCGCGGGTGAGGCCGGTCTCCTCCTCGAGCTCGCGCAGGGCGGCCTGGAGCAGCGTCTCGCCTTCATCCACACCGCCCTTGGGGAACTCCCAGAGCGGGCGTTTCGTGAGCTTGGACAGCAGCAGCAGGAAGCGACAGCCGTCGGAGCCTCGCTGGAAGACGATGACACCGGCGGAGACGTCGCGACGGTAACGCATCAGAGATCCGGGAACCTGGGTCGAGGGCGGGCGAACCTAGCCGGGCGAGCGGAAGGGTGTCAAGGAATGCGCGTTGCATCGCGGGAGCCGCATGAACGATGACGCACATGATCGCATCCCGCTGCGTGCCGTGCCCGACCTGCGCGGCCTTGCTGCGGAAGACGCCTCGGGGCTGCACGTGGGCGAGCTGTGGGGTGCGCTCGCCGAGGCGGACACCGGGCTGATCCGTTACCTGGACCTGCAGCTCGCGCGCCGGCCGCGTCACGTGCTCGTTCCCATCGGCCACGCGCGCATCCGCGATGGCGGGCCGGCGACGCGCGTGCGGCTGCGGGCCGCTCTGCTCGAGGAGCTGGAGTCGATCCCGCCGTACGACAGCGATGCGGGCGAGATCAGCGATCCCTACGAGCGCGCGTTGCTCGAAGCGCACGGCCGCGCCTATCACGGCGAGCGCTACTACGCGCATCCGAGCTTCGATCACGGCGGTCTCTTCGCGGGCGAGCACCCGATCGTCGCGGCGGGCGGAAACGTCACCGCCGCGGAGCCGCTCCAGCTGCTCGGCGCGCTGCCCGACTACCGCGTGGCAGCCGGCGAGCCGGACATCCGCGGCTGGTCGGTGCGCGGCGCCGGCGATGCACTGCTCGGCCTGGTCCACGACCTGGTCGTGGACACCGCGGCCCGGAAGGTCCGTTACCTCGTGATCGATGCCGACCACGGCACGGCGCGGCAGGTGGTGCTGCCCGTGGGATACGTGCACGTCGATGCGGCGGCCGAGCGGGTGAGCGCGCCGGCGCTCGACGGCGACGACCTGGCCGGGCTGCCGGGCTGGACCGGGGGCGCCCTCGAGCGGACCGACGAGGAAGCCGTGCGGGCCGCGCTGCAGGCGCGGCTGACCGGCCACCGGCGCTACCAGGCCCCCGACTTCGCGCTGCCCTGGGGCGGAACCTCAGCTCTCGAAGAGCGTCGCGCGTAGGCCGGGCGGCGACTCCCACGCGTCGAATTCCTCGGCCGCGGCACAACCCCAGCGCGCGCCGGCGCTGCCGATCCGCTCCTCCAGCCAGGGCTGCGGCGGCCAGCCCACCCGCTCGCGGTAGAACCGCGCCAGCTCGAAGAGCGTGCCGGTGTGCGCCCCGATATCGACCGCGGCGGCCGGCAGCTGCGAATGCGGCTCGCGGATGGTATACACCGGCGCGGGTTCCCGATGCGGCGCGAGCGGCGTCACCACCCGCGTGATGCGCGCGAGCGTGATCGCGCCCCGGATCAGCTCGCCGGTCGCGCGGTGGTCGGGATGGCGCGGCCCGCGGCGCCAGGCGTCGCCCCACGTGATCACCGCGTCCGGCCGCACCACCGCAATCTCCCGGGCCAGCTGGTGCGTGGCGTCGGCGCTCACCTCGATGCGCGTGTCGGCGAAGTCGAGCAACCGGGCCTCGGCCCCGAGGATGCCCGCCGCCTCGTGGGCATGCTCGGTGCGCCGCGCGGCCACCTCGGCCGCGCCGAGCGGGCCCAGCGCCTCGGTCATCTCGCCGCGCGTCAGGAACAGCATCACGACGCGGTGACCGAGCGCCGCGTGCAGCGCCATGGTCCCGGCGCAGCCGATCTCGTCATCGGGATGTGCGAGCGCGACCAGCAGTGTCCGGCGCGCCGCGGCATCGCCTTCCGGTACCGTGTGCAACCCCGCCTCCAGTGTGCGTTGCGCTCGCAGGGCCGCGTCTCCCCGCGAATCTCGATGCCCGTGCGGCGTTGACACTACACGCGCGCGCGGGCATTATGGCGCGCCCATGAGACTGACGACAGCGGCGCTCTGCGAGAGCGCCCACGAGCGGCCTGACGGCCGCATCGATTTGATCGGCGTCTTCCACGAGCTGAACGCGCCCGGCTTCCCGGCCGTGCAGGAGCACATGACGGCGGTGTTCGTGGTCGAGTGGGACGCGGCGGAGACCGGCCCCCAGCCGCTCCGCGCCGACCTGCTGGCGCCGAACGGCCGCAAGGTGCTCACCATCGAGGGGCACACCGAGGTCAGCGCACAACCCGGCGGCGGGCCGCCCCAGACCCGCCTGATCATGCCCCTCGAGAAGGTGGTCTTCCCGGTCACCGGGCTCTACCAGTTCGAGCTGCTCGCCGGCACCGGGGTGGTGCGCGCCTGCCCGCTCCGGCTGCTGCAGGTGCCCGCCGCCTGAGGGGCCCGGACCCCCGCTCCGGAGCGCGGGTATTCATGCTGCGACCGTGACCACCATCGGTTGCAGGCCGCAGCGGAGGACTCGTGGATCCACAGGCAGGAACGGCGCCGGCGCACGATACCGTGCGCGTGCTCGCGGCGCTCTCGGACGTCAATCGCTACCGCATCGTCGAGCTGCTCGCGCTCGATGCGCCCGAGCTCACCTGCGGCGCCATCTGCAGCGCGCTGGGACTTTCTCCCTCGCTCGTCTCGCATCACCTCTCCGTGCTGGAAGGCGCGGGCGTCATCGATCGTCGCAAGAACGGGCTCTGGACGCTCAACCGTCTGCGCCGCGACGAGCTGGCGCGTCGCCTTGCGGGATTGCAGCGGATCATCTATACCAACGGAAATTCGCACGACGGCACGCCTGCGATCTCCGCCGTGAACGGCACCTCCTAGCCGGCGTCGCCTGACCCAACCTCGAGCCGGGAGCGGGGCTGATGGCAGCTGAGTCGAGCCGAGGCCGGGGCATGCCCCTGCACACGCGCATCCTGCTGGGGCTCGTGCTCGGCGCCGCCGCCGGCGTCGCCAGCAACTTCCTCTGGCACGACGAGCCGCGCCTGCTCTGGCTGGTCGACAACGTGGCGCAGCCGGTCGGCCAGGTCTTCCTCCGCATGCTCTTCATGGTCGTGGTGCCGCTCGTCTTCACCACACTCACCCTCGGCGTCGCCGGCCTCGGCGATGTGCGACGCCTCGGCCGGGTCGGCGGCAAGACCTTCGGATTCTTCATCTTCACGACCGGGTTCGCCGCCACGCTCGGCCTGGTCCTGGCCAACGTCATCCAGCCGGGTGCCAGCCTGGACCCGGCGGTGCGCACCGGGCTGCTCGCGCAGTACGCCGGCGAGGCGGCGGAGAAGATGGCGGCATCGGAGACCACCGGCTTCGGCATCAACACGTTCGTGAACATGGTGCCGCGCAACGTGCTGGCCGCCGCCGCCGGCGGTGAGATGCTGGGACTGATCTTCTTCACGATCGTGTTCGGCGTCGCGCTCACGCGCGTCCCGGCCGAGAAGGCCGAGCCCGTGCTGCGCTTCCTGGAGGGCGTCGCGCAGGCCGTGATCGAGATCATCGGCTTCGCCATGAAGCTGGCGCCCTACGGCGTGTTCGGCCTGATCTTCTCCGTGACGGCGCGCTTCGGGTTCGACATCCTGCGCGCGCTCTCGCTCTACGTCATCATGGTGCTGATCGGCCTGGCGATCCACCAGTTCATCTTCCTGCCGACGCTCGCGAAGACCCTCGCCGGCATCGGGCCGCGCGAGTTCTTCCGCCGCATCCGCTTCATGATGGTCACCGCGTTCTCGACCTCGAGCTCGAACGCGACCCTGCCGACCACCATGCGCACCGCCGAGGAGGAGTTCGGCGTGCCGCGCCAGATCGCCGGCTTCGTGGTGCCCCTGGGCGCGACCATGAACATGAACGGCACGGCCCTGTTCGAGGGCCTGACGGTACTGTTCCTGGCGCAGGTGTTCGGCGTCGACCTGAGCATTGGCAGCCAGGCCATCGTCATCGTCATGGCGATCGTCACGGCGATCGGCGCGGCCGGCGTGCCCAGCGGCTCCATCCCGCTCATGGTGATGGTGCTGGCCATGGTCGGCGTGCCCGGTGAGGGGATCGCGCTCGTGCTCGGCGTGGATCGCATCCTCGACATGTGTCGCACCGTGCCCAACGTCACCGCGGACCTGCTCACGTCCGTGGTCATCGCGAAGAGCGAGGGCTTCACGCTCACGCCCGCGCGCGCGCCCGACTTCTCGACCGCCGCCGCGGAGGAAGCGCTGCGCCATTCGCACCAGGAGGAGCTGGTCTGAGGGGGTAACGGGAGCGGGGACGCGCGCCCGGTCGCTCGCGTCCCCGCCTGCCCGTCCATGGCCGCCGCCACCGCTCAGCCGCCGCCCGGCATCGGTCCGCCGCCCGGAATCCCCGGCTCCGTCATGGCGCGGGCATCGAGCACGCGCTCGAGCTCGGCGGGCGGCAGCACCTGGCGCTCCCCGGCCACCTGCCGTGCCGTCTTGTTCTCCCGGAACGCGATCTTCGCGATGGTCGCCGCCTCGTCGTATCCGATCCCGGGCGCCAGTGCGGTCGCCAGCGAGAGGTTGCCCTCGAGCAGCTCCCGGCAGCGCTCCTCGTTCACGGTAATGCCATCGATGCACTTCTCGGCGAAGACGGCGGCCGCGCGTGCAAGCAGCATGATCGACTGCTCGAGCGCATGCGCCATCACCGGCATCATCACGTTCAGCTCGAAGTAGCTGCCCAACCCGGCTACCGTGATCGTGGTCTGGTTGCCCATGACCTGGGCGGCGACCATGGTCACTGCCTCGGGGATCACCGGGTTCACCTTGCCCGGCATGATGCTCGAGCCCGGCTGGATCGCGGGCAGCGTGATCTCGGCGATGCCGGCGCGCGGTCCGCTCGCCAGCCAGCGCAGGTCGTTGGCGATCTTCATGAGCGAGACCGCGAGCGTGTTGAGCGCGCCGTGCACGTAGACCACGGTATCGCGCGTCGCCTGCCGCTCGAAGTGGTCGGCCGCCTCCCGGAACTCGATGCCGGTGGCCGCGCTCAGGCGCGCGATCGCCCTGGCGGCGAACTGCTCGTGCGTGTTGATGCCGGTCCCCACCGCGGTCCCGCCCAGGGGCAGCTCGGCCAGGTCGCCGAGTCCGGCCTCGATGCGCGCGATGCCCAGTGCGATCTGCGCGGCGTAGCCGCCGAACTCCTGTCCCAGGCGCACCGGAGTCGCATCCATCAGGTGGGTGCGGCCCGATTTCACGATGGGGTCGAACGCGCGCGCCTTCGCCGCCAGCGCGGCATGCAGCTGCGCCAGGGCCGGGATCAGCTCGCGGCGGATCGCGACACAGGCCGCCACCTGCATCGCGGTCGGGATCACGTCGTTCGAGGACTGCCCCATGTTGACGTGATCGTTGGGATGCACCTCCCGCCCGCCGATCGCGCCGCCGCGCAGCTGCACCGCCCGATTCGCGATCACCTCGTTGGCATTCATGTTCGTGGACGTGCCGCTCCCCGTCTGGAAGATGTCGAGCACGAAATGCTCATCCAGACGGCCATCGATCACTTCGTCGCAGGCGGCGATCACGCTCTCCGCGATCCCCGCATCGAGCAGCGACAACTCGGCGTTCGTCTGCGCCGCCGCTTTCTTGACCTCGCCGAGCGCGGCGATGAACGCGCGCGGGAAGCGCAGCCCGCTGATCGGGAAATTCTCCACCGCACGCTGCGTCTGGGCGCCCCAGAGCGCGGCCTCCGGCACCTGCATCTCGCCGAGCGAATCCCTCTCGGTCCGGAACGATGGTGGGCTCATCCGTCCTCCTGGGTCAGCGCTGCGGCGGCCGCGAGGGCCGCACCTCGACGCGGCTCGGCAGCGTGCGTCCGGGCATGGCGAGCAGGTCGAGCACGATTTGCGCGATGTCCTCGGGCTGGACCTTCCAGGCGTCGGCGCCGCGCTCGCTCGGCAGGTTGAAGTCGGTGGCCACGCTGCCGGGCATGATGTAGCTGACCCGCACGCCCTGGTGGCGGACCTCCTGCATGAGCGCTTCGCTGAAGCCGATCAACCCGAATTTGCTGGCGTTGTAGGCACCGCCGTTCGGGAACGCGTTCTTGCCGGCGAGGCTGCCGATGTTGATGATCCACGACTCGCCGGCCGCGATCAGCTCGGGCAGGGCGGCGTGGCAGCAGAAGAAGACGCCGTCCAGGTTCGTGCCGATCACGTCGCGCCAGGTCGCGGGGGCCAGCTCGCGCACCGGCGCGAACGCCCCGATGCCCGCGTTGTTGATCAGGATGTCCAGCCGTCCGAACTCGGCCCGGCAGCGCTCGACCAGACGAGCGCAATCCTCGTAGGATCGCACGTCGCAGGCGACACCGAGCGCGCCTTCGCCGAGCTCGCCCGCGACCGCCTCGGCCGCGCTCCCGCTGCGGGCGCTCACCACCACGCGCGCGCCGGCCGCGTGCAGCGCGTCGACGATCGCGCGGCCGATGCCGCGCGTGCTCCCGGTCACGATCGCGACCTTGCCCCGCAGCTCCATGTCACCTCCGTGGAAGGGTCCGGCGCCGGGAGTTTAATTGCTGCCCCGGAACCCCGCTACTAGGTTTGCCGGCATGGAGATTCGGGGAACCACCGCGCTCGTGACCGGCGCCGGCCGGCGCGTCGGACGCACGCTCGCCCTCGCGCTTGCCGAGGCCGGCGCCGACGTGATCGTGAACTATCACCAGTCGGCCGCGGCCGCAGCCGAGACGGTGGCAGCGATCGAGCAGCTCGGCCGGCGTGCCCGCGCGGTGCGGGCCGACATCGCGCAGCCGGAGCAGGCGCGTGCCCTCGTCGCGGCGGCGCTCGACGCGTTCGGACGCCTCGACATCCTGGTGAACAGCGCCTCGCGCTTCGAGCGCGCGCCGCTCGCCGAGATCACGCCGGAGGACTGGGACCGGGTGCTTGGCGTGAACCTGAAGGCGCCCTTCCTGCTCGCCCAGGCTGCGGCCGACGCGCTGCGCGCGGCGCACGGCACGATCATCAACATCGTCGACCTGTCGGCGTTCCAGCCCTGGCCTTCGTTCATCCCGCACGCGGTCTCCAAGGCCGGACTGCTGCACCTCACCCGGGGTCTCGCCCGGGCACTCGCGCCGCACGTGCGCGTCAACGCGATCGCGCCCGGCACCGTGCTCCCACCCGAGGATTACGACGGCACCGACTACGCCGGCGGTGCCGACCGGCGCGTGCTGGAGCGGGCCGGCACCCCGGAGGACGTCGCCCGGGCGCTGCTGTATCTGGCCGGCAGCGATTTCGTGACCGGTGAGGTGCTGGTCGTCGATGGCGGGCGGCTGCTGCTCTGAGCGCCAGTCTGATGCGGCCGCGGTATCGGCAGGTATCCTCGAGCGCGAGCGGTATGGCTCACGGCGCCGCGGTCCAGGGTATCACGCTGCCATGAACCCGATGCCGGCCGCCCTGAAGCCGCTTTTCGCCGCGCTCCTCGCGCTCTCGCTCGCCGCGCTGCCCGCGCGCGCGCAGGACTGTCCCAGCCTGGCGGCGTTCCGCCAGTACCGGCCGCCCGAGGCGACGCGCGTGTTCGCGATCGATGGCTCGCGCATCGCCGACCTGTCGCACGAGCGACGGGTCGTGATCGGCCTGGGCGACGTGCCCGCCAGCGTCTCGCGCGGCTTCGTGGCGGTCGAGGACCGGCGCTTCTGGCGGCACGATGGCGTCGATGTGCGCGGCGTCGGTCGCGCCCTGCTGCGCAACCTGCGGTCGCGCTCCCTCGAGGAGGGCTTCAGCACCATTACCATGCAGCTGGCCCGCAACGTCTTCCCGGAGGAGCTGCCGCGCACCGACAAGCTCCGTCGCAAGCTGTGCGAGGTGCAGCTGGCCGGCGTGATCGAGGAGCACTTCTCGAAGCGCGAGATCCTGGAGCGCTACCTCAACCAGGTCTACATGGGCGACGGCCTGTACGGCGTCGAGGAGGCCGCGCGCGGCTATTTCGGCAAGCCCGTGCGCGACGTCTCGCTCGGCGAGGCGGCTTTGCTCGTGGGGCTGGTGAAGAATCCGGAGGGTTACAACCCGCGCAAGCAGCCGCGCCGCGCCATCCAGCGGCGCAACGTGGTGCTGGACGTGATGGCGCGCGAGCAGGTGATCACGGCGGCAGCGGCCGCGCGTGCCAAGCGGGAGCCGCTCGCGCTCGCGGAGCCGCTCGAGGCCTCCGGCCCCGCGCCGTACTATGTCGCCGCGATCCGCCGCGAGCTGCGCGAGCGCTTCGGCGGTGATGCGGCCATCCAGGGACTGCGCGTGTATACCGGTCTCGACCCGGCCATGCAGCGGGCGGCACACGAGATCCTGCTGGCGCAGATCCGCAGCATCGAGAGCGGCGCGCACGGCCGGTATCGCCACCCGGTACCGGGCGGGAAACTGCCGCCGGCCGAGGGTTCCGGGTCGCCTTACCTCCAGGGCGTCGTGGTCCTGCTGGACAGCCGCACCGGCGAAGTGCGCGCCCTGGTCGGCGGGCGTGACTTCTCGCACTCCTCGTACGACCGTGCCCTGCTCGCCCGGCGCCAGCCGGGCTCCGCCTTCAAGCCGATCGTGTACGCGGCGGCACTCGAGGCCGGCATGAGCGCCGCGGATCGCATCGAGACCACCCCGGTGAGCGTCGCCAATGCGGGCGCGGTCGCGTGGCGGCCGGATGATCTGGTGCCGGACAGCATCGCGCAGCTGAGCGTGCGCGATGCGCTCGCGCTCTCCTCGAATCACGCGGCGGTGCGGGTCGGTACGTGGGTCGGAGCGGAGCAGGTCGCGGCGATGGCCAGGAAGCTCGGCATCCGCACGCCGGTCCCGGCCTACCCCTCGATCTTCCTGGGCGCGGCGGAGGTCGTGCCGGCCGAGCTGGCGGCCGCGTACGCGGTGCTGGGCAACGGTGGCCGTGCGGTCACGCCCACGCTGATCACGCGCGTCGAGGACGCGCGCGGCAAGCTGCTCTGGGCGGCGCCGACCACGCACCGGCAGGTGATCGATGCCGGCGTCGCATACCTGACCACGAGCATGCTCGAGGATGCGGTCGACCGCGGCACCGGCAGCGCCGTGCGCCGCCTCGGCTTCTATCCTGCCGCCGCGGGCAAGACCGGCACGACCAATGATGCGAAGGACGTGTGGTTCGTGGGCATGACCACCGAGCTGACCGGCGCCGTGTGGCTCGGCTTCGACCAGCCCGCGACCATCACCAGCGGCGCCTTCGGCGGCAGCCTCGCGGCGCCGGTCTGGGCGGACCTCATGAAGCGCGTTTATCGCGGGCGCCCGGCACCAGGACGCTGGACGCCTCCTGCCCACCTCGTGCAACTCCCGGTCGACGGCGGGACCGGCCTCCTCGCCACCAGCCGGTGCCCGCTCGACGCCGTCCGCACCGAGTACTTCCTGCCCGGCACCGAGCCGGCCGAGTTCTGCCCGCTGCACCCCGAGGGCAGCGCCGTGGGCCGCTTGCTCCGCCGCATCTTCTGAGCTGTCGCGCGCCGCCAGCGCGCGCGGACAAGGGCACGCACCTTGCCCGTTAGTGGGTGTCGCCGGGCCGCGCAGCGGCCCCTTTCTTTACACGTGCGGTCGAGCATGGATTCCGTCAATTCTCCGGAGCTGCGCAGGCTCGTCGAGGCCACGCGCGAGATCACGAGCACCGTGGTGGCGGCCAACGCCGAGCAGGAGGACGCGGCCGCGGTGTGGCCGGCGCCCGCCATGCGTGAGCTCGCGGCCGCCGGCCTGATGGGCCTGCACGTACCCCGCGCGCAGGGCGGCCACGAGCAGCGCCTCACCGGGCTGGTTGCGCTCGCGGAGACGCTCGCCGCGGAGAGCCCCTCGACCGCGCTTTGCTACGCCATGCACTGCGTGGGCACGGCGGTGATCGCGGCAAAAGCCACTGACTACCAGAAGCAGCGCTACCTGGAGCCGATCGCCCGGGGCGAGCACATCACCACGCTGGCGCTGAGCGAGCCCGGCACCGGCGCGTTCTTCTGGCTGCCCCAGACCCGGCTCACGGCGAACGGCACGGGCTTCCAGGTCGAGGGCACGAAGAGCTTCATCACGAACGGCGGGCACGCCGATTCGTACGTCGTCTCGACGGCGACGTCCGAGAGCGAGGACACCGGCTCGTTCAGCTGCGTGGTCGTCGATCGCGACCTGCCGGAGCTGCGCTGGGGCGACGAGTGGCATGGACTCGGCATGCGCAGCAACAGCTCGCGCACGCTCGAGCTGGCGCGCGTCCCGCTCGCGCGCGAGCAGCTGCTGGGCGAGCCCGGCGATCAGCTATGGTACGTCTTCGAGGTGGTCGCGCCCTACTTCCTGATGGCCATGGCCGGCACCTATACCGGCGTCGCGAGCGCGGCGCTGGAGCTGGCCCGCGAGCACCTGGGCGGCCGCCGCCATTCCCATTCCGGCGAGCTGCTGGGAGCTCAGCCCGTACTCGCGCACCGACTCGGCGAGCTCTGGCTCGACGTCGCCCGCACCCGCCGGCTCGTCTACGCCGCCGCCGACGCCGCCGACGCGGGTGACCCGGACGCACTCGTGGCGGTGCTCGCGTGCAAGGCCGCGGCCGCGGACACCGCCGTGCACGTATGCAACGAGGCCATGACGCTGGTCGGCGGCGTCGGCTACCGCGACAATGCGAAGCTCGCCCGCATGCTGCGCGATGCGCGCGCCGCACACGTCATGTCGCCGACCACCGACCTGCTCAAGACGTGGGTCGGACGCGCCCTCCTCAGCCTGCCGCTGCTGTGAGCTCCGCCCCGCCGGTCGCGCTCGTGGTCCGCGACCCGTCCGAGCCGCCCGCTCCCTGGGAGGCGGCACTCGACGGCATGGTGAAGGCCGCCGCCGCGACCGCGCCCGGGGCCGCGGCCGGTGCCGGCTGCGCTTTCATCGACGGCCGGCTCGGCGACGCGGTGGAGCGCGCCCGCGGCGTGCACGCGACCGATGCCTCGCTGCAGTCCATCATCGTCGCGCCCGATGCGGTGCGTCCCGTGCTCGAGCGCTCGCTGCTCTTCACGCCGGGACTCGGTGAGATCTGGATCGTGCCGCCCGACGACGTCGGCGCGGCGCTGCTCGAGCGGGCCGCCGCGCTCACCCGTACCCGCCGCAGCTACCGCGCCATGCGGAGCAGCGTGCACGTGCAGGTCGCCGCGTTCGAGCGTCGCGCTGCCGGCCGCACGTTCATCTCCGATGCCTATCTCGCCGCCCTGCTCGAGGCCGCGCCCGAGCCCATCATCTCGATCGGTGCGGGCGACGTCGTGTTGTCGTGGAATCCGGGCGCCGAGCGGCTGCTCGGCTACGGTGTCGATGAGGCACTCGGACGGCCGCTCACCGAGCTGCTCGTGCTCGCCCGGCCCGACCAGCGGCTCGCGCTCGCACCCGCCAGCCCGCCCCGTCCGATTGAGCTCGAGCTCGTGCGCCGCGACGGTGACGTCGCCGTCGGCGAGCTGCTCGTGCTGCCCGTCCAGGCCGCGGGCCAGCACGTGCGCGCCGTCATGATCCGTGACCTCACGCGCGAACGCCGCGCCCAGGCCGCGATGGAGGCGCAGGCCTCGGAGCTGGAAGCGCAGGCGGTGGAGATGGAGGAGCAGGCCAGCGAGCTGGCCGCCACGAACGATGCCCTGCACCAGCGCACCCAGGAGCTGGAGAGCGCATCGAACGCGCGCGCCCGCTTCTACGCCGCCATGAGCCACGAGCTGCGCACGCCGCTCAACGCCATCCTCGGCTTCCAGGACCTGCTGCTCGCCGAGTTGCACGGGCCGCTCGGCGACGCCCAGCGCGCCGGCCTCGAGCGCGCGCAACGCGCGGCGCGCCACCTCGTGGAGCTGGTCAACGATGTGCTCGACATGGCGAAGATCGAGGCGGGCCGGGTCGAGCTGCAGGTCGAGCCCACCAGCCTCCCGTCGCTCGTCGATGAGCTGCTCGACACGGTCGAAGCCCTCGCTCGCCAGCACCACACCACCATCACCGTCGAGGGCACCGGCACGCACCGGTTCCGGACCGATCCGCGCCGCGTCCGCCAGGTGCTCCTCAACCTGCTCTCGAACGCGATCAAGTTCGGAGAATCGCGGCCCGTCCGCGTCGCCTGGCGCGCGCTCCCCGATGGCGGCGCGTGCATCGACGTCATCGACCAGGGGCGCGGCATCGCTCCCGACGACATGGAGCGCATCTTCGACGAGTTCACCCAGGTGGAGGCCGGCGGCGGCAGTGGCACCGGCCTCGGCCTGTCCATCTCGCGCCGGCTCACCCGGCTGCTCGGCGGCACGCTCTCGGTCGAATCGCGCCTCGGCGCGGGCAGCACGTTCCGGCTGACCCTGCCTGCGCAGCCGCCCTCCTGAACGAAAAGGGAGCGGATCCGCGACCCGCTCCCTCGTTGCACCCGGCCTCTATCCTCGCTAACGGCCGCCCGGCGGCTGCGCTTCCGCGGTCTCCAGCACCGGCGATACCGCTTCCGCTACACCCTGGTGCGCCAGCCAGCGCTCCGCTTCGAGCGCCGCCATGCAACCCGTGCCCGCGGCCGTCACCGCCTGCCGGTAGTAGTCATCCGCCGCGTCGCCCGCCGCGAACACGCCGTCCACGCTCGTGCACGTACGCCCCGGGACCACCTTGATGTAGCCGCTCGGATGCAGCTCCACCTGGCCACGCACGAACTCCGTGTTCGGCGTGTGCCCGATCGCCACGAACAGCCCCCCCACCGCCAGCTCGCGCTCCGCTCCCGTACCCGTGTCGCGCACCCGCAGCCCGGTCACGAAGCCGTCGCCCAGCACCTCCACTACCTGCGTGTTCCACTCCACCCGGATCTTCGGGTTCGACAGCGCCCGCTCCACCATCACCTTCGACGCACGGAACTCGTCCCGGCGATGGATCAGCAGCACCTCACGAGCGTACTTGCTCAGGTACGTCGCCTCCTCCATCGCCGAATCCCCACCACCCACCACCGCCAGCACCTGGTTGCGGAACGCCGGCAGCGCTCCGTCACACACCGCGCACGCCGAGACCCCGCCGCCTGTGCGCGCCAGCCGCTCCTCGTTCGGCAGGCCCAGCCAGTTCGCCCGCGCCCCCGTTGCCACGATCACCGCGCGCGCCTCGAACGCGTCGCCATACGTCGGCTGCAGCACGAACGGGCGGCGACCGAATTCAACCGACACGATGTTCTCCATCTCCGCACGCGTCCCGAAACGCAGCGCCTGCGCCTTCATCCGGTCCATCAGGTCCTGACCACCGACGCTCTCCGGAAATCCCGGGTAATTCTCGATGTCCGTCGTCCACATCAGCTGGCCGCCCGGGATCATCTCCCGCGACGGCTCACCCTCGTATACGATCGGCTCGAGGTTCGCCCGCGCGGCGTAGATCGCCGCCGTCCACGCCGCCGGTCCCGACCCGATGATCACGACCTGCTCGAGCCTGCGCTCCGCCATCATTGCCACTCACGTCCAGGGGCACTAATCAACCGCCCAGTAATATACTTGCACCGCCGTGCGCGGTCAACCGCGCGCCGCGCTGGCGAGGGTGGCGGCGCGCATTTAGGTTGCGAGCGCCCGCCCGCGACGTAAACCGAGCCACCAAGCGATGATGAAGTCTGCAGAGTTCGCCGCGCATCCGGAGGCCGAAGTCGAGCGCCTGCTGTGTTCGCTCGCGGGCATCGTCTCGGCGCGGGTGATCGCGAATGCGATGGGGCGCCTGGACGAGATCCACGTGCTGGCGTCGGACGCGCTGCATCCGAAGCAGGTGGTTCGCAACGTGGAGTCCGCGCTGAGTGCGGGTCTCGGGATCGTGATCGACCGGCGGGTGGTGAGCGTGGCGCAGGTGCGTGCGGACCAGCTGACGCCGGCCGGGGAGCTGGTGGAGCGGCGTGGCCGGGAGGCCGGGGGGGAGGCCGACGCGTGGCCCGCCGGGGCGGCGGTCGCGGAGCCGGGGGCACCGGTGGATGCGGCGGATGCGCCGGCGGAGCCGGCGCCGGAGGCCGGTCCGGCGGGGGCAGCGGACCTGGCGGTGCGGTACCAGTTCGTCGGGCACGATGTTCGCCACCAGACGAACCGCGAGACGGTCTGTCACGTGACGGTTTCGCGGGGCAGCGAGCACTACACGGGCTCGGGCGCCGGGCCGAGCACGCCGCTCGGGCGGGCGCAAGCTGCGGCGCGTGGCCTGTTTGCGGCACTTCACACGGCACGGGATGCGCAGGACCTGATGCTGGAGAACGCAGCTCTGGTGGAGGCGCACGGCCGCACATTTGTGCTGATCGCGGCGCAATCGGTGCAGGGACGCCGTACCGAACCGCTTACGGGTGTGGCGATATTGCAGCGCTCGCCGGAGGAGGCGGCGATCCTGGCCTCGCTGCACGCGGTGAACCGCTGGCTGACCCAGGAGTGAGGGAACCGGAGATGGAGGCGTGGGCGACGATGCCCTCGGGGGAACCTTCGCAGCAGCTCGGTGAGGAGCTGGAGCGGCTGCCCGGCGTGCTGGCGGCCGCGGTCTGGCTGGATGCGGACGGCGGCCTGGCGCAGGTGCGGCTGCACACGCAGCCGCACGCGTCCGCGAGCATCATCGCGCACGCCGCCACGCGCGTGCTGGAGCAGCGCGGCTACCCGGTGGCGCCCTCGGCGCTGCGGGTGGTGCCGGTGGCGTCGCTCGGGGAGGCGAGCGGCGGCGGCACGCCCGGCCGGTTCCTGGTGCTGCACGACGTCACGTGGGGGCGCGACGGCAGCCGCATCACGTGCCGGGTCCGACTGGCGCGCGGGGCGGACATCATCGCCGGCGAGGCGTCGGAGCTGGACAGTGAGGCGGGCCGCTCGCGGGCCGCGGCGATCGCGACGCTGCGCGCGGCCGAGCACACGCTGGAGGACCTGGCGCTCGGGCTGGAGGGGATTGCCGTGGTGCCGCTCTTCGGGCGGCGCTACATGGCGGTGAGCATCGAGGCGGCCGTGAACCGCCGCTTCGCCCAGCTCTCGGGAATGGTGGCGATCGAGCCGGCTCGCTCCATCGACGAGGCTGCCTGCCTCGCGACCCTGCGCGCCATCGATCGCTGGATCGCCGTCTAGCTAACTCGCTGCGCCCGCGCCACCGACCTCGGTGCGCGCCGGTCCGCCCACGAATCGCTCGACCTCCTGCACGACCCGGCGCGGCTCGACCGGCTTTGCCAGGTACCCGTCACAACCCACCTGCACCGCCTTCTGGCGATCCTCCTCGAGCGCGTGCGCGGTGAGCGCGATGATCGGAATGTCGCGCGTGTCGGCATCATCCTTGAGGCGCTGCGTCGCCTCCCAGCCATCCATCTTCGGAATCGAGATGTCCATCAGGATCAGGTCCGGATGGTGCTCCCGCGCCCGGCTCACACCCTCCTCGCCATCACGTGCCTCGATGACGTTGTAACCGACGTGCTCGAGGATGGTCCGGTAAACGACGAGGTTGTCCTCGTTGTCTTCGACCAGCAGGATCGTCTTCTTCGCGTTGTCGGTCATGGTGTGCGCGACTCTCGTCGGGGCTCCGGGAAGCGGGCTGCCGCCAGGGGGTCGGGTCGTTACACGATCCGTGCCAGAGGGCATCAGGACGTCGCGCTGGCTGCCTCTGCGTCCTCGCGATCCTTGAACACCTTCAGGTTGGTGGAATGGCCGGGATTGTAACGCGCCTTCGGGTTGAGCGCGTGGACCGCATGATTCACCGCCATGGCCGCCTCGCTGAAGCCGGTCGCGATCAGCTCGATCTTGCCCTCGTAACGGACGATATCACCGGCCGCGTACACATTCGTGAGGTTCGTCTCGAGCTGGTCCGAGACCCGGATCGCGTTGCGCTCCAGCGCGATACCCCATCGGGAAATCGGCCCGAGGTCCGGCTTGAAGCCGATCAGCGCGAGTACCGCATCGACCTCGTACGTGGTTTCCTCGCCGGTGCGGTTGTCGAAGATCGTGACCGCCTGGACGCACGCCTCGCCATGGATGGTGCGCACCTCGCGGTGCGTGAGCAGCTCGATCTCGCCCGAGGCGACGCCGTCCTGCAGCTGCTTCATGGACTGCGCGTGGGCGCGAAAACCCTCGCGCCGGTGAATCAGGATCAGGCGTCGCGCGCGCCCGCGCAGGTTGAGCACCCAGTCCACCGCGGAGTCACCGCCGCCCACGATCAGCACGCTCCGGTCGTGGTAGTGCTCCGGGTCCTTCACGTGGTGGGCGACGCCCTTCCCCAGGAGCGTGTCGTAACCCGGGCACTCGAGCACCCGCGGCGAGAACGCGCCCTTGCCGGCGGCGATGAGCACGGCGCGCGTCGGATAGGTCTCGCGGTTCGTGACCACGTGCCAGCCGTCGCCGTCGGGCTGCAGCTCCAGGACCTCCTCCTCGAGGCGCACCTCCGCGCCGAACTGGAGTCCCTGCTCGATCAGGTTGCGGGCCAGGTCGCGGGCGAGGATGCGGGGCAGTCCGCCCACGTCGTAGATGTACTTCTCCGGATAGAGGGCGGTCAGCTGGCCGCCCAGCTCGGGCAACGAGTCGACGATGCGGCAGGAGAGCCCGCGCAGTCCGGCGTAGAAGGCGCCGAACAGGCCGGTCGGGCCGCCGCCGATGATGGTCAGATCTCTCGCTTCAGCTGCCATGAACCTCTGAAGGTGGCCCTCAGGCGGGCGGCATGCTAGTGCCCGGGCTCGCGGGCGCGCAAGGCGCGCACGGCGCTGCTGCCGTAATCGCCGATGGCTATGACACTGGCCAGACCGACCGCGATGATCACGGGCATGCGCCAGGCGGGAAACGCCGTCAGCACGACGAGCGCGGCCAGCTGAAGCACGGTCACGAGCTTTCCCGGGAAACGGGCACTCAGCTGCATCGGCGCGCGCCGGAGTACCACGATCGCGAACCCGAGCGCGACGGCGATGTCGCGGGCGAGCAGCACCAGCAGCTCGGTCAGGCGCAGCGGCCCGTTCACGGCCAGGCTGATGAGCGCGGTGACGAGGAAGGTCTTGTCGGTGACCGGGTCGAGGATCGCCCCGAGTCGGGTACGTCCGCGCCGGCGGGCCAGGTACCCATCCAGGAAGTCGGATGCGGCGGCGAGGGCGATCAGCACGAGCCGCAGCGTGGTGTCGCGATAGAGCAGAAACACGATCGCGAGCGGGATGCGCAGCAGCGAGATCAGGTTGGGCAGCGAGAGGATGCGCGGCGCCACGCGTGCTCACCCCGCCGGGGTGGGCGGAGCCGGCGGCGCCGAGGGTGGCGCGGCACGGCCCTGGCGGGCCAGCGCATCACGCAGCAGCAGCTTGATCAGCACCGCCGCGGGCATGGCGAGCAGCAGACCCACGAAGCCCAGGAAGAAGCCGCCGATCGCGAGCGCGAGGATGACCCAGACCGGGTGCAGCCCCACCGACTCACCGACGATGCGCGGACCGGTGACCGTCGAGTCGATGAGCTGTACGATGAAGAAGACGATGCCGGCCTTGAGCAGCAGGCCGAGGAAGCTGCCGCTCAGGAGTGCAATGAACACGACCGGGATCACGCTCACGATGAGGCCGAGATACGGCACCAGGTTGAAGACCCCGGCCGTGGCCGCGACCAGCCCGGAATAGGGGAAGCCGACGATCAGCAGTCCGATCCAGGTGAGCACACCCACGATCAGCGCCGCGATGACCTGGCCGCGCAGGAAGCGCGCGAGCAGGTGATCGTACTCCCGGGCGAATCCCATCCAGCGCTCGCGGCGGGACGCGGGCGCCAGCTGCTCGAGGCGCGTGGTGATGCGGTTGAAGTCGCGCAGCAGGTAGACGATCAGCACCGGCGTGAGCACCACGTAGCCGATCAGCGTGAGCACGAAGCCGAAGCCGCGCCCGACGCCGAGCACGGTGCCCCAGGCGTGCTCCAGCACGGCCTGCCGCTGCGCCTGCAGGAACGCCGCCACGCGCGCCTCATCGAGCGTGAGCTGCCGCGCCACCGCCTCGCCCGAGAGGAAGGGCAGGTCCAGACCCTCGAGGCGCGTGCGCAGGCCCTGCAGCCAGCGCACGGCGCGCGTGAGCGCGGCCGGGATCTGCTCGACCAGGTCCGCGGCCTGCTGCGCGAGCGCCGGGATGCCGAAGATGAGCGCGAGCGCGAGGCCGGCCAGCACCGGGACCAGCAGCAGCGCAACCGCGAGGCTGCGGGGCACGCGTCGCCGTTCCAGCGCGTCCGCGGCCGGATCGAGGATGTAGGCGATCACGAAGGCGATCAGGAACGGGGCCAGGATCGAGCCGAGCGCGTGCAGCAGCCAGAGCAGCACGAGCAGCGTCGCGCCGGCCACCAGCAGGAGGTGCTCGCGCGTGCCGCGGTAGGGTGTCAGCAGCAGCAGCAGCAGCAGATAGAGCACGACCGGGGAGAGCACGGGCAGTACGGCGTGCAGCAGCAGGGCCGCCGCCGCGAACACGATCGCGGCATACAGCACGCGGCCCTCGAGCGGCTGGTCGCGCTTCGACGCGAGCGATGTTTCGCTCATGTTCAGCCGGGTTCGGTCGTCAGCCAGTGGCTCGCAGCGCGGATCACCTCGCGTGCGTTCGCATAGCTGACCGTGCGCATGGCTTCCTCGAGCGCGAGCCAGACGCACTCGGTGATGCCCTCGTCGACCTGTGGCACCGGCTCTCCCTGGCGCGCCTCGAGCAGGAAGAAGTGACAGAACTTGTGGACCAGGCGGCCGCGGTCGCGGAAGTACCAGTCGATCGTGGGCAGCTGCGTGAGCAGGGCGACGTCGGCGAGCCCGGTCTCCTCGCGCACCTCGCGCACCGCGGCCTCGGCCGGCGTCTCACCGCCCTCGATATGGCCCTTGGGCAACCCCCAGTTCGCATACGGATCGCGGATCAACAGCACGCGCGCATCGCCGTTGCGGCGGCACACCACGCCGCCAGCGCTCGTCTCGATGCGCGCCCGTCGAGCCCCGCCGCGCCGCCGCGGCCGCGACGGTCCCTTCACCGCGCCCCCGCGCGCGCGGCCAGCACGGACTCCGCGATCTGCACCGCGTTCGTCGCCGCGCCCTTGCGCAGGTTGTCCGCCACGATCCAGAGGTGCACCACGCGCGCATCATCCGGGTCGATGCGCACGTGTCCCACGTGCACCGTGTCGCGGCCGGCGATCGCGGCGGGCAGCGGATCGCGCCCGGCGTCGTGCACGACCAGGTTCGGGATCGCGCCGAGCGCCTCGAGCACGCGCTCGCGCGGCAGCGCGCGCTCCAGCTGGGCGGTGGCCGAGATGGAGTGACCGACCCGCACCGGCACGCGCACGCAGGTCGCCACCACCGCCAGCTCGGGCAGCCCCAGGATCTTGCGGGTCTCCTGCCGAATCTTGTCCTCCTCCTCGTTCCAGCCATCCGGACGCCGCTCGCCGATCCAGGGGATCACGTTGCCGGCGATCGGTCCGCGGAACGGCGAGTCGGGCGCGGCCTTGCCGGCCAGCTCCGCCTCGAGTGTCACGCTGCCCCGGTGGCCCGCGCCGGACACCGACTGGAGCGTGGTGACGACCACGCGCTGCAGCCCGCCCGCCGCCTGCAGGCCGGCGAGCGGCATCACCAGCTGGATCGTCGCGCAGTTCGGATTCGCAATGATGCCGCGCGGCCGCGCCGCGGCCGCCTCCGCGTTCACCTCCGGCACGACCAGCGGTACCCCCGGGTCCATCCGCCAGGCCGAGGAGTTGTCGATCACGAGCGCGCCCTCGGCGGCCGCGCGCGGCGCCCAGTCCCGGCTGCGGGTCGCGCCCGCCGAAAACAGCGCCACCTCGCAATCCCGGAAGCTGCCCGCCTCGGGCACCTGCACGCGCCACGACCGGCCGCCCCAGGCGATGTCCGTCCCGGCCGATCGCGCGGACGCGAGCGGCACCAGTACGTCAATCGGGAACTTCCGCTCCTCCAGCACCTGGAGCATGGTGCGACCGACGGCGCCGGTCGCACCCAGGATCGCGACTCTCATGAACGGCCCTTCGCCAGATCGAATGCTGCGTGCAGGATCTGCAAGGTCCGCTCCTCGGCGTCGGCCTCGACCAGCAGCGATATCGTGATCGGCGATGTGGACATCGCATGGACCTCGATGCCGGCCGCGACCAGCGCCTCCAGCGCCCGGGCATAAACGCCCGGTACGCCGGTCATGCCGCTGCCCACGAGCGTCACCCGGCTCAGGCCGCCCCGGCTCTCGACCCGCTCGCCGCCCAGCTCCGCGAGCAGGCGGGCGACCAGCACCTCGGCGCGCGGCAGGTCCTCCTCGCGGACCGACAGCTGGAGCTGGCGCCGCCCATCGGGCCGGTCGGCGTGGCCGGCCATGTCCACCGAGATGCTCGCGTCCGCGAGCGCGCTCAGCACGCGCGCGACCGCCGCCAGGGAAGCGGGCAGGCCGCGTAGCACGAGGCGCGCGTAGCCGGCATTCGAGGCGAGGCCGGTCAGGACCAGGTCTTCCATGGGGCGGTGCCTCCGGGTGATCAGCGTGCCGGCGGTGTCGTCGTCGCGGAAGGAGGAGAGCACCCGGATCGGCACGTCGTAGCGGGCACCGATCTCGACGGCGCGCGGGTGCATGACCTGGGCGCCGGCACTCGCCAGCTCGATCATCTCCTCGTACCCGATCGCCGTGATCAGGCGGGCGTCGGGGACGCGCCGGGGGTCGGCGGTGTAGATCCCTGCCACGTCGGTGAAGATGTCGCAGCGCTCGGCGGCCAGCGCCGCCGCGAGCGCGACCGCGGTCGTGTCGGAGCCGCCCCGACCCAGGGTCGTCACCTCGCGCATCCGGCTCACGCCCTGGAAGCCCGCCACGATCACCACCCGGCCGGCCTCCAGCTCCTCGCGAACCCGGGTCGCGCGCACCTCCTCGATGCGCGCCACCGTGTGCGCGCCATCGGTGATGATCGCGGCCTGCGAGCCGGTCAGGCTGATCGCTTCCAGCCCCAGGTCGCAGATCGCCATCGCCGTGAGCGCCATCGCGATCCGCTCCCCGGCCGTGAGCAGCATGTCCAGCTCGCGGGGATGGCTCGCGCGCGGCTCGGGCGTCACCTGCGTCGCCAGCATCAGCAGCTCATCGGTCGTGTCCCCCATGGCGGAGACGACCACGACCACGTCGTGACCCGCCCGCCGGTACGACGCGACCCGCGCCGCGACCCGCCGGATGCGGTCCGGCGTCCCGACCGATGTGCCGCCGTACTTCTGGACGAAGAGGGCCACGCGCTAGAAGATCGTCAGGTTGATGTACTTGCGCGGGTTCTCGCGCATGTCGCGCAGCAGCGCCTGCAGCTGCAGGCTGCTCTCGGTCAGCTGCAGGTAGAGCGCGGTGTCGCGCACCAGCATGCCGAGCGAGCCTTCGCCGCGCTGCACCGATCCCGCGATGCTGCCCACCGCACGGAACGTGCTGTCCGCGCTGCGCGCCACCAGCTGCAGGTCGCGCGACGCCGTGGTCAGCACCGCGGTCAGCGAGTCCGTGCGCGCGGTCGTGCGCTCCACGTTGCCGGCGATCGCTTCCAGACGCCCGCCACCCACGGCGTTCTCCACTTCGACGAACGTGCGCCGGAGCGTCTCGGCCGCCTCGCCCGCGGCCAGGGACGTGCTTTTCAGCGTGCCGGACACGTCCGCGAGCGCGGCCTGCTGGCTGCCCACCAGCTCGTTCAGCTGCTCGCTCAGACGCTGCAGGTTGTCGATCGCCAGCCGGATGTTGTCCGCCGTCTCCTCGGTGAGCGCCCGCTCCACCCGGTCCGAGATCGTCGCCAGGTTCTGGGCGATCTCGTCGGCCACGGCCGTCAGGCGGGAGATGTCGGGGAGCGCGTATCCGGGCAGCACCGCGGGATCGGGCGACTCCTCGTAGTCGTAGGCGAACCGGTTGCCCGGCACGACCTCGGCCTGCCAGTCGCCGAACATCGACTCGGGCGAGAGCACGACCTTGGGATCGGGCGGCATACGCACGTCGGCGCGGATCGACATGCTGATGATCACGGCGTTGCCGCTCGGGTCCAGCTCGATGTCGACGACGCGCCCGATCGGGACGCCGCGCAGCTTCACCGTGCTGCCCTCCAGCAGCTGGCCGACCTCCCGGAAGCGCGCTTTCACCTCGACCTCCTCGCGACCGAGCTGCAGGCCCTGCAGGAAGAGGGTGCCGAACACGATCAGCGCGATGCCGAGGATGACGGTCACGCCCACGAGGATTTCGGTATTGCGCTTCATGCCACCGCCTCCTGCAGCAGCTCGGGACGGCCCTCGATGAATCCGCGCACGACCGGGTCCGCGGCCGCCTGGATCTCCGCCGCGGTACCGCTGTAGCGGATGCGGCCGCGATAGAGCAGCGCGATCCGGTTCGCGATGCGGTACGCGCTCTTCATGTCGTGCGTCACCACCACGCTCGTCACTCCCAGCTCCCGGGCCATCTTCTGAATGAGCTGATCGATCACGGTCGTCGTCACCGGATCGAGGCCCGTGGTCGGCTCGTCGTAAAGCAGGTACTTGGGCCGGGTCGCGATCGCGCGCGCCAGGCCGACCCGCTTGCGCTGGCCGCCCGAGAGCTGCGCGGGCAGCCGGTCGTCGTATCCCTCCATCTCCACCAGGGCCAACGATTCCTGCACCCGGCCGGGGATCTCCGCGAGGGCCATGCCCGCGCGGCGCAGGCCCATGGCCACGTTGTCGAAGACCGTCATCGAGTCGAACAGCGCCGCGAACTGGAAGACGTAGCCGATGCGGCGGCGCATGTCGTTGAGCGGCTCGCGCTCCAGCGCGAGCACGTCGGTATCGTCCACGTGCACGCTGCCGGCATCCGGCTCGAGCAGCCGCACGATCGACTTGAGCAGCACCGACTTGCCGACGCCGGAGTAGCCGATCACCGCGAGCGTCTCGCCTTCCTCGACGGTAAGCGAGACGCCCTCCAGGATGGCGCGGTCGCCGAACGCCTTGTGCACGTCGCGCAGCTCGATGCTCACAGCAGCACCACCGCCCAGAACGCGTCCAGCACCAGGATCAGCATGCTGCCCACCACCACGGCCTGGGTGGTGGAGCGGCCCACCGCCTCGGCGCCACCGATCGTGTGGAACCCGAAGTAGCAGCCGATCGCGGTGACCGCGAGCCCGAACGATGCCGCCTTGATCAGCGAGAACTGCACGTCGAACGGCTTGAAGAACAGGCGCAGCCCGCGCAGGAACTCCGGGGTGGACATGTCGAGCAGGTTGAGCGACGTGATCCAGCCGGCGGCCACGCCGATCGCATCCGCGAACGCGACCACGACCGGGAACATGAGCGTGCCCGCGAGCACGCGCGGCACCACCAGGTACGCGACCGGATCGTAGCCGAGCGTCTCCAGCGCATCGATCTGCTCGGTGACGCGCATGGTGCCGATCTCGGCGGCGATGTTGGCGCCGACCCGGCCGGCCAGCGCCAGCCCCGTCAGCACGGGTCCCAGCTCCAGGATGATGGTCTTGCCGACCAGCGCCCCCACGAAGTACTCGGGCACCGTCCCGGTGAACGTGTAGGACGCCTGGAGCGCGAGCACGATGCCGGTGAACCCGGCAATGAACAGGGCGATCGGCAGCGACTGCACCCCGAGCCGGGCCATCTGCAGGACGAGCAGCCCGCCCCAGGTACGCGCGTCGCCCACGGCCCGCCCGCTGCGTGCCGTGAAGGCGCCGAACCTGCCGAAGGCGGCCGCGGTGTCGAGGACGGAGCGCCCGAGCCAGGCGACGGGCGCGGTCCAGGGGGGGTTCATGGCGTAACATTAGCCACCACCCCGCGGCCCGGCCACCCTGGAAAGCGCCCCGGCACGCCCCCGTTCGTCCCGGCGCCGCGCGGGCGGCGCGCGGCTTGCACCTCAGCCGGCGTCGGACACGAACGCGAGCGCCGCTACCGGCGGCGCTTCGCCCAGGGCGGCGGCCTCGGACAGGAAGCGAAGCAGTCCCCGGCGCACCTCGTCATCGAGATCGTAGACCAGTGAGCTCCAGTATTGGCGCAGACGCTCGGCCGTGATACCGAAGCGGGTCGCATAGCGAGCCGCGAGCTCCGCCTCGTGCTGCAGGAACCAGGAGCGCGAGTCGCGCAGCTGCACGCGCAGCCGCTGCACATCGGCGGGCGCGAGCTCGCGCCGCACCTGCCACACCGCGAACGCGAACGGCAGGCCGCTCCACGCCAGCCACTCGGCGCCGAGGTCGTAGACGTGGTGAGCGTCCGGTACGCAACGCCGGAGCGCGAAGTCCCCGATCCAGAGCGCGCCCCGGACATCAGCGGCAAAGGGATCCTCACGGGCCTGATCGAAGCTGCAGAAGCGGGCGGGCACGCCCCAGTGATGCGCGAGCAGGATGCGCAGCAGCACCACCGAGGTCGCGGAGGCCGTGGGCAGCGCGATCAGGGCACCGGCCAGCGCCTCGACCGGGACCCGGGTCTCGAAGCGGATGCTCTGCACCGCGCCGTGCGACGCGATCGCGAACTCGGGGAGCAGCCGGTAGACAGCCGCGTGCCGGGCATACTCGATGCTCGAGCAGGGCGCGACGTCGATCTCGCCGCGGGCGAGCGCGCCGTTCAGCTCGCTCGGCACCCCGGTCCTGACTTCCAGCCAGGCGGGCGCTCCGGGCTCGAGCAGCCGGGCATGCACCGGTATGCAGTTGCTGTATTCGATGTGTCCGAGACGCACCATGCCGCTCACCCTTCCGGCTGCGCTTCGCGCGCGGCGCGGAGAAGTTAGTATGCGCGGCGAGGCCCGCCAGACGCGGCGTGCGCTCCTCGGCGGCGGACTCATCCTGCTGCTCGTCGCCATCGGCACCGGCATTTTCCTGCTCGACGACATGATCGCCGCGCTCCGCTCCACCTATCGCATCGGCGTGATAGTGCCCGATGCGCCGGGCCTGGTCGCAGGCTCGGCGGTGTGGGTCGGAGGTCGCGAGGTCGGCACTGTCAGAACCCTCGAGTTCCTCCCCGCCCGCGCCGACTCGGCCGCCCGGCTGCTGCTCAGGCTCGAGCTGCCTGCGTCGGTGCGACAGCAGGTGCGGCGTGACAGCGACGTGCGCGTCACCACCGATGGCCTCGTCGGTCAGCCGGTCGTCGATCTGCTCCCGGGCTCCGTCGCCGCCCCCGCGCTGCGCGACGGCGATACCCTGCTCGCACGGCCGCGCCCGACCGCGGCGGACGTGCGCCGCCGCGCGGCTGCGCTCCAGGTCGACATCGACTCACTGCGCGACGCGACCGCCTCGCTCAGCCCCCTCGTCGCCCGCCGCCAGGCCGGGTTCGCACGCATGGAGCGCCAGCTGGCCGCCACTCAGCGCGAGTTCGAGGCGCTCATGCGCGATGTGGAACGAAGTCCCGCCCTCGCCCTGCTCGGCGGCGATGAGGTGGCGCGCGTCACCGCGCAGCTCGACCAGGTGCTTCAGGAGGTAGGCCGTGCGCTCGACCGCCAGCAGGAGCAGCTGCGCCGGAGCGGCGCCGCGGATGGACTCGTCAGTGTGGGGGGCCGCGCCGCCGAGCTGCGCGCCACCCTGGCCGCCCTCCAGGCCGAGATGCGGGCAGGGGGCGGCATGATCGACCGGCTGGAGCGCGACTCGGCGCTGCTGCACGCCATCGATCGCGCCCGCACCGAGCTCGATTCGCTGGTCGCCGAGGTCCGGCGCAACCCGCTGCGCTTCGCGTTCTAGCCGCCTGAGCGACGCGGCCGCCGTACCGCCGGTGCGCCGGCATTCTCGATGGAGAAGAGGAGGCGGCCCGGGCGCTCCCCCCCGGGAACCACTGTTTCCACGATGACGCGCGTCACGATCCCGCGCGGATCCTCCAGCTCCACTTCGAAGTCGACGTCGCCGGCCAGGTTCGTGACCCGGGTGCGCACCCGGGCACCCGGCTCCTGCTCGGGACGCGCGGAGTTGCGCACCAGCGTCTTCGTCGACTGCCGGCCGCCGGGCAGCGTACGGGTGACCTTGACCCGCCGCAGCCAGTCGGGCTGGTAGCTGATCTCGTAGCCGTCGCCCAGCTGGTCTTCCCCGCGCGCCGCGCGATTGTGTCGTGCCATGCCCCCTCGTTCGGTCAGCGCCGCCGGCTGGCAAGCTGTCCGGCGCGCGCATACGCTGTCAAGGCGACCCTTGACCCGCGTGCGGGGCCGCGCTAAACTGCCCCCGTTCACCCACGACAAGTAGACCTCCCGCATCACTAGGAGGCGCGAGCCGCGCGCCGACCGCTCCACAGTCGAACATCGTTCGCGAAGGATCCGGGCGGTGCCGCCTCGCCAGTCGTCCCATTGCAGGACTCACCTCGTCATACGTCTCGGAGTGAATTTGTGGACATCGCCGAGCTGAAGAGCAAATCCATCGCCGAACTGCACGAGATGGCGGAGGAGCTCAATATCTCGAATTACAGCGGGTTGCGGAAACAGGACCTGATCTTCCGCATCGAGCAGAACCTCCTCGACAGTGACGTGGTGCTGCGCGGCGAGGGTGTGCTGGAGATCCTGCCGGAGGGCTACGGCTTCCTGCGCTCGCAGGACTGGAACTACCTGTACGGACCCGACGACATCTACGTCAGCCCATCGCAGATCAAGCGCTTCGACCTGCGCACCGGCGATACCGTCATGGGTCAGGTACGGCCGCCCAAGGAAGGCGAGCGCTACCTCGCGCTGCTCAAGGTCGAGCAGGTCAACGGCGACGAGCCGGACAAGGCGAAGCACCGGATCGCGTTCGACAACCTGCGCCCGCGCTACCCGGAGTCCCGCATCCGCCTGGAGGCGAAGTCGGGGGACATCTCGATGCGCCTGATGGACCTGATGGTGCCGATCGGTATGGGGCAGCGCGGTCTCATCGTGTCGCCGCCGAAGGCGGGCAAGACGATCATCATGCAGAAGATGGCGAACGCGATCCTCGAGAATCATCCCGACGTCCACCTCATCGTGCTGCTCATCGACGAGCGGCCCGAGGAGGTGACGGACATGGAGGAGCACGTTCAGGCCGAGGTGATCAGCTCGACGTTCGACGAGCCCGCGGATCGGCATACGCA
The DNA here is from genome assembly GCA_035461105.1 of Longimicrobiales bacterium. Taxonomy (GTDB): domain Bacteria; phylum Gemmatimonadota; class Gemmatimonadetes; order Longimicrobiales; family RSA9; genus VEPF01. The sequence continues at coordinate 7,711 of DATHVV010000081.1, read as the reverse complement.
GGTCGCGGAGATGGTCATCGAGAAGGCCAAGCGCCTGGTCGAGCATGGCCGCGACGTCGTCATCCTGCTCGACTCGATCACCCGTCTCGCCCGCGCCTACAACGTCACCGTGCCGCACTCCGGGAAGATCCTGTCCGGTGGTGTCGATGCGCACGCGCTGCACAAGCCGAAGCGGTTCTTCGGCGCGGCCCGCAACATCGACCAGGGCGGCTCGCTCACCATCATCGCGACCGCGCTGATCGAGACCGGCTCGCGCATGGACGAGGTGATCTTCGAGGAGTTCAAGGGCACCGGCAATATGGAGATCGTGCTCGATCGCCACATTGCCGACAAACGCGTCTTCCCGGCGGTCGACATCAACCGCTCCGGCACCCGCAAGGAAGAGCTGCTCATGGACGAGGTCGAGCTCAACCGCGTCTACCTGCTGCGCAACTTCCTGGCGGACATGCCCCCCGCCGAAGCGCTCGAGTTCCTGCTCGACCGCATGCGCCGCACCAAGACCAACAAGGAGTTCCTCGACTCGATGGCGCGGGGCTAGCCGCCCGGCGAACCGAGCGGCTACAGCGCGAGCTTCCGGTTGACGAGCAGATCGAGCGCCGCCTGCTGCGCGGCGCTCGGAGCGGCGGGTGCGGCGAGGACCAGCACACCCGCCGCCGTGTCATCGGGGACGTGCAGGATGAGCGTGCCGGCCGCGGCCGGACTCACGTAGGGACGGGCCGTCCCGAGCGCATCCACTGCCAGCAGCCGGCCGGGCGCACTCAATCCCGCCACCCAGGCGCCGTATTCGATCCAGGCGGCGAGCGCATCCGCCTCCGCGAGCGCCGGCACGACCTGCTCCTCGTAGTGCCGAAGCGCCTCCTGGAACGCCCCGCCGCGCGTTTCCTTCAACTCCCGCAACCGCTGACGGAGTGCCGGGCGCGGATCCGCGAACCCGCCCTCGGAGGCCGCTCCGATCAGGCGCGCCTCGGCGCGACTCTTGATATCTGCTGGCATGGCGGGACGATGCGAGCCACAGCACGCGCGCGTCAAGCGCCTGCGCCCTTTATGCCCGGGCGCCCCGGCAGTAAGTTGGACGCCCCACTCCTCGGAAGGTGAGCGATGGCCGTTCCCACGCCCGTGAAACGCGTCCGCGGCATGCCGCAGACCGAAGTCCTCGAGCTGTCGTGGGAATTCTTCGGCGAGCTGTGCCGGGTGCTCGCCGTGAAGGTGGCCACCAGCGGATACCGTCCCGACCTCGTCGTCGGCATCGCCAAGGCCGGCGTCATTCCGGGCGCGGTCGTCGCCTCCATTCTGCGCTGCGATTTCTATTCGCTCAAGATCTCACGCGACCTGGCCGGCGAGAAGCAGCGCGTGCGCCCCAAGATCCTGTCGGCAGCGCCCAAGGAGGCCACCGACCGGCGCGTGCTGATCGTGGACGAGATCTGCACGTCGGGCGAGACGCTGCGGATCGCTACCAACGCGCTCCGCCAGGTTCGGCCGCGCGAGCTCATGACCGCGACCAGCCTGATGAAGCAGGGCGGCTTCCGGCCCGACTTCTACGCGCTGGAGACGGATGCGATGGTCGTCTTTCCCTGGGATCGTCACATCGTGAGCGAGGCAGGCGAGATCATCGAGAACCCGCTCTACCAGGGTCTCTAGGTTCAACCGATCGAGCCGTGGCGGTGCGGCTCGGACGCCGGGTCGCTGGAATAGTCCAGCGTATGCGCGCTCTCGAAATACTCGCGCAGGGCGCGGTCGGACATGTCCAGCTCGCCCGCGCTGATCGGGACCTCCGCCACGCGATAGGGTCGCGGCGCCGCTGAGACACAATGGAATACCAGCGCCCGCATCCCCGGGTGCGCGGCCTGATCGTCGATCCCGACCTCCCAGCGCTCGCCGTCGGCTTCGAAAGTCCTGGCCATGATCGTCCCCTCCCCCGGTTCGTATCGTCCCCGACGAGGGGATGCACGGCACGTACCGCCGCGGCCGGGCGCACTTCTGGCATCCGGCACCCGCATGCGACGCGCTCTCCCGCTGCTGCTGCTCTTTCTCCTGGCCGCGTGCGCTCCCGACGCGCCGGACGAGCAGGCGCTCGACGAACCCGAGGACACGTTGCCGGCGCCGCCCTTCAACCTGGAGACGCTGCCGCCGGACTCGCTGTCCACCGATGGCGGCACGGACTCCCCGCCGCCACGCCCGGAAGTGCGCGTCGACACCATCCATATCGAGGGCACGGCGCAACCGGAGCGCGTCGCCCTGGTCCGGTCGCCGCCGGCGTTCCGGCCGCCGTTCTCCACCTACGTACCGGCCGGGCTCCGCACCGAGTTCATGGCCGGCGACAGCACGCCTTCAGTCCGTTTCCTGGCCGAGTTCGGCGGTCAGCTCAACCCGGAGGCGTACCTCCAGGTACGCATCTATCCGCCGGGCGCTGCCGAGCTGGTCGCGCGCAATGCCGTGGATGCCTACCTGCGCGGTCGCGAACCGCGCCAGGACAACATCACCGAGAGCAGCCGGTGGACCTGGGCGATCGATGCCTACGACTTCAGCTACGGCGGCCAGGCCCGGACCACCCACTTCGTCGGCAGCATCGCGATCGCGCGCCACGGCAACCGCTACCTGCACGTGCTCGTCCACTATCCGGCCGAGTACGGTGACGGAATGGGCCCGCGCGTCGAACAGATCCTGCGGGAGTGGCGCTGGGAGGACGACGGGAGGATGCTGATCAGCGGCCGCTGATTGCCGGGCGTCGCTGCCCTGATTCCATTCGATCGCGCGGGTGTGACATCAATGCCTCGCAGCTGCAAGGGAGCCGCCCGTCCACGCGCCCGGGGGCGCGCGGGCGAGCAGCACGATCTGCCTATCGGGCCGGCGGCGCCAGGTTGCCGCAGGCCACCCTCGTCTCCGGGTTCGCGGCCGAGGCCTGCACGGTCACGTAGTAGCTCCCCGTGGTCGGCGTCGTCATGGCGACCTTCGCGCTCGCCGTGCCGCGCCCATCATCGCCGACCTTGATCGGCTTGTACGTATCGGCGGTCCCGATCTCGCCCCAGTCCGCATCGCACTGGCCGCGGCGTACCTGCCACGGGTGGATCCCTCCGGCGGTGGCGTTGGCGAGCTTGAGCGAAAACTCCGTGTCCCCGCTGCTCCGCCCCGGCTGCATGGTGGCCTCGCCGTTGATCTGAACGGCGCCGCCCAGACTTGCCGGCGTCACCAGGGAGGCGCGCCAGCGCGTGTTCACGTTGGCGTCGGGCGTCACTTCCGTGACTGGTTCGCGATGAAACGGATTGCAGGCGGCAAGCGCCCACGTCGACACGGCGAGCACGAGAACGATTGGGGTACGCATGGCATTCTCCAGGGCCGGAGCGCTGATCCATAGCTCCTCCGGCGGAGCGGCGGGGCACGGCCCCGTATTGACCAGGTGGTTAGTTGCAACCTAACCAAAACTGACCGACTGGTCAATAGAGGCCCTGGACGCCGGGCGGGCTCCGCAGGCGGCTCCCGGCGCGGCCGCGCCTGCGACGCTCAGCCGCGCGGCTCCTCGACGGCGCCGCGGTCGGCGCGGACGCGCCAGGTGGCGTTGGAGATGTCGCCGTACTTCCGGTGCCCGGAGACCCGCGTCATCTCGAAGTACTCGATCGACGGGTCGGTGCCCATGCGCTGAATGCTGCGCAGGATGCTCTCGGCCCCGCTCTCGCTGCCGGCGGCGGAAACGATCGAGGCCTTCAGGGCGGCCGAGTCGCTGTTGACCACTTCGGCGCGCGTCATGGTGAAGGAGTGGTTCACGGTTGATCCCTGGAAGTGGTGGTGAGCCTGGCTGCCACCTGGAAGATAACCTGTCCAGGTGGTAAAGCGCCTGCCACCTCCCGCGGCTGGGGCGCCACGCTTCGGCTGCGGCTCAGTGCCGCGCCCCGGGGTCCGGCTGCGGGCTACTCGGCGCGCAGCGCATCGGTCGGCTGGATCCGCAGCGCGCGCAGTGCGGGCACGATGCAGCCCACGAGACCGCACCCGGCCATCAGCGCGGCCACGCCGGCGACCAGCCCGGCCGTCACGGAGGTCCGGGCAACGGCCAGGCTCACGAGCGCGGCACCGACGATCACGCCGAGCCCGATCTGGGCGAGCGCCCGTGAGAAGATCGCGACCACGAGCCGTCGCGAATCGGCGCCGAGCGCGGTGCGAATGCCGATCTCGCGGGCGCGCCGGGCGACGGTGAAGGACATGAGCGCGACGATGCCCACGAGGGCGAACAGCATGATGATGGCAGCCACGACGGTGAGGGCGGTGGCGAAGAACACGTTGGCGCGGTAGACCGGGCGCCAGGCGTCGTCGAGCGACATGAGCTGGGAGACGCCGAGCGCCGGATCGATGGCCGTGACGATGTCGTGGACGTGCGGCACGAGCGCGGCCGGGGCCGTGGCGGTGCGCACGTAGAGTTGCACTGCCGCCTGCGGACCGGGCCGCAGCGGCTGGAAAACCGCTACATCCTCGCCGGGCCCGACGGCCCTGGGCATCCCGTCCACGACCCCGACGATCTCGTGCCACCGCTCGGCCTCGCCGGCCGGCCGCTGGGGGTGGCGGATGCGCTGGCCGACCGGGCTGCGGCCGGCGAAGTGCTCGCGCGCCCAGGAGCGGTCGACGACCGCGAGGCGCGAATCGGCATGCAGGTCCTGGTCGCGAAACGCGCGCCCCGCGACGATGCGTGCGCCCATGACATCGAAGAAGTGCTGATCCACCGCGACCACACGCACCTCGTCGGGCGAGCGGGCATCGCCTTCCAGCTCGATGGCTTCGACCGGATGGTTGAAGCCGGGCATCCGATTGGCGAACGTCACCGCGAGCACGCCCGACTCGGCGCTGATACGGCGCTGCACCTCCGCGAGCTGCGCGGCCGCGTGCTCGGCCACCTCGGTTTCGGTCGATCCCGTTCCGGCGCCGGGCAGGGCTTCCGTCTGACGACTGATGCGTCCGGTGAGGAAAGCCTCCGCCGGGAAATCGGAGCCCCGCTTCTCCCGCAGCAGATCACGACCGCTGGTGATCGCCAGCGGCAGGAACGCGACGCAGAGGGCGACCTGGACGACCACCACTCCCGTCGACACCGCCCCGAAGCGCATGCCGGCACCGCCCGAGCCGGGCTGCGCCAGGCGGTGCCGCAGACGACGCCCCGTCGCCTTCAGTGCAGGCACGCCACCGATGATGCCCGCCCCGATGACGGCGAGGCTGCCGGTGTAGAGAAGCGTGATTGGAGAGAGGCGATCGTCGAACCAGAAGGGCGCCGACATCTGCTGCACCTCCCAGAACATCGTCATGCCCCACCGGAGTCCCCAGCGGGCGGCCGCGAGCCCGGCGGCGGCGCCCAGCGACGTGAGTACGAGCGCCTCGGCGAAGAGCTGCGCCACGAGTCGGCGACGGCTGGCGCCGAGCGCACTGCGCACCGCGATCTCGCCTTCGCGCGATACCGTGCGCGCGAACACCAGCGTGGCCACGTTGCCGCACACCACGACGAGGAAGAGGACGAACGGTACGTTGAGCAACGCCACGAACAGACCCATGCCGACGACATCCGTGAATCGCTCGACACGCGGCCGCAGCTGCGCGTGCGTCGCCGGGAACGCCGCGGCGCTGCGCTGCCCGAGCGTGGCCAGCTCCGCCCGCGCCTCAGCCAGCCCGATCCGCGGCGCGAGCCGCCCGAACATCACGATCGTCGGACCGTCGCGACGCTCCCAGTCGCTCGCCTGGTAGCGCAACGGCGCCCAGACTTCCTGGTTCACTGGAAAGCGGAACCCCTCCGGCATGACGCCCACGACCGTCGCCGGATCGGCGCCCAGGCGCACCGACCGGCCGACGACCGCGCGATCGCCATCGAAGAGCGCCTGCCACGCCGAGTAGCCGAGCACGACCGCCAGCGGCGCGTCCGGCGCTTCGTCCGCCTCCGTGAGCGGGCGGCCGAGCAACGGGGCGACCCGCACCACCCGGAACGTCGAGGCGCTCACCCTGGCACCTCGGTACGAGGCGTAGCGGCGATCGTCGGTGCTCACGTTGAACTCCGCCATCGACGCGGCCGAAAGGTCGGCGATCGAGACCAGCTCGCCGCGCCACGCCTCGAAGTCGTGCAGCGAGCGCCGCTCCGGAGACGCCGCCGCCAGGTCCCAGTTCTGGATCGCGACGATGCGGTCTCCCTCATCCAGCGGAAGCTTCGGCTTGACCATGTCGTTCATGAACTCGAAGTACGACGCGGCCAGCGCGACCGATACCGCGATCGCGAGCGTGCCCGCTGCCGTCAGACCCGGGTACTTCAGCAGCATCCGCACACCCAGCTTCAGGTCCAGCGACAGGCCCGACAGCCAGGCCAGGCCTCGGCCCTCCCGCATCTCTTCCCGGTACCGGTCTTCGCCGCCGAACGCCACCTTCGCGCGGCGTCGCGCCTCGGCCGCGGTCAGCCCCTCCTCGCGCACCAGCCGCTCCGTTTCCATCTCGACGTGGAAACGCATCTCCTCGTCCATCCGCGACTCGGCGTCACGCGCACCGAACAGCAGACGCAGGCGCGCCGGCATTCCGTAAATCCAGCTCATCGGTTGCTCTCAGTCGGCGTTCAGTCGGTTACTTCATTCGGCCTTCGGCCGCCGCCATCGTCAGGTCGTGCGCAGCACCGCCTCGAGGCCGGCTGCGAAGCGACGCCAGCTCTCCAGCTCCTCGCCCAGCGCCCGGCGACCCGCTGGAGTGAGCTCGTAGTAGCGCGCCCGCCGGTTGTTCTCCGTCGTTGCCCAGCCGCTCCGGATCAGGCCCCCCTTCTCCAGCCGCTGCAGCGCCGGGTACAGCGAACCCTGGTTCACCTCCAGCGCCCCCCTCGAGATCTGCTGCACGCGCTGGCTGATCCCCCAGCCGTGCATGGCCGCGAGTGAAAGCGTCTTCAGCACCAGCAGGTCCAGCGACCCGCGCAGCGCATCGTTGTGTGATCGTGAGGCCGCCATGCGCTCCCCCGGTCTCCTGTAGCTTTCTAGTGGAAGATCGCCGGACTTCTGTAGCTGTCAAGGGGAGGAGATGCAGGGACCTCGAAACCAGTTCACCCGTTCGGGTCCTGCCGGACGAGCTGGTAAGTAATGCCGTCACTGATTCGATCCAGGTCCGCGAGGTAGGCAGGCACCTGGTCCGGCATCACGGCGTCTGCTGAAACCGCCAGGTCATGACTGAGGGCAAGCACGGCCTGCGCGTAGCTGACGTCGGACGCGAACGTGACCGCGCTGCCGTCGACGGTGGCGCTCTCGGTGCGGACGGGCCACTCGCCGGGCAGGGTGACGAAGATCCTGTGTTGTACGTGGCGTCGCCGCCCGGTGGCAGCGGCGAAGTGCGGCGAGCTATCTCCGGCCGCAGCAGCGCCTGGCTGATCTCGTGGGCGAGAAACCCGGCGGAGACGGTTCCGTCGTCGGTCGCCCGCTTCCAGAAATCCGCGATGTCGTATCGCTCCTCGATGATGATCTGGTTGAGCCTGTCATCATCACTGACAGTCAGGTCGCCGACCGGTTCGATCCCCGGATAGGACTGCGCGTAGCAGTGAGGTATGCCGCCCGAGTTCCTGCCGACTGCCCCGGGTCGAGTCGAGTCAGGCGCGTGCCGGCTTGACGGCGCCGAGCGCAAATAACCTGACCAGCGCCGCGCCGGCGATGAATCCCCCGATGTGAGCCATGAATGCAACCCCGCCGCCCGATTGCGGGCCTTGACCGATGACTCCGAATGCGCTGAC
>DATHVV010000080.1:0-6068 GCA_035461105.1 Longimicrobiales bacterium | reverse complement strand
GGGCACGCTGATCCTGGTCTCGCACGACCGCTGGTTCGTCAACCTGCTGGCGACGCGTGTCATCGAGGTCCGCCGCGACAGCATCCGCGATTACCACGGCACGTACGAGGAATACGTGCACGCGTGCGGCGACGACCACCTCGATGCGGACACGGTGCTGAAGGCCCAGCGCGAAGTGAAGAGGGGCCGACGCACGGAGCCCGCGGGCAACGGGCGTCGCCAGGAGAGCCGGCGCAGCGCGGACAACGGCGATGCCGCGCGCCGGGCGCGCGAGCAGCGCCTGGCCGAGGTCACGGCGGAGGCCGAGAGCACGGAGGCGCGCCTCGCCGCCATCGACGGGAGCTTCGCGGCGCCACGCTTCTTCACCGATACGCCCGCGCCCGAGGTACGCGCGCTGCAGGCCGAGCGCGCCGAGCTGGAGCAGCGGCTGGAGCGCCTGATGTCGGAGTGGGAGCGGCTCGAGAGCGAAGTGGCAGCGCCGACCTGAGACGGTCGCCCCGGCCTCTGTAGCGCGTCCGTCCCCGCCCTCGCGTTCCTGCAGTTGTGGATCGGTCCGTCGCGCGGGAGGCACCAGGCGCAGCGCGGCGCCGGCAGCATCGCCGGCGCCGTCGGGATCGTCAGCGCAGCTTGGCCGGCTCCATGACGAGCGCTTCGTCCGATCCGGCGCTCGCCGGCAGCGCCAGGCGCACGGTGTCGCCGCTCGCCATCTGCTGGTCCCACCAGGTACCGAATTTCGCGCCGGTGCTCGCGCGGACGTCGTAGCAGTCGGGAGCGAAGGTCCAGCTGCGGACCGCGCCCGGCGCGATCGACTCGCCGCTGCCGAGCCGATTGCTGCCCCACGAATCGACGCTGCAGGAAGCCACGTGCACCATCGTGATCGGCACGTTGGCATCGTTGCGGAGCAGCAGTACGGCGGACGTCGTCGGCACGGGCCCGGTGCCGCTGTCGTCGCCGCAGGCGACCAGGGCGAGGGCCATGACGGCGGCCAGGAGCAGGGGTGTGCGGTTCTTCATGACCAGTTCCTCCGGATTCCAGGTTCGTGACGGGTTCGGAAGCCGCCCGTTCGGGCGCTCACCTCGAGATGTGCCGTTCCGGCCGGAATCCGGACATCGCACCTGCGTGGGCGCTCACGGGCGCCGGGCGCCACGCCTTCGAGGCCACGCTGCGGCGCCGCGGTGCGGGGACGCGCACCGGCGCCGTGGCGGGTCCTTCGGCCGGGGTCTAGCTTTTCCGAAGGCCACCGGCACGCGCCGGCCCCGGCCTCTGGACGTCGCCCGAAGGAGAACTCCGCGATGCCCCCGTTCGTCTACCAGGAGCCATTCCCGCTGGCCGCCGATACCACGCAGTACCGCCTTATCGAGGGCTCCGAGCAATACGTCCGCGTGGCCAGCTTCGCCGGGCGCGACATCCTGTGCGTCGAGCCTGACGCGCTCGCGGTGCTCGCGCGCGAGGCCATGCGCGACGTCTCGTTCCTGCTGCGTCCCGCGCACAACGAGCAGGTAGCGGCGATCCTCGCCGACCCGGAAGCCTCCGAGAACGACCGTGGCGTGGCGCTCGCCATGCTCCGCAACGCGGTGGTATCGGCGCGCTTCCAGCTGCCGATCTGCCAGGACACGGGCACGGCCACGGTGATCGCGAAGAAGGGGCAGCAGGTGTGGACGGGCGGCGGCGACGAGGCGCAGCTGGCGCACGGGATCTACCGAACGTATGCCGAGGAGAACCTGCGCTACTCGCAGACGGTCGGCCTCACCATGTACCAGGAGCAGAACACCGGCACGAACCTGCCCGCACAGATCGATATCGCGGCGGCGGACGGAGACAGCTACAAGTTCCTGTTCATCGCGAAGGGCGGCGGCAGCGCCAACAAGAGCATGCTGTTCCAGGAAACCAAGGCACTGCTCGCCCCCGAGAAGCTGGAGACGTGGCTCGTCGAGAAGATGCGCACGCTCGGCACGGCCGCGTGTCCACCCTATCACGTCGCCTTCGTGATCGGCGGCACCAGCGCCGATGCGACGCTCAAGGCCGCCAAGCTGGCGAGCGCCCACGAGCTCGACAGGCTGCCGACGAGCGGCGACGAGCACGGCCGCGCTTTCCGCGACATCGAGCTCGAGGACCGGTTGCTCGCGGCCGCGCAGCGACTCGGGATCGGCGCGCAGTTCGGGGGCAAGTACTTCGCGCACGACGTTCGCGTGATCCGGCTGCCCCGGCACGGCGCGAGCTGCCCCGTAGGCATGGCGGTGTCGTGCTCGGCGGACCGCAACATCAGGGCGAAGATCACGCGCGATGGGCTGTACGTCGAGGCGCTGGATCGTAATCCGGAGCGGCTCATTCCCGAGCGCTACCGCACCGGCCGCCACGCGCACGGCCACCGCATCGATCTCTCCCGGCCCATCGCCGAGACGCGGCGTGAGCTGTCTTCGCTGAACGTCGGCGACGCGCTGCTGCTCTCCGGCACGATCGTCGTCGGCCGTGACATCGCGCACGCGAAGTTCAAGGAGCTGCTCGATGCGGGCCAGCCGCTTCCGGAGTACCTGACGAAGTACCCCATCTACTACGCGGGCCCGGCGAAGACGCCGGTGGGCATGGCGTCAGGCTCGTTCGGGCCGACCACCGCGGGACGGATGGACAGCTACGTGGACCTGCTGCAGAGCCACGGTGGCAGCCTCATCATGATCGCGAAGGGCAACCGCAGCGCGCAGGTCACCGACGCCTGCCGCAGGCACGGCGGATTCTATCTCGGATCCATCGGCGGTCCGGCCGCCGTGCTCGCGGAGGAGAACATCAGGAAAGTGGAGTGCATCGACTTCCCGGAGCTCGGCATGGAGGCCGTCTGGCAGATCGAGGTCGAGGATTTCCCCGCGTTCATCCTGGTGGATGACAAGGGCAACGACTTCTTCAAGCAGGTGGGCCTGTAGCCTGCCCGGCGGGTGTGCTTTTCAGCCGACGATGTCGAAGTCGCCGTCCATCACCTGGTCGATCCGGCCCGTTCTCCAGCGGCGCACGCCGTCACGGACGAGCGGCGAGGGCTCATCGCGGTAGCGGCGCACGACGGCGGCTCGCCCGGTATCCACCTGTTGCAGCGCGCGCTCGGCCTGCAGGCGCAGCGTGCCGCCGGCGGCTGGCGGCTCCTCGGGCTGCGGCGCGACGAGCACCTGCACGCGCACTCGCGAGAACGTCTTTCGCTCTCCCGGTAACTCGAGCACGTGCTGGCCGTGCTCCGCCGCCAGGATCGGGTAGGCAGCGAACCCCGAGATGGCCAGCAGAGCGCAATACGCCTGACCCGGCGTCGCGTCGAGAACCTGCAGGCGCATCCTGCGCCGGTCCGCCCAGCTCCGGTACATGCGCTCGATGCGGCGCGCGAACTGGGCCGCGTGCGCGGGATCGACACCCGGATCGTGCGCGGCGGAGATGCGGATGAACGCGTCGCGCGGCAGGCCGGCAGCCAGCCCGTCGATCGCCTCGCCCACGAGGTAGAGCTGCTGAGCCAGGCGGCGGACCAGGTGCGGCGGGAAGCGGCCCCCGCTGCCCTCGTGGCTGCGCGTGATGCGCCGCAGCAGGGAGCCCGCCGTATCGAACCCGACCTCGATGCGATCCATGTACTCGGCCAGTCCCATCACCGCGTAGCGTCCCGCGGAGTCCCAGAACCCCGGATCCGCCATGCGGGCGAGCGCCTGCTGCTTGCGCCGCTGCCACGCCTCGCCGGCCAGCGTGCCCGCCAGGTGATCGTACTCGGCGGTGAGCGCCTCCACCTCGAGGGCATCGCCGCGACCATCACGCACGATGTCCTCGAGCGCCGGCGTCTCCAGGTCGGCACCGGGCGCGGCCTCGGCGGGGGACGTCTCGGTGTCTGCATCCGGATCGACGAACTCGACGGTCAGGTTGTCTCCCGACGAGCCGATGTAGAGGAACTGGTCGCCTTCCGGGATGCGGCGACCGACGATGCTGGTCGCGAGCGGCGCGAGCAGGTAACGCTCCACGGCACGCTTGAGCGGGCGGGCGCCGAGCGATGGACTGAAGCTCTTCGTGATGAGCAGCTCGATCGCGGACTCCTCCCACTCGATCGCCCAACCGCGGTCGCGCAGTCCGCGCCGTCCCAGCACCTCGCGGATCTCCTTGTCCAGCAGCCGGCGCATCACGGCGCGGCCGAGCGGACGGAACCAGACGACGCGGTCGATGCGGTTGATGAACTCGGGACGGAACGTCTGCTCGAGCCGGCGCTGCCCGGCGTAAGTCGCGGATCCGCGCTCGCTCGCCCCGAAACCGGCCGCCCTCGCGTCGGCACCCAGGTTCGACGTCATGATGATGATCGCGTTCCGGAACGACGCCGTGTTGCCGTCGTGGTCGGTGAGGCGTCCGTCATCGAAGAGCTGGAGGAACAGGTCCCAAATCTGGGGGTGCGCCTTCTCGAACTCGTCGAGCAGCACGACGCAGAACGGCTGGCGGCGCACCTGGTCGACGAGCGCGCTGCCGGCCTCGAGCTGGTTCGGGGAGCCGAGCAGGCGGTGCGTCGTGCCCTGCTCCTGGAGCTCGCTCATGTCGAGCCGGATCATCCGGTCGGGCGAGCCGAACAGGTACTCGGCCAGTGCCTTCGCGAGCTCGGTCTTGCCGGTGCCGGAGGGGCCGACGAAGAAGTAGACGCCCTGCGGACGCGTCGGATCCGTGAGACCCGCCTTGATCAGTGCGATCCTGTCGAGCAGCACGTCGACCGCTTCGTCCTGGCCGATCACGCGAGCCGTGAAGAACTCCCGTACGCGGTCCAGGTCCAGGGCCGCGCGATCGTCCAGGATGTCGAGCGGCAGCCCCGTCAGGCGGGCCATCGTCTGGAGCAGGTCGCTGCTCTGCACCTCGGCCTCGGGGCCGTGCTGCGCGCGAGCGCGCAGGACCGTCAGCTTGAGCAGCGTGAGCAGGTTGCCCGGCGGCTGGCGGTCCACCAGGTGCTGCGACGCGAGCTGCTGAGCCTCGCGCAGCACCGCTTCCGGGACGTCATTGCGCCGGCACCATTCCGCCGCCAGCACGGCCGTGGGGCCCGCGTCGAGCGGCTCGATCCGGACCGCCTCGACCGCGGCGCGCAGCCGCGGCCGCTGCTGCAGCACCCGTGCGTATGCCGATGGCGACGTCTCACCGACCATGTGCACCGTTCCCCGCTCGAGGAACGGGAAGACGTGATCCAGCAATCCCGTCGGGGAGTGCATCGTGACACCGGCATGAAGCAGCTGGTGGAAGTCCGGCACGATCCACAGGATCCTGCGGTTCTCGAGTTCCCGGGCCAGGCGCAGGACACGCTCCTCCATCTGCCCGATGTAGCTCTGCCCCGCCAGCAGCTGCGCCGCCGAGCAGCGAAAGATCGTCCAGCCCTCGTCGTGCAGCTGACCGGCCAGACGCGCGATCACGGTGCTCTTGCCGACGCCCGCTTCGCCCATGACGACGGTCGCGCGCGGCGGGTCGCGCGTCAGGGCACCGAGCAATGCGTCCGCCGCCGCCTGCTGGTACGGCTCATCGATGATCTCGCCCGCGCCGAGCTCGGCACCCTCAAGGATCTGGCCGACGCTCTGCAGGAACTCGGTGTCGGTGCGCTGCCGCCGCCACGCCTCGTACTCGCCCAGGATTGCGGCGGGAAGCACGTCGCCGAGGGCCGTCACGGCGGCATCCAGGGCCACTCTCCGCTCCGATCCCAGCGCATCCAGTTCCGCGTACACCTCGCGCAGCGTTGCGAGCTCGCCGGCGGCCTCGCGCCACGTGACGAACTCGGCCAGCCAGTCGCGGTCCGGGTCTGTCTCCCAGAACCCGGTGAGCCGGACGACGACGGGGCCGATCACCGCCGTCCTCCTGCTGCTCGCGTGCACGTGCAGTGCACGAAGCACGAACCAGCCGCGCCAGCCGTAACGCTCATCCAGGAGACGGAGCAGGGGCTCCGCCAGGTCCTCCTGGCCCGCCCGCCTGGCCAGCGCCTCGCTCGCGAGGTAGCAGACCATGGCGTTCGCACCGGACGCGTACGAGAGCAGCTGCGCCGATGACATCGTGGAATCGGCGATCTGTCCGGCGGCCTGATCGAAGCCGGTATCGGCGAC
>DATHVV010000079.1:0-16027 GCA_035461105.1 Longimicrobiales bacterium | reverse complement strand
TCCACAGCCGGCGCCTGCTGCAGCGCCAGCAACAACCCCAGAAAATGCAAGTTCAGTGTCTCCCCTCAGTGGTGCGAAGCGCGCGCGGGATCACGAAGCGCAGCGCGGTGTGTGTTGCAGAGAAGCGCGCGGTCTTGTTGTCGACGAGCTGCGCATCGCGCGCGGCGGACACCAGCGTGTCGTGGCCGAGCGTCGGGTCGCCCTTCGGGTGCACGATCCAGATCGCACCGTCCTGCGTGATGGCACTGCGCAGCTCGGCCAGGCGCGCGAGGTCGTCCGGAGTGTCCACGGCCAGGATGATGATGTCGGCGACGTCGCCACCCTCATTCACGTGCGACGTCCGTGCCGCCAGCTCGTCCATGAAGTCCGCGTCCAGCGTGCCCTCGGTGCGCACGCGCGAATCCGGCTTCACGCCGAACTTGTCGATGCGCGTGCGCGGGTTCGTGATGGCCGTGACCCAGCTCGGCGTCAACTTGCCGAGGTCGAAGCGCGCGGTCTCGCCCGCGCCGTGCTCGACCACCAGCCAGCCGTCCTCGTCGCGCACACCGCGGACTGCGGTGAACGGCACGGTGAGGCGTTCTGCGCCGCGGAAGATGAGCTCGTCGGTCTCGAGCAGGAGACGGCCCGTGCCGGTCCACGTGCCGAACTCGGCCATGCACTTGATCTCGCGGCCCATGTCAGTGCTCCGAACGGGTGAGCGGCAGTGTGAGGCGCGCCTCGGCGCCGCGCCGGCGGCGGCGGTTCTCCACGACCAGCGAGCCGTCGTGCGCGTCCGCGATCTGGCGTGAGAGGGCGAGGCCGATGCCGGATCCCTGCGGCTTGGTGGTGAAGAACGGCACGAACAGGTTGGTGGTGTCGGACAGGCCCTGCCCGTCGTCCGTCACGCGCACGACCACCTTTGCGCCATTGCGTGACCAGCCGATGCACACGCCGCCACCGGTCTCGAGCGACGCGTCGACGGCGTTGCGCACCAGGTTGATGAGCAGCTGGTCGAGCTGGTCGCCGTCCGCCTCGATCACGGTGTCCGGTCCCGGCTCGATGGTGACGGGGAGGCGCGTCTCGAGCGCGACGACGCGGCGCACCCACTCGCCGACGTCCACGGGGGCGAGGCGCGGCGCGGGCAGGCGGGCGAGTCGCGCGTAGGACGCCATGAAGCGCTGCAGCGCGTCGGACCGGCCTGCAATGATGGACAGTCCGCGCTGCAGGTCCTCGTCGGTGTCCGGCGCGCGCGGCGTGCGGGCCAGTGCGGTAGTCAGGCTGCCGGCGATCGACTTGATCGGCGCGAGCGAGTTGTTGATCTCGTGGGAGAGCACGCGGATGAGGCGCTGCCATGCGAGCAGTTCCTCCTCGCGCAGCGTGCGGCTCAGGTCGGAAAGCACGAGCAGGCGATGCGGTGCGCCGCCCTGGCGGAACATGGAGCGGCGCATCTGCCAGCGGCCCTGTCCGCCCGCGAACGCCATGTCGACGATGCGCTGGTCGTCGCCATCGAGCAGGCGGTCGAGGCCGAGTGCCTCGGCGGTGCGGCCGGTCATGCGCTCCATCGGCATGCCGAGCAGGCGCTCGCCCGCGCGGTTCACCAGCCGCAGCTTGAGGTCCCCATCGAACGCGAACACTGCGACCTCGATCTCCTCCATCACCTTGCGCAGCAGTGCGGACGCCTCGAGTGCGCCGAGGCGCTGCTCGCGCAGTGTCTCGCCGAGGGCATTGACCTCGAGCATGGCGAGGCCGAGCGCATCGTCGGTGGTGGCGCCGCGCGAGCGGATGGAGTAGTCGCCCTCGAGCAGTGCGGCGAGCAGGTTGGAGAGCGTCTGGAGCGGCCGCACCACGCGCTCGCGCAGCGCGAACGCGAAGCCGAGCCAGAACCCGAGCACGAGAATGCCGAAGGTCAGCACGACCTTGGCCGTGTACGCCTCGAGGATCATGATGGCGATGGCGACGGCAGTGCCCGGCAGCCCCGCGGCCAGGGCGAGCAGCACGACGCGCGTCTCGAAGGACACGCGCGGACGGCGCGGCTCCGGCACCGTCACGGCGCGGTCGTCTTCCATCCGGCTCTCATTGCGTCTCGATGCCATAGTGCTGCAGCCGGCGGTACAGAGCGGAGCGGGACAGGCCGAGTCCATCCGCCGCGCGACTGACGTTGCCCTGGTAGCGGCCGAGCGCCTTCTGGATCAGGTACTTCTCCGCATCCTCGAGCGTCATCTCCTCCAGCCGCGCGGTGCCGTCGCCGCGCCCGCGCAGGCCGAAGTCCTCCGCACGCAGCTGCGGCCCCGTCGCCATCAATACTGCGCGCTCGATGGCGTGTTCGAGCTCGCGGATGTTGCCCGGCCACGAGTGCTCCATCAGCGCCTGCAGCGCCTCGCGGTCCGGCGCCAGGCGGCCGCGACCGTACTTCGCCGCCTGCAGTGCGATGAAGTGCTTCGCCAGCGGTGCGATGTCCTCCGGCCGGTCGCGCAGCGGCGGCAGGTGGATCTCCACGGTGTTCAGGCGATACAGCAGGTCCTCGCGGAACCGGCCCTCCGCCACTTCCAGCCGGATGTCGACGTTGGTGGCCGAGATCACGCGCACGTCCGCCCGCTTCGTCCGCGACGAGCCCACGCGCTGGTACTCGCCGGTCTGCAGCACACGCAGCAGCTTGGCCTGCTGCTTCGCCGGCATGTTGCCGATCTCGTCCAGGAACAGCGTACCGCCGTCGGCCAGCTCGAAGTAGCCGACGCGATCCGTCTTCGCGTCCGTGAACGCACCCTTCACGTGGCCGAACAGCTCGCTCTCGAACACGCCCTCCGACAGGCCGCCCGCATTCACGATGATGAGCGGCTTCTCCGAGCGCGGCGACGCGGCGTGCAGCCAGCGCGCGATGATCTCCTTGCCCGTGCCGTGCTCGCCCGTGACCAGCACGTTCACTTCCGACGGTCCGATCCGCTCCAGCATCGACAGCACCGGCTGCATCGCGCGCGACTCCGCGATCAGGTCCGGCAGGCCCGCCTTGCGCAGCAGGCGGTTCTCCGACTCGAGCCGCGCGCTCTCGCGCAGGGCACGCCCCAGCTCCACGTGCGTGCGCAGCAGCGACACCAGCCGCTGGTTGTCCCACGGCTTCTCGACATAGTCGCGCGCGCCGCGCCGCATCGCCTCGACCGCACCGGCGATGCTGCCCCAGGCCGTCATCACGATCAGCGGCAGCGTGCTGTCCACCTCGAGCAAACGGCTGAGCAGCTCGAAGCCCTCCCGGCCCGACGTCGTGTCCCGTGTGTAGTTGAGGTCCATCAGGACTGCATCGAACTCACTGGACTCGACGGCCTGCAGCACGCCCGCGGGTGACGTGGCCGACTCCGTCTCGAACCCCTCGCCCTTCAGCAGCAGCCGCAACGCTTCCAGCACGTCCGGCTGGTCGTCCGCGATCAGGACCCGCTTCTTCCGCTCTGCCATGAACCAGTTTCCGCTCGAGTGTGGTCGACTCGCGCAAGCTACGACGCGGCTCCGTGATGGAAAAGCGCGTCAGGGTGCCCGAGTCAGAGCAGCAGTGCCGCGACGGCTGAAGCCGCGACCTGGATGGTGAGGTTGTCGAGGCCGTGGTGGCTGGCCGCCTCGACCGCGGCGGTGGCGGCAGCGACGGCCGCGGCTATACCGGCGGCCCGCGCGAACGGCTCGCCGCCCATCAACAGGAGCAGGCCGACGGCCAGCGCGGTGCTGACGAACACGGCGGCGCTGCCCTCGAGGCTGCGCGTGGCGGGGACGCGCCGGCTGAGCGACGGCACCGTGTAGCGATGCCGCCCCCAGCGCGTGCCGACCGGCTCACCCACGGCATCGCCGACGGCCACCGCCATGTAGCCGACGTGGGCGGCGAGCGGGAACAGCAGGTTGGCGAGCAGGCCGCCGACCGCGGTGGTCGCGAGCGGGATCAGGATGAAGCGCGTGCGGTGCGGCGCGTCGGTGTCGCGTGCGATGGCCTCGTAGAACGGGAAGCCCTCTCCGCGCGCCACCGTGTACAGGACGACCAGCGTGACGACGCTGCCGTACACCATGACGCCGCCGAATCCCCAGCGCAGCTGGACGAGCGTGGCAGCGGCGATGGTGAGGAAGTGGAAGACCTTGCGGGTGTAGGGCGTGCGCACACCGCGCCGTACACGCAGCCAGGCGGCGAGCGCCGCACACGGCAGGACCCAGGCGAGGCCGAGGGCCGCGACGAGTGCGGCTGTCCGGAAGTCCGGCAGGGCGTTCAGGATCGGGTCCACGAGGTCCGTGCTCGAGAAATGGCCGCCGCCGTCAGGAAGCGGCGAGGCGCCGCGGCGGATCAAACCGTCGCGGCGCCTCGTTCATTCTCGGCCTGGACGGCCGGAAGTCAATGATCCGCGTGAACCTCGAAGCCGCTCTCCTCGAGCTCGTGCGAGGCAGAGGACGCCTCGTCGCGCACGACCTGGCCGTCGAAGAGGTGGATGGAGCGCTCGGCGTGGCGGGCATAGCGCGGGTCGTGCGTCACCATGCAGATGGTGGCGCCGTCCGCGTGCAGCTCCTTGAGCAGGTCCATCACGGCCTCGCCGTTCTTGGAGTCGAGGTTACCGGTCGGCTCGTCGGCGAGCAGGATGAGCGGGCGGCCGACGATGGCGCGTGCGACGGCGACGCGCTGCTGCTGGCCGCCGGACAGCTGCGACGGGTAGTGCTTCGTGCGGTGCGACCTGCCGACGCGCTCGAGCGCTGCATGCACGCGCTCTTTCCGCTCGGAGCCGCTCATGCCGCGGTAGGTCAGCGGCAGCTCGACGTTCTCGTAGACGGTCAGGTCGCCGATCAGGTTGAACGCCTGGAAGATGAACCCGATCTGCCGGTTGCGGACGCGCGCCCGCTCCGACGCCGAGAGGTTCGAGACGTCCTCGCCGTCCAGGAAGTAGGTGCCCTCGCTGGGCGTGTCGAGCAGGCCCAGCATGGAGAGCAGCGTGGTCTTGCCGCAGCCGGATGGCCCCGCGATCGCGATGTACTCGCCGCGGGCGATCTGCAGGTGGATCGTCGAGAGCGCGTGGGTCTCGACTTCGTCGGTGTAGAAGACCTTGCTCACCGCTTCGAGGCGAATGAGGGGATCCATCTGTTGCTGCATTGCAGCCTCTCCTTGTGGTGGTGTAGTAAGGTGTTCTACTGAAGTCGCACGCGCGGATACTGATCCCACGTCGACATGTCCGACAGGATGATCACGTCGCCGGCGTTCAGCCCGGATACGATCTCGACGTGGTTGACCGACGTTCTGCCCAGCCGAACCTGCACCCGCTCCGCGGCTTTGCCATCCTGAGATACGCGGAACACGCCGACGGTTGCGTGGGCGGCTCCGTAGCCGGGACGGCCGACGAAGAGGGCATCGTCGATCCGCTCGATCTCGATGGTCGCGTCCACGCTCAGGTCCGGGCGGGCGCTGGCCGGCAGGTTGTCCTCGAGCGTGATATCGACGCCCACGGTGCCGTTCTGCGCGGCCGGATCGATGCGCACTACGCGTCCGGGGATGGTATCGTTTCGCGTGTCCACCCAGGCGGTCTGGCCGATCACCACGTCGCGGATCTGGCTCTCGGGGATGCGGACCTGGGCCTTGAGCCGGCCGGGCTGTACCACCCGGGCAAGCTCGGTGCCCGAGAAGACCCACTGCCCGACCTCCAGGTTCTGCTGCACGCCGACACGCTGGACCACGCCCGTGGCGGGCGCCGTCACGTTCAGGGACGCGACCTCCCCGTGGCGGTAGGCGATGATGCCCTCCAGCCGCTCGACCTGGAGGCGCTGCGCCTCGAGCTGCGCGTCCACCGATCCGCGCGACACGGCCAGCTGCTTCTTCGCCGCGTCCAGCTGCTGGCGCGCCTCCTCCAGCACGTCCTGACGGCGGCTCGCCTCGTTGCGGGCGATCAGGCCCTTGGCTGCGAGCTCATCGCCCTCGGTCGCCTGGCGGCGCGCCTCGTTGAACGCGCTCTGGGCGCTCGCGACTGCCGCCTCCTGCGAGAGGGTCTGCGTCTGCAGCTGCGCCTGCAGCTGGATCAGCTGGCTGCGCGCCTGCGTGAGCAGCCGCTCCGACTCGAGCAGCTGCAGCTGCACGTCCGGGTTCGAGAGGCGCATGAGTGGCGTCCCGGCCTCGACCTGCACGCCCGGCTGCACGTAGATCTCCTCCACCCGCCCGTTCGTGCGCGCCGACACGATCACGATCTGCTCCGGCACCAGCGTGCCCGGCCCGCGCACCTGCCGGAGGAACGACCCCCGCCGAACCGTGTCCGTGTAGACGGTCGCATCATCGACGCTCGGAGCGGCCGGCTTGAGCTGCGAGAGCGCCGCCGTGATGAGCGCGATGGCCGCGACGCCACCACCGATGTACCACGGCCCCCGCTTCTTCTTTTTATTGACCCGGACCCTGTCCATGCTCGTGTCCATGTCCCTCATGACCTTTCATCGGCCTTCGCTCGCCGCCCGGGAAGACAACCTCCGTGCCCCGGCGCCGTCCACCCACAACCCCTTCACGCACAACCTCTTGCACCCCTGATACCCCACCGCCGCCCGCGCCGGACTGCCCCGCCCCCGCGCACCCCCGTCCCATTCCCGGGACCATCGCCCCCACCCGCAGTTCCCCCACCCGTAGTCCCCCGCCGTTCCCCCACCCGAAGTCCCCACCCCCACCCCCACCCCCGCCCACCGTCGCGCCTTTCAGCGAAGGCGTCGTCCCACGGCCGCTTCCAGCTCCGCGAGGCTCTCGTGGTACGCGTAGATCGCCGCGAGCCGCGCCTGGTCCGCCTGCGCCTTGGTCTCCTGGGCCTGGTTCAGCTCGAGGATGCTGCCGGCGTTCAGCCGGTAGCGCTCCTGCGCGTACTGCAGCTGCTCGGTGCCGGCCGCGGCATTGCGCTCCTCGATCGCGACGGAGCGGAAGGCGGTGAGCAGGTCGTGGTAGCCGTTGATGACCTCGGCGCGCCGGTTCAGCTCCTCCTGGCGGCGCAGCTCGCGCGCGTCCTCGGCGAGGGCGCGGCTCTGCTGGAGCTGCCGCTCGCGCGTGAAGCCGTCGAAGATGGGCAGGTTCACACTCACGCCGAACGCGGCCGGCTGCTCGTTGAAGTCGAGCAGCGAGACATCGTTCTCGCGCACGGCGGCGGCGCCCATGGCGTCGGTGTAGGCGAACTGGGCACAGTCCACCGGCTGGTACCCCGGCAGCGGGCTGCTCAGCCGCTCGTTGAGCGCGCGCTCCAGCTCGCAGTTCTCGACCCGGTTTTCCGCGCTGCTCCGGGCCCGCGCAATGACGAAGGAGCGGTCGCCGACGCGCGAGGTGAAGCCCGACCAGCCACCGCCGATTCTCACGCTCGGCAGGTAGTTCATCTTCGCGGCCCGGGACGCGGCGCGGCCGGCGGACTCGGTGGCGCGCGCCGAGACCAGCTGCGGGTGCGCCTGCATGGCCCAGCCGAGCAGCTCGTCCAGGTCGTAGGCCGGTTCGGTGATCGCGAGCTGGGTGGTGAGCTCGACGTCGCGGTCCAGCTCGACGCCGATCACCTGGAGCAGCGCGAGCCGCTCGGCCCGCGCGGCGTTCTCGGCCTGCAGCAGGGCGACCTCCGCGCGGCCGCGCGAGACCTCCGCCTGGGCCACGTCCAGGCGCGGCGCGGCGCCCGCCTCGACTCTTCCCTCCGCAAGTCGGTACGCACCCTCGGCGGTCTCCAGCTCCTGGCGGCGCAGCGTCACCACGTCGCTCGCGCGCAGCGCCGCCAGGTACTGGCCGGTCACTTCCGCGTCGAGCGTGAACGCCGCCGCATCGATGCGGGCATCGGTCGCCTTCGCGTTCGCGCGGGCCTGCGCCGCCTGGAAGAACGTGGCGCCGCTGATGTTCATGGCCAGGTTGATATCGTACGACGAGAAGTACTGCGGCGGCGAGCGCGACAGGCCGAGATCGGCGCCGCTGAAGTTGCCGAAGCGCGGCGTCCCTTCGAGCTGGTAGCTGATGTTGCTGCCCACGCTCAGCGTCGGCAGGAACGCACCGTATGCCTCCGCGGCCTGCCAGTCCGCGACCCTGCCGTCGTTCGCCGTAGTGCGGAACTGCGGGTTGTGGCGGCGGGCCAGCCGTACGGCCTCCTCCAGCGACAGCGTGGCCGGCGGCTGTTGTGGAGCCGCGGGCACCGGGATCATCGCGAGCGACGTCGCCAGCAGCAGCGCCGTCCCCATCTGCTTCGTTCGTGTCATGGCTGCGTCCTGATCGTGCTGAAAAGCGGGCCCGCACCCGAGGCGTGCGCGGCGCACCTGCACGACCCTCCAAGGGAAGGCGCATGCCGTCCGCTAAGTCGTTGTGGTTCAAGGGGTCCGGCAGAGTGGGGCCGTCGGCCTCCGCGCGCTTGCGGGACGGCGATTCCCGGGGACGGACAGCTGGAAGCGGCTCAGCCCCGGGCGGGCGCCGCCTCGCGGTCGGGCGCGGCGGCGCCGGGATCGGCGGCGCCGGACACCGTGGCGCCGTACCGGCTCGCGATGTACTCGTCCAGGATGCGCAGGAATTCGGTGACGAGCCCGTCGCCGCGGAGCGTCGTGAAGAGGCGGCCGTCGACGTAGACGGGCGCCTTGGGCTCCTCGAACGTGCCGGGCAGGCTGATGCCGATGTTGGCATGCTTCGACTCGCCGGGCCCGTTCACGACGCAGCCCATGACCGCGACCTTCAGCTCCTCGACGCCGGGATAGCGGGTGCGCCACTGGGGCATCTGCTGGCGGATGTAGCTGCCGATATCCTCGGCCATCTGCTGGAAAAACGTGCTGGTGGTGCGGCCGCAGCCCGGGCAGCTCGTGACCTGCGGGAGGAAGCTGCGCAGCTCGAGGGACTGCAGGATCTGCTGGGCGACGAGCACCTCCTCGGTGCGATCGCCGCCCGGTCGGGGGGTGAGCGAGACGCGGATGGTGTCGCCGATGCCTTCCTGGAGGAGCACGGCGAGGCCGGCGGTGCTCGCGACCACGCCCTTCGTGCCCAGGCCGGCCTCGGTGAGGCCCAGGTGGAGCGGGTAGTCGCAGCGCGCCGCCAGCTTGCGGTAGACGGTGATCAGGTCCTGGACGCCCGACACCTTGGCGGAGATCAGGATCCGGTCGTGGCCGAGCCCGGTCTCCTCGGCCAGCGCCGCCGAGCGCAACGCACTCTCGACCATGGCCTCGATCATGACCGACTTGGCATCGAGCGGCGCCGCGCTGCGCGCGTTCTCGTCCATCATGTCGGTCAGCAGCTGCTGATCGAGCGAGCCCCAGTTCACGCCGATGCGGACCGGCTTGCCGTGCTCGATGGCGATCTCGACGATGGTGCGGAAGTTCTCGTCGCGCCGCTTCGCGCCCACGTTGCCGGGGTTGATCCGGTACTTGGCGAGGGCGCGGGCGCAGTCGGGGAACTCGCGCAGCAGCAGGTGGCCGTTGTAGTGGAAATCACCGATGATCGGGACGTGCACGTGCCAGCGCTCGAGCAGCGCCGCGATCTCGGGCACGGCCGCCGCCGCAGCCTCGTTGTTGACCGTGATGCGGACCAGCTCGCTGCCCGCGGCGGCGAGCGCCGCAACCTGCTCGGCGGTGCCGGCCGCGTCCGCGGTGTCGGTATTGGTCATGGACTGAACGACGATGGGGTGGGCGCTGCCCACCCTGACGCCGCCCACATCGACCGTGACGGTCCGTCTCCGGATGCGTTCCATGAGGGGAAACATAGCGCGGCGACGTCGCCTCCCCAACTCGCGCCCGGGGGCCGGCCTTCCCCGTGAGCCGGGTTCCCGGCGTGGCGCCGCCCGCCCGGATCCGCGAGCGCGGGGACGAGCGGCGCCGGGGCTCGGGCCTCCAGGGCGGCGGGAAACCCGGGCCGGGGTCCGGAGTAGTCTAGGGAGCCGCCCGGCCCATAGATTGCACGCCGGCCGGCGATCCTGCATCCAGGAACGGAGCGACCCTTGAAGCAGAAGCTGTGGAGCGCGGCGCCGGTCATCGGCGTACTGATCGCCCTCGACATCGTGACCAAGCGCTGGGCGGAGAGCGCCCTCCAGTACGGCATGCCGGTGGAGGCGCTGGGGGTGCCGCTCACGCTCGCGTACAACCGCGGCATCGCGTTCGGTCTGCCGCTGCCGGAGGCGGGCCGCTGGATCATCATGGCCGCGACGGTGTTCGTGCTGATCGTGCTGATCGGCATCTTCCGGCGCACGGCGGCCGCGGACTGGCCGCGGCTGCTCGCGGTGCAGCTGGTTGCTGCGGGCGCGCTCGGCAACCTGATCGATCGCGTCCGGTGGAACGGCGGCGTCGTCGATTTCATCGGGCCGATCGACCTGGGCTTCATGCACTGGCCGATCTTCAACATCGCCGACATGGCGATCACGACGGGAGCGGTGCTGCTCGCGATCTCCATGCTCCGAGAGGAGCAGGTGGAGAGTGCCGAGGCGGCCACGCCAGCGCTGGATGCCGACCCGAGCTGAGCGAATGCTGACCGAGAACGACATCGCTCCCGACTTCACACTCTCCGATCAGCACGGCAATGCCGTCACGCTCTCCGCGCTGCGCGGCCGGCCGGTCGTGCTCTACTTCTATCCCAAGGACGATACGCCCGGCTGCACGACCCAGGCGTGCGACGTGCGTGACCGCATCGGCGACCTGCAGCGCACGGGTGCGGTGGTGCTGGGCGTGAGCCCGGACAGCGTCGTCTCGCACCGCAAGTTCGCGGACAAGTACGCGCTCACGTTCCCGCTGCTCGCGGACACCGAGCACGAGGTGGCCGAGGCATATGGCGTCTGGCACGAGCGCTCGATCTTCGGCAGGAAGATCTTCACGAACGACCGCACCACGTTCGTGATCGACCCCGAGGGACGCATCCGGAAGGTGTTGCCGAAGGTCAGCCCCGACGCGCACGTCGACCGGGTGCTGGAGGTGCTCTGAGCACTGGGGGTGGTGACGGGGCGGCGCAACGCGCCGCGCACGTGCGGGTCCCGTGCAGCACGTCGAACCTGGGCGCCGGGTTCGACTGCCTGGGCCTGGCCTTCGAGCGCTACCTGGACGCCGAGTACCTGCCCGGGCCCGACCCCCTGCGCGTCGAGCGCACCGGCACGCTCGCCGGCCTCGACTGCCCCGACGACGAGGACCGCCTGGTCCGGGCACTGCGCACCGGGCTGGACGGCCAGCCGGCCACCGGCGTGCTGCGCGCGCACTCCGAGATTCCGATCGCACGCGGGCTCGGCGCCTCCGCCGCGGCGACTGTCGCCGGGCTCTCGCTCGCACGCCTCGCGCTCGGCGAGGCCCTGGACCGCACCGCGCTGCTGGAGCGCGCCAGCGAGCTGGAGGGACACCCGGACAACGCCGCGCCCGCGCTCTTCGGCGGGCTCACCGCGGTCGCCTGCGACGAGCAGCGGCGGCCGCATGCGTTCCTGCTGCCGCTCGCCCAGGAGATCGGTTTCGTCTATGCCGCACCCGACGTGGGCATCGCGACGGCCGCGGCCCGCGCCGCGTTGCCCGCGAACGTCCCGCATGACGCGGCCGCGCGCATGCTCGGCCGGATCGCGGCGCTCGTGCGCGGGCTGCAGACGCGCGACGTCGAGCTGATCCGGCTGGGCATGATCGACGAGCTGCACGTGCCGCATCGGCTGCCCCTGATCCCGGGCGCGGAGCGCGCGCTCGACGCGGCGCACGCCGCGGGCGCGTGGGGCGCCACCGTTTCGGGCGCGGGTTCCGGCCTGGTCGCGGCCTGCGAGCACGGCTCGGAGGAGACGGTGCTCGCCGCGCTGATGGGCGCGCTCGGCGAGCGCGCAATCGGCTTCGTCGCCACCCCCGACCTGTACGGCGTACGCGAGCATTCGGTAGCGTCGTGAGGCGCCGGCCGGTGGCCCGCGGATCGATCGGAGCGGCATGACGGGGCGACCCGGCGTGCTCGAGCGTTTCGCCGCGGAGCTGCCGATCACGACCGCAACGCCGCGTCTCTCGCTCCAGGAAGGCTCCACTCCCCTCATCGCCGCACCACGCCTCGCCGACTGGCTGGGCATCGCCGAGGTCCACCTCAAGTACGAGGGCCTGAACCCGTCCGGCTCCTTCAAGGACCGGGGCATGGTGCTGGCCGTGGCCAGGGCGCTCGAGGAGGGCGCTCCGGCCGTACTGTGCGCATCGACCGGCAATACCGCCGCCAGTGCCGCCGCCTACGCCGCGCACGCCGGGATCGACGCGGTCGTGCTGCTGCCCGCGGGCCGAGTCGCGGCCGGCAAGCTGGCGCAGGCGGTGATGCACGGCGCGCGCGTGGTCACCGTGCGCGGCAACTTCGACGACGCGCTCCGGATCGCCCGTACCGCCGCCGAGCGGTACCACGTCGCGCTGGTCAATTCCGTCAACCCACTGCGCATCGAGGGGCAGACTACCGCCGCCTACGAGGTGTGCGAAGCGCTCGGCGACGCCCCCGCGCTGCTCGCGCTGCCGGTCGGAAACGGCGGCAACATCACCGCGTACCGGCTCGGCTTCCAGCGCGCGCCCGCACAGGGCCGGGCGCGCCGGCAGCCCCGTCTGCTGGGCGCGCAGGCCGCGGGCGCCGCGCCGCTCGTGCTCGGGCATCCGGTCGCGGAGCCGGAGACGGTCGCGACCGCGATCCGGATCGGACATCCCGCCACCTGGGAGCCCGCGGTCGCCGCGGCGCGCGACAGCGGCGGCATGCTGCGCGCCGTCAGCGACGAGGAGATCCTGGACGCCTATCGCGCCATCGCCCGCCTGGCCGGCGTGTTCTGCGAGCCGGCGTCCGCCGCCGGCGTCGCCGCGTTGCGGAGCGCGGTGCGCGCCGGCGAAGTCGCTCCCGATACGCAGTGCGTCTGTGTGCTGACCGGCCACGGTTTGAAGGACCCGGAGACCGCGGTGCGCGGCCTGCCGGCCGGCGCCGAGATCGCGCCGACGCCGGAGGCGCTCGCCGCGGAGCTGGGGTGGTAGCGGGACGCGAGCGGTGCCTGCGGCCGTCTGCCCGGACCGGCGGCTTGACGGCGGAGCGATACTCAGGGGTGCCGGGGGGTGCCGGCTGCGGGGTGCCGGCTGCGGGGTGCCGGCTGCGACGGAGCCGCGCGCCCGGATAGGTGATGTCCCGTTCTCGCCGGGTGCCTCGTAGCTGATTCCGAGCATGGTGTGATGATCGCGCGGGCCGGAACCGCGACCGATCACGGTCTCGCTCCCCGGCGCGCTCCGCCTCGGCGTGCCTCCGCGCGAGACGATCCGTTCACCCGAAGGACCCGATGACACCGAAGGCGCACCGCGTGCGCGTGCTGTGGGCGTTCGCGGCGGTTTACATCATCTGGGGATCGACCTACCTGGCGATCCTGTTTGCGATCGATACGCTGCCGCCGTTCCTGATGGCGAGCGTCCGGTTCCTGCTCGCAGGGACGGCGCTGTTCCTGTGGCGGGCGGCGCGCGGGGCACCGCGGCCGACGCCGGCGGAATGGCGGGGCGCGGCGATCACGGGGCTGCTCATGCTGATGGGCGGCAACGGTGCGGTGGTCTGGTCCGAGCAGTACGTGCCGTCCGGCGTGGTCGCGCTGATCGTGGCGGTCGTGCCGCTCTGGATGGTGCTGCTCGACTGGCTGTGGCAACGCAACGCGCCGCCCACGCTCCGCGTGATCACCGGCGTCCTGCTCGGGTTCGGCGGCATCGCGCTGCTGATCGGACCGGATGCGCTGGGCGGCAGCGGCAGCCTGCGCGCCCTGGCACTGCTCGCGCCGATCGCGGGCTCGCTCAGCTGGGCGATCGGCTCGCTCTACGCGAGGAAGGTGACGCCGGTCGGACGGCCGTTCCAGGCGATCGCGATGCAGATGCTCGCGGGCGGCACCGGGCTGCTGATACTCAGCGTGGTGACCGGCGAGATGTCGGCGCTCGACGTGGCGGCCATATCCCTGCGCTCGGTGCTCGCGGTACTCTACCTGGCCGCGTTCGGCTCGATCATCGCCTACAGCGCCTACGTATGGCTGCTCGGCCACGTCGATCCGGCACGCGTCGCCACCTACGCCTACGTCAACCCGATCGTCGCCGTCCTGCTCGGCTGGGCTCTCGCCGGCGAGGCGCTCACGCTGCGCATGCTGTTCGCCAGCATCGTGATCGTGGCCGGTGTGGCGCTCATCACCTGGCTGCCCCGCTCGCAGCTCGAGCTGCGCCGTCGGGAGCAGGCCGAGCGCACCCTGAGCGCGGCCCGCCGCGTCGGCTAGCGACGCAGTCGCGCCACGCGTACGGTGAGCGAGGCGAGCGCCCGCAGCCACTCGAGCGGGCGCGCGCGGTGTCGCAGGCTGCGGAGCAGCATCCGGCCGGCCGCGCCGGTCCGGCCGCGCCCGGCCTCGTACCGGCTGCCATCGAGCAGCAGACGCGCGCTGTGCGCGTGCGCGAGTCGCCGCAGCTCGGGATCGCGCTCGCGCGCGAGGAAGCGCTCGAAGACGAGCAGCGAGGCTGCGTGCGGTGACGACAGCGCGCCGGTAGTGCGCGCCGGGTGCTCACGGGCGCGAACGAGCGGCTCGGCCACCGCGACCACGGGTGCGCGCGCCGCGAGGCGCAGCAGCAGGTCGAAGTCCTCCCGGCCCGCGGCGACGCCGAACCCGCCCAGCTCGTCGAACAGCGCGCGCTCGACCAGCACGGTGCAGATGCTCACGTTCACTTCCATGGCCAGCAGCGCGCGCAGGATCCGTCCGGATCGAACCTGTGAGCCGCCTGCCCGGAACGGAATCGGGCGCCGCTGGTCGTCCATCAGCTGATAGCCGGTGCAGCTCCAGCGGGCACCCGCCGCAAACGTGGCCGAGCGCTGCAGCTCCAGCTTCCGTGGCTCCCAGAGATCGTCCGAATCCAGGAAGGCAAGCCAGTCGCCGCGCGCGGCGGTGGCGCCCGCGTTGCGCAGGACAGCGACATTCCCGTCGTGCGGCCGGCGCAGCACCCGGATGCGCGCATCCGCGAGCGCCTCCACGGCGGCCGCGCTGCCATCAGTCGAGCCATCGTCGACCACGACCAGCTCCCAGTCCCGGAAAGTCTGCGCGCGCACTGAGTCGACCGCCTCGAGCAGCAGCACGCGGCGGTTCCAGGCGGGGATGATCACGGAGATCTCTGGCATTCCGCGCGCGGAGAGGTTTGTTTGGAGCGACGCATCATGCGCCGCGCCGGCCCGGCCGCGCAAGCATGCGGCCATCACGGGAGGCCATGCGTTGATCCGTGCGCACCAGGTGGCTCGCGAGGCACTGCAGCTGCGCGACTGGGCGCGGCGGCTGCTCCTCGGCGATGCGCCCCCGACCGCGCCGCCGCGGGCGCGGGCGGAGAGCTGGCAGTTCTTCAGCCACATGGAATGGTGCGCGCTGCCGCTCCAGCGGCGGCTGGAGAGCGCCCGAGCCGATGGCCTGCTCGACCCGGCGGCGCGCACGGTGCTGGAAGCCGCCGCGGCACTCGAGGCGGGACGGGTGCAGTCCGCGCGGGCGCGCCTCGCGGAGCTCGCGCAGCTCGCGCAGCGGCGTGACGTGCGCATCGTCGTGCTCAAGGGGGGCGTGGCGGTGGCAGGCGGCGTCGACCTGCACCTCGAGGACATCGACCTGGCGACCGATCCGGACACCGCCGCGAGGCTGGTCGACGAGCTGGATCCGGGCGCCCGGCACGGGCTGTGGACTCTTGGCCAGTACCGCATCGACCCGGCCACACCGGCCGACGTGGCGGTGGAGATTCACGACAGCGTGCGCGAGCTGGACAGCATGTCGGGGCTCCTGGCGGGCGCGCTTCCGCTCCCCGGCCATCGCGGGTTGTGGCGGCCCGATCCGTGCCGGCACCTGTGGCACCTGCTCACCCACGCGACGGCAACGCATCCCGACCGGGTGGCCCGACTGCGCGATGTGCTGCTGCTGCGGATGACGCTCGCCGAGTGCACGGAAACCGGCCTGAACGAGCTGGCCGCGCGGGCGGCCGCGGAGCCGGAGGCGACGTCGCTCCTCGCAGTGCTCGCCATGGCGCGTACCGGCGCTCTCGATCCCGACGTCGAGCGCTGCGTCCGGCGCCGCTACTTCCTGCTCGCCCGCTGGCACTGGCTCGGCCGGCGCCGCGCGCTGCACCTGCTGCTCACGAGTGCGTCCGAGCT
>DATHVV010000078.1:0-13017 GCA_035461105.1 Longimicrobiales bacterium | reverse complement strand
TCGGGGCGGAAGTGTCGGCCACCGTGACGTCGAAGTCGCCCGCGAGGTCGCGCGCGATCGCCGAGCCGACCCGGCCCGCGCCGAGCAGCAGCACCTGGGTTCGGGCGGGACCCGCCATGGCCGCCTGCCTTTCGTTCCGTGTGAGTCGTTGCCGTCGCGGGCCCCCTCCGGGCCGGCTCGGCGCCGCGTCACGATACCCGATCGCGGAGAGGTCGGAAACCGGTCGCGCGCGCGCAACGGCCCGCTTGCCGATGCCGCTGCCACTGGCCGGGACCGGGCGCGCCTCGATACCGTTCCGCCATGGAAGTCCAGGTCTTCGGCACGAAGAAGAGCCCCGACACCCGGGCGGCCCTCCGCTTCTTTGCGGAACGGCGCGTGCGCACTCATTTCGTTGACCTGCAGCAGCGGGGCGCGTCGCCGGGCGAGCTGCGCCGCTTCTTCCAGAAGTTCGGGGTCGCGGGGCTGGTCGATCGCGACGCGAGGCGGTACCGCGAGCTGGGCCTCGGCCCGTCCAGCTACAGCGACGACCGCTGGATCCAGGAACTGGCGGAGGAGCCGCTACTGCTGCGCCAGCCGCTGGTCCGATATGGCAGCCGCCTTACCGTGGGCGCGGCGGAGAGTACGTGGCAGGAGTGGGTGTCGGGCGGCGGCTGACGCCGCGTTCACGAAGGAAGGGATTATGGACGTGCAGACCTCGCACGACGTGCTGGCGACCGCCCCGCTCGACAACCGGGCGCGTTACCAGCTGCTCACCACGCTCGTGGTGCCGCGTCCGATCGCGTGGATCTCGACCTATTCCGCGGACGGTACCCGCAACCTGGCGCCGTTCTCGTACTTCGGCGCGCTCGCGGCGACGCCCATGCTGGTCGGGGTATCGATCGGCGACCGCCGACGCGGTCTCAAGGACACGCTCAACAACATCCGCGAGACCGGCGCGTTCTGCATCAACATCGTGACCGCCCGCCAGCTCGCTGCCATGAACGCAACGGCAGGCGAGTACCTGGCGAACGTCGACGAGTTCACGGTCGCGGAGCTGCCCTCGCGCGATGCCGATCACGTGCCGGCGCCGTTCGTGGCCGACTGCCCGGCCGTACTCGAGTGCCGCCTGTTCAAGGAGGTCGAGCTGGAGGGTGCGCCCAACACGCTCGTGATCGGCGAGGTGGTCGCGGTGCGCCTCGACCCGGAGCTGGCCATGGAGCCCGGCACGAAGTTCCTGCAGCCGCAGGCGCTCGAGACCGTGGGCCGGCTCGGGTCGCAGGATTACGTGCTCTCGGGCGACGTCGTGCGCATGGCGCGTCCGCTCGTCACCGAGCTCTCCGGCGGCTGAGGCGGCCCGCGCCGGCGCCGGTCGCGGCGATCGACGATCCCGCGCGGACGCAGCCGGTGGGCGGCGATGTCGTCGCGGTGCTTGTCGTACCATTCCAGCATACCCTCGGCAGCCGCCTCCGCGTAGACGACCGGGATCCCGCCCGCGCTGCGTACCCACTCGGCGTCCTCATCGTCGAAGACCCGCACCAGCACCGGCACGCCGCGCGCGAACTCGAGCACGCGCTGGTTGTCCATCGGGCGACGCACTGTCGACGTGATTACCCGCGCGCTCGCCGCGTTCGCCTGGCGCAGCACGTCCACGTCGGTCGCCTCGCCGCGGATGCAGGGCACGTCCGCCTCCTGCAGCCGCGCGATCACGCCCGGATCGTCATCGATCACGACCACCTCGGCACCGGTCGCCAGGATCGTCTCCAGCAGCGGCATGCCGGTCGCCCCCGAGCCCAGCAGGAGCACGTGGTCGTGCTCGGGGATCGGGGCGCTCGGCGTCGCCCGGCGCGGGTAGCGCTGCAGCAGCCACCAGACCACCCGGTCCCGGGAGAGGAACGGCGTCGATACCATGGTCAGCACCGTGGCGACCGCGATCACCGAGAACACGTGGTCGCTGATCTGCCCGGTGAGCGCACCCTGCAGGCCGACCACGAGCGACAGCTCGCTCGCCTGGGCGAGCAGAACGCCGGCCTCGAGCGCGGGCCGGGTCGACAGCCCCGCGCGCTCGACCACGAACGTCACCAGCACCGGCGTCGCCAGGATGACGACCGCGGCTAGGATCAGGCCCTGCCAGAGCTGGGTCGGGGTGGTATCGAAGAGCAGCGCGCCCAGCGCCGTGAAGAAGAGCGCGGTGAAGAACTCGCCGATGGGGGCGAGCTGCACGCGTACCACGCCGTTCACCGGGAACGCGGAGAGTGAGACGCCGGCCAGGAACGCACCCACCACGATGGGCAGGTCGGCGATCGCGGCCAGGCCGATGAAGATGAAC
Organism: Longimicrobiales bacterium; assembly: GCA_035461105.1. Taxonomy (GTDB): domain Bacteria; phylum Gemmatimonadota; class Gemmatimonadetes; order Longimicrobiales; family RSA9; genus VEPF01. The sequence continues at coordinate 10,712 of DATHVV010000078.1, read as the reverse complement.
AGCACGCTCAGCGCCGCGAGCAGCAGCAGCTCGGGGTGCCGGTCCAGGCGCAGCAGCTGCGGCGCGAGCAGCCGCAGCGTGCCGTACGCGATCGCCAGCAGCAGCGCGAGCAGCAGCATGCCGCCGACCACCGCGCTTGCCCCCGCGCTCAGCCGCGTGATCAGCGGGATGCAGAGGATGACGAGCACGTCCTGGAGCAGCAGCACGCCGAGCACCAGGCGCGCCGACGGCTCGATCAGCCGGCGCCGCTGCTGGAGCAGCCGCACCACCACGAGCGTCGAGCTGGCCGTGAGCGCCAGCCCGACGTAGGCGGCGCTGAGCGCACCGAAGCCGAGCAGCAGGGCACCCAGGGCGCCGACCGCGCCCATGGTGAAGAACTGCACCAGTCCGACCCGTACCGCCGCGCGCTGCTGCTGGCGCACGCGCATCGGGTTCAGCTCGAGCCCCGCCAGGAACAGCAGGAACGCCACGCCCAGCGTGAGCGCCTCACCGAGGTAGGCGGGTTCGGGGTGACGGAAGACGGCCAGCAGCGCGCCCGCGGCGACCAGCGTGGGCGCCGAGGGCAGCCCGAGCCGCTGTGCCACGGCGTAGGCGGTGGCGGCGGCCGCGACCAGCAGCACCATCTCCACCATCAGTCGATCACCCCCTGCTCGCGCAGCGCCCCCGCGACCTGCCGGATGCCGTCGTGCTTCGAGATCATCAGGTGCGCGGCGCCCAGCTGGAGCAGCTCATCCGTGAGCGACGGATCGAACGCGTGCACGCTCGCCGGTACGCCGTAGCGGCGGGCCCAGTACGCGACCAGGTTGTTCGAGTCCTCGATCTGCAGCGTCGTCACCACCAGCTTCGCGGTCGGCAGGTCCGCCTCCTCGAGCACCCGTGAGGACTCGGCGTTGCCGACCAGCACGTCGCACGGCAGGCCGGCCAGCTTGCGGGCGTCGGTGTCGAGCGCGAGCACGTGCTCGCCGCGCCCCGCCAGCGCGTGCACCAGCCGCCGCCCGAGCGAGTTCATGCCGATCACGATGATGTGATCGCGCCGCGTCGCCGCATCGTCGGGCGTCGTCCGCTCGGGACCCCGCAGCACGCCCCGGCGCCGCAGCCACGCGTAGATCGCCTCGGCGCCCGCAATCGCGAACGAGGAGATCGCGATCGTGATCAGCCCGATCAGCGCCACCAGGGCGAGCACGTGCTGGTCGATCAGCCCGCGCGCGAGCGCCGCGGCCGCGAAGATGAAGGAAAACTCGCTCACCTGGCCGAGCGTGACGCCCGCGAGGAACCCGGGGCGCTCGCCCAGCCCGCTCCAGCGCACCGGCAGCAGCACCGCGATCGGCTTGAACAGCAGCACCAGCGCGGACAGTACCAGGGCCGGGGCGATCACGTCCGGGATCGTGGCCAGGTCGATCGCCACGCCCAGGGTCACGAAGAAGATGGCTACGAAGAAGTCCACCAGCGGCTGCACCCGCTGGCGCAGCTCGCCCGCGGCGCGCAGCTGAGCGATCGCGACGCCGGCGATGAACGCGCCCAGCTCGATGGAAAGGTGCAGCCGCTCGGCCGCGATCATGAAGAGGAAGCACCACGCCAGGCCCCAGACCAGCGTCGCCTCGGGCGATCCGCGCAGCCGCTCGAGCTGCCCGGCCAGCAGCCAGCGCGCGCCCAGCACCGCGACCGCCACCAGCAGCAGCATGCCGAGGAACGCGAGCGCGATGCGGCCCGCGACCTCCGCGGCGCCGCTGGTGGCGCCCCCCAGGCCGGCCAGCACCGTGAGCGCCACGATCACGACCATGTCCTGCACCAGCAGCACGCCTACCGCGATGCGGCCGTGCGTGAGCTGCAGCGCCTGCCGCTCCTCGAGCAGCTTCACGGCCACCACCGTGCTGCTGAACGTGAGCGCGCCCCCGATGATGATGCTCTCGCCGGTGCCGAACCCGAGCAGCACCGCCGCGCCCGTCGCGACCGCGAACGTGGCACTGATCTGCACGCCCGCGCTCACCAGTACGACCGAGCCGAGGCCGCGCGCGACGTCCAGGCTGAGCTCGAGCCCGACCAGGAACAACAGCAGCGCGATGCCCGCTTCCGCGATGTGGTCCACGCTCTCGGAGCCGGTCACCAGTCCCAGCACCGGACCCACCAGCAGCCCCGCGAGCATGTAGGCCACGATGCCCGGCACGCGCAGGCCGCGCACGAGCAGGGCCATGCCGGCCGCGGCGCAGATGATGAAACCGAGCTCGCGCAGCAGCGGCAGCTCCATCGCTATCTCACCGTCGTTGCTGGCGAGGCCGCCGCGGCCGCGTGGCGCAGCGCGTCCGCTTCGTAGATGCCGTCGGGAGCCTGCCCGGCGAGCTCGGCGAGCGCGGCCGCGAGCTGGGCGCCGCTGAGCGAGTGCCAGCGTTCCGCGGGCCGGCGTACGCCGATCGTGGCCAGTCCCTCGAGCGCCGCGTCCGTAGCCCGCGCCGCGACCCGCTCGAGCACCCGGCGCTCCTCGCGGTCCGGACCCGTGACCAGCAGCGGCCGCGCCGCTATCCAGGAAACGCCGCTGTCGCGGAGCACGCGCTCGACCCGGCCACGCGCCCGCAGGTAGGCGTTGCCTCGCTCGCTCGCGCCGAACGCAGAGAGGTAGATGAAGCGCGCGTGGGGCGCGGCCGAACGCGTCGCTTCGAGCAGACGCACGGTGAGGCCGTAGTCGATCGCTTCGTAGGCCGCCTCGGCCGACATCCCCTCGCCCCGGGCGCGCCGGGCGGTCGTGCCGAGCAGCGCGAATACGTGTGACGGTTGCAGCCGCGACAGCGTGCCCTGCAGCTCGGCCGGCTGCCAGGGCGTGGTATCGACCAGCGCTCCGAGCGCCTCGAAGCGCCGCCGCCACTCGTCCAGTCGGGCCGAGTCCGGGCGCACGTGTGCGCTCACGGCCGCACCGCGCGCGCGCAACTCGCGCACGAGCTCGCGCCCCGTGTATCCCGTCGCACCGGCGACGAACGCTTTCATCTCGGTAGGCTCCTGCCGCAATTCAATTGATGGTAGGACCGCCGAACGGCCGGCGCAAAAGCAGGTCCCGGGCCGCCCCGGATGCGGCGAGGGGGAGAGCGCCTCGCGCTCTCCCCCTCGTGTCCCGTGTCAGCGGTAGTTCCCCCCGGCAGCGTGCCCACGCTGGCACATGGCCTGACGGCGGCCCCCGGCGGTGGCGCGCGCGGCGCGGCGCCTCAGGCGACGCTGGCGGCCGCGGCGCGCGCCGCGAGCGCGGGCTCCGCGGGCACGGCCTCGTCCCGTCCGCGCCGGAGCTGCCATTCCCGCCAGAGCGAGTAGATCGCCGGAATTACGATCAGCGTGAGAACCGTGGACGAGATCAGCCCGCCCACCATGGGCGCCGCCATGCGCTTCATGACGCTCGCGCCGGTGCCGTGGCCCCAGAGGATGGGCAGCAGGGCCACGATCGTGGACGCGACCGTCATGATCTTCGGGCGCACGCGCTCGACGGCGCCCTCCAGGATCGCGGCGTAGAGGTCGGCGCTGCTGCGGCCGCCGGCCTGGCGCCGCGCCGCCCACGCGTGGTCCAGGTAGATGAGCATTACCACCCCCGTCTCCGCGGCCACGCCCGCGAGCGCGATGAAGCCGATCGCCGAGGCCACGCTCCAGTTGTAGCCGAGCAACGCCATGAACAGCACGCCGCCGACCAGCGCGAAGGGCAGCGAGAGCATCACGATCAGTGACTCGCCCACGCTGCGGAAGTTCAGGTAGAGCAGCATGAATATGATCAGCAGCGTCGCCGGCACCACCAGCGCGAGCTTCGCCTTGGCCCGCTCCATGTACTCGTACTGACCGCTCCACTGCAGCGTATAGCCGCTCGGCAGCGTCACCATTTCCTCGACCATCTTCCGCGCGTCCGCCACGTAGCTGCCGATGTCGCGTCCGGCCACGTCCACGTACACCCAGGCGGTCGGGAACGCGCCCTCGGTCTTCACCGCCATGGGCCCGCTCACCCGCTGGATCGTGGCGATCTGCCCGAGCGGGATCTGCGCGACGCGGCCGCGGTCGCTCCCGCCGGACGCCATCCCGGCCATCCCCGCGGACGCGCTCGCCCTCGAGCCCTGCTGTACCGGGATCAGCACCTCGGCCAGCTTCTCCGGCTGGTCGCGCAGCTCGTGCGGGTAGCGCAGCCGGACGCCGTAGCGCTCGCGGCCCTCGACCGTGCGCGTGATCGTCATGCCGCCGATCGCGGAGCCGATCACGGCCTGCACGTCCTGGATGTTGATCCCGTAGCGCGCGGCCGCGGTACGGTCGATGTCCACGTCCAGGTAGTAGCCGCTCACGGCCCGCTCGGCGAACGCGCTGCGCGTGCCCGGCACCATCTGCACGGCGCGCTCGACCTCGCGGCCGATGCGCTCCAGCTCGGCCAGGTCCGGGCCGAAGATCTTGACGCCGACCGGTGTGCGGATGCCGGTCGCGAGCATGTCGATGCGCCCCTGGATCGGCTGCGTCCAGGCGTTCGTGACGCCCGGAAACCGGACCAGCGAATCGAGCTCGGCGACCAGCCTCTCGGTGGTCATGCCCGGGCGCCAGTCCGATTCCGGGCGCAGCACGATCGTGGTCTCGAACATGTCGAGGCCGGCCGGGTCGGTCGCCGTGTTCGCCCGCCCCGCCTTGCCGAACACGCTCGCCACCTCGGGCACGCTCGCCAGGATGCTGTCCTGCCGCTGCAGCGTCGCGCTCGCGGTGGTGACCCCAATGCCGGGCAGCGTGGTCGGCATGAAGAGCAGCGTGCCCTCGTCCAGGGGCGGCATGAACTCGGAGCCGATGCGGCGCAGCGGGACGAACGTCAGGATCACGGCCGCGAGCGCGGCCGCGACCACCGGCCACCGGTAGCGCAGCACCCGCTCGATGGCCGGCCGGTAGGCGCGGATCAGCAACCGCGAGACGGGGTTATGCGCCTCCCCCCGGATACGCCCCCGCACGAACAGCCCCATCGCGACCGGCACCAGCGTGATCGCGAGCAGTGCGGCGGCGCCCATGGCCAGCGTCTTGGTCCACGCGAGCGGCCGGAACAGCCGGCCTTCCTGCGCCTCCAGCGTGAACACCGGCAGGAAGCTCACGGTGATGATGAGCAGCGAGAAGAACAGCGCCGGGCCGACCTCGCGGGCGCTCTCGGATACCACCGCCCAGCGCTCCGCCGCGGTCAGCTCGCGCGTGTGCAGGGCGCGCTCGTCGGCGGCGAACGGCAGCCCGGCCGCCTGCAGCCGGGCCCGCTTCTCACGCACCGCGCGCTCCAGGTGCTTGTGCATGTTCTCGATCATCACGATCGCGGCGTCGATCATCACGCCGATCGCGATCGCGATGCCGCCCAGGCTCATGATGTCGGCACCGATGCCGAGAACGCGCATCACCAGGAACGCGATCAGCACGCCTACCGGCAGCGTCAGCACCGCGACCAGCGCGCTGCGCGCATGCAGCAGGAACACGACACAGATCACGGCGACGATCAGGATCTCTTCGACCAGCGTTTTGCGCAGCGTCCCGACCGCGCGCTCGATCAGCTCGGAGCGGTCGTAGACGGGCCGGATGACGACGCCTTCGGGCAGCCCGCCCGCGACCTCCGCCAGCCGGTCCTTCACCCGGTTGATCGTGGCCAGGGCGTTCTCGCCGGAGCGCATCACGACGATGCCGCCGACCACGTCGCCGCGCCCGTCCAGGTCGGCGACACCGCGCCGCACATCCGGGGCGTACTGCACGGTGGCCACATCCGCGACGCGCACCGGCGTGCCCACGGCACTCGCCCCCACCACTACGTTCTCGATGTCCGCGATGCCCTTCAGGTAGCCGAGCCCGCGCACCATGTACTCGCGCTCGGAGAGCTCCAGCGTCATCGCGCCCGCGTCCTGGTTCGACGCCTGCAGCGCGCTCATCAGCTTCGTTACCGGGATGCCGTAGGCGCGCAGCCGCGCCGGGTCGACGGTCACCTCGTAGGTCTTCTCGAAGCCGCCCACGCTCGCGACCTCGCTCACGCCCGGCACCGAGGTCAGCTGGTAGCGCAGGTACCAGTCCTGCACCGCGCGCAACCCGGCCAGGTCGTGCTGGCCGGTCGTGTCCTCGAGCACGTACTGGTAGATCCAGCCGAGTCCGGTCGCATCCGGGCCGAGCGCCGTCTGCGCGGCCGCCGGCAGCCGGCCCTGGATCGCCGACAGGTTCTCCAGCACCCGGCTCCGCGCCCAGTACAGGTCGGTGCCATCCTCGAAGATCACGTACACGAACGAGATGCCGAAGAACGAGTAGCCGCGCACGGTCTGCGCGCCCGGCACCTTGAGCATCTCGCTCGCGATCGGATATGTGACCTGGTCCTCCACGATCTGCGGCGCCTGGCCCTCGAGCTCCGTCTGCACGATGACCTGCACGTCGGAGAGGTCGGGCAGCGCCTCGAGCGGCGTGCGCGCCAGCGCGACCACGCCGCCCGCCACCAGGAACGCCGCGACCAGCAGTACGATCAGCCGGTTCGCGACCGACCAGTCGATGATGCGCTTAAGCATGATGACCTCACCGGTGCCCGGCGCGCGGATCAGTGGCCGGCGCGACCGTGTGATCGCTGTGATCCGTCGCTCCGGCCGGCGACTTCTGTCCGCCGCGCCCCGCCGCCGTACCCGTGCCGTGCGCCTCCACGTCCGGGAACGCACCCAGCGCGCTGCCCATATTCGATTCCGCGTCGATCAGGAAGTTCGCCGAGCTGACCACCTGCTCGCCCTCGCTCAGCCCCGCCAGGATCTCGATCCAGTCGCCCTGCGTGAAACCGGTCGTGACCACGTGCGGCACCAGGCTGCCGTCGGCCTCGCGCACGAACACCAGCGCGCGTTCGCCGGTGAAGTGGATCGCGCTGCGGGGCACGGTCAGCGTCGCCACCCCGGCAGCGCTCTCCAGCGTCAGGTTCGCGTACATGCCGGGCTTCAGCCGGTTGCCCGGATTCGCCAGCGCCACGCGCACGCGTCCGGTGCGGCTCTCGGGGGTGACCGTCGGATAGACGTACTGCACGCGCCCGCGAAACATCTCGCCGGGATAGGCGTCCAGCGTGATGTGCGCGGCCTGGCCGACGCCCACACGACCCAGGTCCTTCTCGAACACCTCGCCTTCCACCCACACCGTGGACAGGTCCGCCAACCGGTAGATGTCCATGCCCGGCATGATCCGCATGCCCTCGACCACCAGCTTCTCCACGACCAGCCCGGAGCGCGGTGAGCGCAGCACGAACGTGCGTTGCGGCGTGCCGCGCTGCTCGATCCGTGCGATGTCGGCGTCGGCGATGTCCCAGTAGCGGAGCCGCCGCCGGGCGGACTCGAGCAGGTCGCGCGCCGTGGCCGCGGCGCGCTCGCTGCCGCCCGCGGCCGCCTCATCGACCAGCCGGCGCGCCAGCAGCAGCTCCTCCTGCGCGCTCACCAGCATCGGGCTGTATACTGCCAGCAGCGGCTCGCCGGCGCGCACCGGCGCACCGGTGAAATCGACATGCAGGCGCTCGACCCAGCCCTCGATCTTCGGGTTCACGCTGTGCAGCCGCGTCTCGTCGTACGCGATCGTGCCGACCAGGCGCACCGACGGCTGCAGGGCCCGCCGCACCACGGTCGTGTAGGTCACGCCGATCCGGCGGGCCGACTCGCTCGACAGCTGTACCGGCCGCGCCGCGTCATCGCCCGCCCCCGCGGCCCCGTGTACGTGGCCGCCGGTGTCGCCCTGCTGCGCCGGCGTGCCGCGCAGCGTGAACGCGGCCGCGACCACCAGTGCCGACCCGATGATGCCCGCGGAGAACAGTGCCTGTCTGCCGATCCTCATCGTTCCTCCCCGTGCGCCAGCGCCGCGCCTGCCAGCTCGCGGCCGATCGTCATCTCCAGCTCGGCGACGTCGCGGACCCACTCGCCCAGCATCACGGCCAGCTCCTGCTCGTACTGGTTGATCGCCATTTGCGCGTCCAGCAGCGTCATGAAGTCGACGCGCCCGACCCGGTACGACGCGAACGCCGACTCCGCGTTCGCCCGCGCCTGCGGCAGCACGTCGGCGCGGTAGAGCGTCACCAGCGTGCGGGTCCGCTCCAGCTCCGCGCGCAGCGCTCCCAGGCGTGCATCGACCTGCGCCTGCATCGCGTTCAGGTCGGCGCGCGCCATCTGCTCCATCGCCGCGGCCTCGTCGCGCATGCGCAGCTGCCGGCGCCCCGCGAACACCGGCAGGCTGAAGCCGACCATCACGCTGGCCATGCGCTCGGTCCCGCCCATGCCCGCGCGGTTCTCGCCGTACGCCACGCCGATCACCGGGTCCGGCCACAGCTCCCGCCGTGCCAGCGTGACCTGCGTCTCCGCCCGGGCGACGCCGAGCCGCCCGCTCTCCAGCATCGGCCGGCTCTCCGCCGCCGCCGCGCGTAGCGCGCCGAGGTCCGGGACCGGATGCAGGCGCGGTGCTTCGTCGGCAAGGGCGACCGGCGTCTCGGACGGCCGGTTCAGCACTGCGTTCAGGCGCGCCGCCGCGCCGGCACGCATCGCTTCCATGCGCACCAGCTCCGCTTCCATGCGTGCCACCTCGACGCCCGCGCGCAGCACGTCGCTCTGTGCGCCCGCGCCCGAGGCGTACATGGCGCGCGTCACCTGCGTGTAGTCCTTCAGCCAGCGCAATGTCTCGCGCATGACCTCGATCTGCCGGTCCGCGGCCGCCACCATGCCGTAGGCCATGGCCGCCTCCGCGCGCACCGTCCACCACGCTTCATCCGCATCGCTTCCTGCCTGCGCCGTGCTCTGCCGAGCGATCCGGCCCGCAAGCGACAGCTTGCCCGCCAGCGGCACCATCTGCATCAGCTGGATGGACGGCGCCATCGAGGTCGGCATGTCGGCGTCGAGCGAAGGCACCGACAGGTTCATCAGGCCCAGCTGCAGCGAGGGATCGGGCAGCGTCGCCGCCGACGGCACCATTGACGCGCGCGCCGCCACCAGCGCGCCCGCTGCCCGGAGCCGGGGGTTCTGAGCGCGCGCGATCTCGTAGACCTGCGCGAGCGTCAGCGGCTCCGGGGCGGACGCGGGCGGGACCTGCGCGTGGGCCGCGCCGGCCATCAGGATCAGCATCGTGGGCAGCATGCGCAGCATCTTCCGGCATCCTCCATCCAGGCGGGCGGTGGATCCAGCCCGCACGGAGAGAGCATAGCCCCGGGGGGTGCAAGAGGACGTGAAATTCGCGTGAAGAATTCCTTAGAAAACGAGCATGAAGTTCTCTTCATGCGACGTTCACTCCGCCTTCACGTCCCTGGCCCAAGATTACTCGTGCGCCGCAACGACGCGGTGCGAATGACCCGGAGCTGAGCATGACTGACAGGAAGATCGGGCGTCCGCCGCGGGGCGCGGTCGCGATCGTGGCCGCGGCGTTGGTGGTGGCCGCGGCGCTGGTGGTGGTCGCGCGACCGGCGAGCGCGCACCCGGAGCCGCGCGCCGAAATCACCGGCGCCGAGGTCGTGGACGCAGCACGCTACGCGGATCATCCGCGCGTCGCCGAGACCTACCGGATGGCCGCCGAGATCGCGTCCGTGCTGGACGGGCTGCACTGCTACTGCGAGTGCGACCAGCACTCCGGCCACTACTCGCTGCTCGACTGCTTCCGCAGCGATCACGGCGCCGCCTGCGACATCTGCCTGACCGAGGCGCAGGTCGCCTATCGGATGACGAACGAGGGCCGGTCGCTGGACGAGATCCGTACCGCGATCGACGCGCTCTACGGGCACTGACACGTCATGGCGTTCCGGGGCGGGCGCAGGCGAAGCGGGACCGTGGTCGCGACCGGCGGGGATGGCCCGGCCGGCGCAGCCCGTCGTGCCGCGAGCGCGCCGCTCGTCCTCGCGCTGCTGCTGATCGGCGCCTGCGACCGGAGCGCGCCCGATGGCGCCACCCAGGCCGCGGTCATGGCCGCCGTGAAGGTAGACGGGCGCGCCGGCACGCTGGCCGGGATCAGCGCGCGCGGCCGCCTCGACGTGCCCCGCTACCGTCCCCGCCAGTTCGGCGCCGACACTGCCAGCGGCGGCTTCCGGGAGTTCCGGCGGCGCTGCGCGACCTGCCACAATGCGCCGCGGCCCGACCTGCACACGGCGGCGGAATGGGATGCGGTGGTGGCACGGATGGACGCGGCCATGGCGGCCGCGGGAGTCCTGGGGCTGTCACCTCAGGAGCGCGGCGCGATCCTCGAGCTGCTGCGCCGCCACGCGAAGCGCTGACGCGAGCTGTCCTCCGGACAATTCGCCGGGCCCGCACGGAGCCAGCCTCGCCGGCGCGCTGTCCTCCAGACTCGCCGGCGCGAGCCAGCCGCCAGCGCCGAACGCGAGCCAGCCGCCAGCTCCCGGCGCGAGTCAGCCGGCCGCCTCGCCCGCGCGATCCGGAACGGGGAACTTCACCCGCACGAGCGTGCCGCCGCCGTCGCGTGCCTGCATCTCGATCCGCGCCGCGTGCAGTTCGGCGATGGCGCGGGCTATGGCGAGTCCCAGGCCGGTGCCTGCGCCGGCCTGCGGGGTGCGCGCGGCATCCACCTGGTAGAAGCGCTCGAACACGCGTTCCCGCAGCTCGTCAGGCACCCCGGCTCCCTGGTCCAGCACCTCCAGGGAAACCGCATCCGGATGCGCTTTCACGGCCAGCGTCACCTCGGCGCCGGGCGGCGATGCCTTGATCGCGTTCGTCGCCAGGTTCCAGGCCAGGCGGCTGAGCAGGTCCGGGTCCGCCCGCAGCGGT
>DATHVV010000077.1:0-4889 GCA_035461105.1 Longimicrobiales bacterium | reverse complement strand
CCCCCCCCCCCCCCCCCCCCCCCCCCCCCCCCCCCCCCCCCCCCCCCCACCCCCACCCCCGCCCGCTTTTTTTCGTTCGTGAGGTTGCGCAAGGTTGTGCACCGAGTTTACGATTTCCTGCTGGAGCAGCACCGGACCTTGCGGCCCAGTCGCCGACCGCGATGCTGAGGTCGCGTGGATCGTCGAGGTCAACCTCCCTGGACAGCACCGGTGGTGAGCTGCGCGGGGCGTCGATAACGCGCCGGCAGGGTCGTCATGGTCCAGTCCCTCTGCGCGTTCAGTGTCTGTTCCCGGCCGTGTGGCCGCGCCTCGCGCAACTGCGGGAGGCAGAGCGAGTTATGCATGCAGCACAGCGACCGAATTTGACGCACCGAAGAGCTCATCATTGGCTCCTGCTGACATTCGCCTTCCTGCTGGGGGCGCCCGCCATGCCGACGCACGCCCAGCAGCGTCCCCCCACCCGCCCGCAGCGGGAGGAACCGGACACGGCTGCGCTCCGGCGCACCGCCGAGCAGCGCCTCGGCCGGGGCATCAGCCAGGCCGAGATCCTGGAGCGGCTGCGGCAATCGGGGATGACGAGGGCACAGATGCGCTCGCGCCTCCAGCAGCTCGGCTACGACCCGGGCCTGGCGGACCGCTACTTCGACGCGCTCGAGCGGAGCGGCGACCCGCCCACGGGGGAGCCGTCGGAACGGTTCGTGGAGGCGCTCGGAGAGCTCGGTCTGGTGCGCGGGCTGCGGCCCGACACCGCGGCCGTCGACTCGCTGCGGCTGCGTGATCCTCGCACGCCGGAGGACTCGCTGCTGCTGGAGGAGGCGGCGGCGGACACGCTGGACGCGGCGGAGCTAGAGGTGTTCGGGATGCAGGTGTTCCGGCGTGCGGGAACGCAGTTCCAGCCGGTCACCTACGGCCCGGTCGATCCCGGGTACCGGCTCGGGCCGGGTGATGAGATCCTGCTCGTGCTCACCGGCGACGTCGAGGCGGCGTATTCGCTCGACGTTTCCCGCGAGGGGTTCCTTTTCGTCCCCGATGTCGGCCAGATCAGCGTGAACGGACTCACGCTCGGTCAGCTGGAGGATGCGCTCTATGCCCGCCTCGGCCGGGTCTACTCGGGGGTGTCGCGCTCGCCGAATGCGACGACCCGCTTCCAGGTCTCGGTGGGCGCCCTGCGGGCCAACCAGGTCACGGTGACGGGCGACGTGCGCCGGCCCGGCTCGTATCAGGTGAGCAGCGTGGGGGGTCTCTTCAATGCGCTGTACCAGGCCGGAGGCCCCACCGCCGAGGGATCGTTCCGCCGCATCGAGGTGCACCGCGGCGGTCGGCTCCACCATTCAGCCGACCTCTACGACTTTCTGGTCCGCGGCGATGGCGCGAGCGACATCCGCCTCGAGCACAACGACCGCATCTTCGTGCCGCCGGCAGGGGCGCAGGCCCGCGTGGAGGGGTCCGTGCGCCGCCCGGCCATCTACGAGATCCTGCCCCACGAAGGCGTGCGCGAGCTGCTCATGTTCGCGGGCGGGCCGCGCTCGGACGCCATGCTGCGCCGCGTCCAGATCGACCGCATCGTGCCGCCCGCCGAGCAGCGGCCGGGCTACTACCGGACGCTCGTGGACGTGCAGCTCGCCGATCTCAGCGGACCGGGCGCCTCGCCGCGCATCACGGATGGCGACGTCGTGACCGTGTTCGCCGTCTCCGACCTCCGCCGCAACCGGATCTGGCTCGAGGGGGAGGTCCACAACCCGGGTCTGTACGAGTGGAACGCCGGCAGCACGCTCTGGTCGGTGCTGGAGCGCGCCGACGGGCTGGCCGACCAGGCCTATACGTCGCGCGCCCACGTCTACCGCATGGTGGAGAGGGACGGCACCCGGCGGCTGATCCAGGTCTCGCTGGAGCGCGACGAGGTGGGCCGCCCGCTCCACGATCTGCCGCTCGCCGACAACGATTCGATCGTCGTGCTGAGCCGGCGCGAGCTGCGCAACGAGGAGTTCGTGAGCGTGGACGGCTTCGTGAAGGAGCCCGACATCTATCCGCTCGCACGCGGCATGACATTGCGCGACCTGATCCTGGCCGCCGGTGGCTTCGCGCACGGCGCCTACGTGATCGAAGCCGAGGTCTCGCGCCTGACGGACCCGTCGCGCCGCACGGACACCACCGCATACGTCATCCGGGTGCCGCTCGAGGTCGCCGGCAGCGACGGCCAGGCGGTCGGCGTCAGTGACGTCCCCAGCTGGCGGCCGGAGGCGGCCGAGCTGGTGCTGCAGCATGGCGACCGGGTCTTCGTGCGCGGCGCGCCCGGCTACGAGCCGGTTCGCGAGGTCCACGTCAGCGGGCAGGTGCTGGTCCCCGGCGCCTACGTGCTGCGGACCCGCACCGAGCGCGTCGCCGATGTCATCGCCCGGGCCGGCGGGCTCACCCCGCAGGCGTACCCGCCCGGCATGCGCGTCGTGCGTGACGGCCATATCGTCGCCGCCGACCTGAGCCGGGCGCTCCGCCGGCCGGACGACCCGAACAACATCCTGCTGGTCGCCGGCGACAGCCTGCACGTCCCGGTCTACGACGCGATGGTCGCGGTCACCGGCGCGGTCAACTTCGAGGCGCGCGTGCTCTACGTCGCGGGCAAGAGCCTCGACTACTACATCGACCAGGCCGGCGGATTCCGGGACGAAGCCGACCGCAAGCGCACCACGATCACCTACGCCAACGGGGAGCGGGCCGTGGTCGAGCGATCCATGTTCTTCGGCCGTCGCGCTCCCCGCGTTCAGCCCGGGGCCCAGATCTTCGTGCCCCAGAAGCCGGAGCGTTCGGGCGCCAATCTGGACCAGGTTTTCGGGCGGGTCTCCGCGGTCATCGGAGCCATCGCCACGGCCATCATCGCCTACAGCCAGTTGAAATGATGCGCATAGAGGATGAAATTCCGGCTCTTTTGTTGCATGGCCGCCGCTTTCCTGTCACCCGTGGACGTAGCTCGTGACGCGGCCAGGGTCGGCGCCAGGTGACGCAGCGGGCGAGCATGGGGGAGGCGGAGTGCACCGGAACGGTGACGGGAGTACCGACAGAGTCAATGGAGCCGTGGAAGCGCTGAGGCAGGCCTGGTCGCCCGCCTATGCGCTCGCTTCCAACAACCGCCGGGCCGCGACCATGCTCGTTTACTGCATGATCGCGGTCGCTGCGTATGGCGGTGCCTTCCTCCTCCGTTTCGACTTCGCCGTGCCGCCCGAGATGCGTGGCACGCTGGCCCTCACGCTACCGGTGGTGGTGCTGCTGCGCCTCGCGGCCAGCTACTTTTTTCGCATCTCCACGGGGCGCTGGCGCTATGTGAGCACCGGCGATGTCGTCCAGCTGGTGATCGCGGCCAGCGCGGCCACCCTGGTGCTGTTCGGCGCGACCTGGGGGTTCGGCATCCTCCCGGTGGTGCCGCGGTCGATCCTCCTGATCGATCTTTTCCTCTACACCTGGCTCACCTCGGCGGTCTGGATCCTGTATCGCACCGGGTTCGAGCAGTTCCGCTCGTTTCATGGCGAGCGGGGCATCCCGACCCGTGTGCTGATCGTGGGTGCGGGCGAGGCGGGCAGCCTGCTGGCGCGTGAGATGGGTCGGCTCAGGAACGGACGTCGGGCGGTCGGATTCGTGGACGACGACCCGGCCAAGCGGCAGGCGACCGTGCACGGCCTGCCGGTGATCGGTACGGTGGACGACCTGCAGCGGCTCGTGGAGCGGCACGCCATCCACGAGATCGTGATCGCGGTGCCGTCGGCCAGTCCCAGCCAGCTGCGCCGGATCGTGGAGCGCTGCGAGGCCACCGACCTCGCGTTCAAGGTGCTGCCGCCCATCTCCGAGGTGCTGACGGGCAAGGTGGCGTGGAGCCAGGTGCGGCCGCTGCGGATCGAGGACCTGCTGGGGCGCGACCCGGTCGCGCTCGAGCTGCCCGAGCTGTTCGGCGACCTGAACGGCCGCTCGGTGCTCATCACCGGTGCGGCCGGGTCGATCGGATCGGAGCTGGCGCGCCAGGTGGCGCTGCACCACCCGCTCACTCTGATCCTGTTCGATCAGTCGGAGACCGGGCTCTTCGACATCTCCCGCGAGTTGCACGAGGGCTATCCGCAGCTCTCCATCCACTTCATCGTCGGCGACATCACGGACGAGCTGGGCGTCAACGCCGCGTTCCGCCGGTACGCGCCGAGCCGCGTGTTCCACGCGGCGGCCTACAAGCACGTGACCATGATGCAGAGTCAGGTGCGGCAGGCAATCCGCAACAACGTGGAGGGCACGCTGCTGGTCGCGAACGCGGCCGGCCGCTTCGAGTGCGAGAAGTTCGTGTTCGTGAGCACCGACAAGGCGGTGACGCCCACCAGCATCATGGGCGCCACCAAGCGCCTCGCCGAGATGCTGCTGATGGAGCTGCAGCCCCGCTTCCCGGAAACCTCGTTCGCATCGGTGCGCTTCGGCAATGTGTTGGGCAGCAACGGCAGCGTGATCCCGATTTTCCGGCAGCAGATCGAGCAGGGCAAGCCGCTCACGGTGACGCACCCCGAGGCGACGCGCTACTTCATGATGATCCCGGAAGCGGTACAGCTCATCCTGCAGGCATCGCTGCTGCCCGAGGTACGAGGCCAGATCGTCATGCTCGACATGGGTGAGCCGGTCCGCATCATCGACCTGGCGCGCAACCTCCTGCGCCTGGCCGGCCTGCCGCATCAGAACGGCAAGGCGATCGTGTTCACGGGGCTGCGTGAGGGCGAGAAGCTGCACGAGGAGCTGACCTCGCCCGGCGAGGAGACGCTGCCGACCGCGATCGAAAAGGTGCACATCGTGATCCCGGAGCCGACCCCGCACATCAGCGTCCTGCACCTGCTGCCGCGCTGGAAGGAAGCGTTCGAGAAGGGCCGCGA
>DATHVV010000076.1:0-7982 GCA_035461105.1 Longimicrobiales bacterium | reverse complement strand
ATACGCGGAGACCATTTCATGCAGCGCATCGCAGGCGATACAGCGGGGCGCCGGGCTGCGCAGGGCGAGCGAATCCATCACCAGCGCCCGACGCAGCTGCACCAGGGCGTCCGCGTAATTACCGGCGTCGAGCAGCGCCCGGCCGGTGTAGAAGTGCCCCTCCACTTCCTGCGGGTAGCGCACCGCGAGCGTTTCTGCGACCGCGAGCAGCGACGGATCGGAGACTGCCATCGCCCAGCCGGCACGGATCACCAGCCGCTCGCGATCGCCGGCCCGCTCCGCGAGCCGCAGCGCATGAGCGAAGCGGCGGAGCGCCTCGGAGCGCACGCTCCAGTGCGTCTGCGCGCCGTAGTACGCCGCCATCGCGAAGCTCGAGTCCTCCGCCAGCGCCGCGTCGAACAGCGGCGCAGCAGCGGCGGCTTCGCCGCGATAGAGCGTACGCAGCCCCTGCTCGTAGAGGCGGTACGCGGCGAGCGAGCGGGTGGTCACGGCTCCGATCGAGCCCGGCACCGGCGCGCCGGTCTGCGCCGCGATCCGCGCGGTACCGCTGTCCACCAGCGCGAACAGGTCCGCGCCCGTGACCGTGTGCGCCGCAAGCACGTCGCCGGAGGCCAGATCCGTCCAGCGCAGGTCGAGACGCAGCCCGCCGTCGGCGAGCGGAAACAGCGACCCCTCGATGAGCCCGGTCGCGCCCGCCTCGCGCGCGGCGAGCGCGAAGGAGCCGGCGTTCGCGGGATCCTGCTCGAGCTGGCGCATCAGCTCGTGGATGCGCGCGCCGCTGATCACGCGGAGCGCGCGCACCCGCGCCAGGCTGGTGGCGAGCAGGTCCGCGAGCGGACGCGCGACATCGGCCGAGTCCACGTCGTAGTCGCTGATCAGGCCGATCGCCAGCACGTTCAGCGGCGCTGCCTTCGGCCCGGAGCGGTTCGCGCGCACCACTCCGAACACGCCGGCGGCGATGAGCACGGCGACCGCGGCGAGCGGCGCGATCCGGTGACGGCGCGGCGTGGCCACCGGCATACGCGCCTCCGCCTCACCCGATGCCGGCGGCGCCCGGGACGGCTCGCCCGCGTGTCGAGATGTACCGGCCGCGAGCGGCGCCCCTTCCAGGGCAGACGCCGCCGCGAGCCCCATCTTCGCCGGCGAATCTGCAATGCGTGGAGGCGCGGCCGCCGCCGCGTCCAGCTCCGCGCGCAGCTGCGCCGCGAGCGCCTGCACCTCCGGCGCAGGCGGCAGCTCGAGCTCCTGCTCGACCAGGGCAGCATAGATCTGCGCGTGCCGGATCGCGGACGGACGATCACCCGCCTCGCTCAGCGCCTGCATCAGCGCTACGGCTACGCGCGCGTTCAGCGGGTCCTGAGCGGCCAGGCGGCGCCACCACGTTACCGCGACCGCAGCGTCGCCCCGCTCCGTCGCCCCGCGCGCCAGCTGCTCCAGCGCGCCCGAATACCGGTGCGCCAGCGCGTTCCGCTCCTCGTCCACCCAGCGCTCGAACTCGGCCGCTCCTGGCAGCCGGAAGCCCTCCAGGAACGGCCCCGTGTATGACGCCGCGGCACGCTCGAGGTCGCCCCCGGCGAGCGCGTGCTCGAAATCCGCGCGATCGGAACGCACCCGCTCCGGGTTCAGCCGCAGCTCCTTCGAGCCCAGAATCACGTCATCCGCCCCCAGATCCCGGCGCAGCGTGTAGAGCATCTGCGCCACGATCCGGCGGCCCCGCTCGTCCTCCGCATCGGGCCAGAGCAACGCCTGCAGCCGGTCGCGCAGCACGCCGCGCTCGCCCGCGCCCACCAGGTACGCGAGCACGGCCAGCCGGCGCGGTTGCGCCAGCTCCCCGCCCGGCGCCCCGGGGGGCATATCCACGGAAAGACCGCCGAATACGCGGATCGTGACGATAGGAGCCTGCCAGGAAGCTTGCTGGAGTCGGGCCTCTACGAAGCCCGTTGCAATCTCCACCCGGCCGGCGCTGCCCGGAAGGGTGTCGCCGATCCCACGGCCCGGAGTCTCGCCGATCCCCGGCCCGGAGTCTCGCCGATCCGGGTCCGGAGTCTCGCCGATCCCCGGCCCGAAGCGTCGCCGATCCCCGGACCCAGGCCTCCACCCCTCCCCGGCGCCATCCCGTCCCACCCCGGCTTGACCGCGCTATATGCATCGCGCATATATGTGCCGCGCACTCACCGCCGCCGCGAACCCGGAAAACGCCATGGCCATGGATCGCGAACGTCGCCAGGAAGCCGCGCCGCTGCGCCCCGTCGAGTTCCACATCCTGCTGAGCCTGGCCGCGGGCGAGCGGCACGGCTACGGGATCATCCAGGACGCGGCGGCGCGCGGGGAGACGGTGGACGTCGGCACTCTGTACCGGGCGCTCGCGCGGATGAGCGACCAGGGGTTGATCGGCGAGTCGGCGCGCCGGCCGGCGGCGGACATGGACGATGAGCGTCGCAACTACTACCGGATCACGGCGCGCGGGCTGCGGGTGGCGCGTGCCGAGGCGGAGCGGGTGGCGGGCCTGGCGCGGGCGGCGCGGGCGTGCGGGCTGCTGCAGGCGGCGGCGACATGAATGAGACGCGGTGGCTGGCGCGCTCGGAGTGGTGGTTCCGGCTGCTGCTCCGGTTCTATCCCGTTGATTTCCGAGACGAGATGGGGGAGGCGTATGTCGAGACGTACCGGGATCACGCCCGTGATGCGCTGCGGCGCGGCGGCGTGCTGCGGCTCGCGGCGGTGTGGCTGCGGGCGCTGGTCGACTCGGTCCGGAATGGACCGGGCGAGCACGCGCGTCCGGCGGTGCGCTGGCGTCGGCGCGGGAACTGGGGGCGCGACATGGAGCTGACGCTGCGGCGGCTGGCGCGCGCGCCGGTATTCGTGCTCACGATGCTGGGCACGCTCACGATCGGTCTGGGCGCGTTCGCGATGGTGTACGCGGTGATCCACAAGGTGCTGATCGCGCCGCTGCCGTACGAGCGCGCCGACGACCTGTATTTCGTGTGGCGCGACTACTCGGAGATCTTCGACCTGCAGCGCGGGTGGCTGGGTGGCACGGACGTAGCGGAGCTGCAACGCGCGGGCGGAGTGATCGAGGGTGCCGCGGCGATCCAGCGGAACCAGGTGACGCTCTCGGCGGGCCGCGGCGGAGCGCCCGAGGAGATCGCGGTGATGCTGACGTCGCCCGAGCTGTTCGACCTGCTGGGCGTACGTCCGCTGCTGGGGCGCGGCTTCCGTCCGGAGGAGGTCGGCCCGGAGCGCGCGCCGGTGGCGGTGCTCACGTACGGCATGTGGCAGCGTCTGGGCGCGGACCGCGCGATCCTCGGCACCGAGATCCGGCTGAACGAGAACCCGTTCACGGTGATCGGCGTGATGGACCGCGAGTTCGCGTTCGTGCAACACGCGAGTCTGGGCACGTCCGAGGGCGCCGATATCTATATCACGTTCGATTACGATCTCGCGACCACGGAGCCGCAGGCGGGCTCGTACGCCGGGCTGATCCGCGTGCAGCGCGGCACGCCGCCCGCGCGGGTCGCGTCCGCGGTGGCCGCGGTGAGCCGGCGCATCGACGAGCGCGACTTCGCGAGCCGCGGCCTGCGCATCTACCCGGTCGGCCTGGGCGAGGACCTGGTCGCCGGGGTGCGGCCGGCGCTGGTCGTGCTCGGCTTCGCGGGCGCCTTCCTGGTGCTCGTGCTTATGGTGAACATGGCGACGCTGCTGCTCGTGCGTGCGACGCAGCGGGAGCAGGAGTTCGCCGTGTCGCGCGCGCTCGGCGCGAACCGCGTCGCGCTGGTGCGCGCCACGCTGCTCGAGGGCGGCCTGCTCGGGATGCTGGGCGGCGCGGGCGGCGCGCTGGTCGCCGTGTGGGGAACGCGCGCGCTCATCGGCCTGGCCCCGCTCGACCTGCCGCGCCGCGAGGCGATCACCGTGGACCTGCCGGTCGCCGCCGTCGTGATCGCGATCGGCACGCTGCTCGGCCTCTTCGCAGCGGTGGTGCCCTCGGTCTGGGCCGCCCGCGCCGACCTCTCGACGCTGCTCCGGAACTCCGCCGTGCGCGGCGGCAGCGGCGGACGCGGCCGGATGCGCCGGGCCATGGTCGTCGTGCAGGTGGCGCTTTCGCTCGTGCTGCTCGGTACCGGCGGTCTGGTCGTGCGCAGCTTCGAGCGGCTGCTGCGCGCGCACCCGGGCTTCGAGCCGGAGCGCGTGCTGACGCTGCGCGTGCCGCTGACCGGGCCTCGCTTCACGGACGCCGCGACGACGCTCGCGCTCCAGGACCGCATCACCACCGAGCTGGCCGCGCTGCCGGGCGTGCGCAGCGCCAGCGCGGCCTCCGCGCTGCCGTTCACGGCCGAGGCGAGCCAGAACACCGTGCTCTTCCCGGGCGCGCCCGGGAACACCGGCAACGCGGAGCGCGACCGGCCGCTCGTCGACTACCTCGGCGCGCGCCCCGGGTACCTGGAGACGCTGCGCGTGCGCGTGCTCGAGGGTCGATCGTTCGCGCAACGACCGGCAGCGCCGCGCGAGGCGCTCATCGATCGCACGCTCGCGGAGCAGTTCTTCCCCGGCACGAGCGCGGTCGGTGCCACACTCATGATGGGCGACTCGCTCACGGTGATCGGAGTCGTGGACCACGTGCGGATGTACGACGTGCACGCCGACGGCCGGCCGCAGGTCTACGTGCGTCCCGACCAGTCCGTGCGCGCGAACGGCGCGGCCCGGTACCAGAGCCTCTCCTGGGTGCTCCGCACCGGGCAGTCGCCGCTGGGCCTGGTGCCGGACGTGCGGGCCGCGCTGCGGAGGATCGATCCGACGCTCGCAATCTCGGAGCTGCGCCCCATGGAGGAGCTGGTCACCGAGTCGCTCCGGCAGCAGCGGCTGAGCGCGGTGCTCGTTGCGGGCTTCGCGATCGGCGCGCTGCTGCTCGCGGCGATGGGGCTGTTCGGCGTCGTGTCCGGCGCGGTCACACGTCGCCGCCACGAGCTCGCGGTCCGGCTCGCGCTCGGCGCCGACCATCCGCGCGTGCTCCGGCTCGTGCTCGCCGAGGGCGCCTCGCTGATCCTGCTCGGGCTGCTGATCGGCGTGCCGGGGCTGTGGCTCGCCGGCCGCGCGGTGCGCGGCGTCCTGGTGGGTGTGTCGACGGCGGATCCGTTGACGCTCGCCGCGGTCGCGCTCGGCCTCGGCGGCGTGGCGCTCCTGTCCTGCTACATCCCGGCGCGGCGCGTGCTGGGCATCCAGCCGGCGCGCGCGCTCCGCCAGGAGTGAACCGGTCAGGCCGGTGCGGGGAACCGCGCCGGCCTGCCGGTGAGTCCGTGCTACGGCTTCGGCGCTAACCTGCGGATCGTGCTGGTACCGACGATCCTGCGCATGCTCTCGCGCTGCGCCGACGCGGCCGCGGCCTGGGTGCGGTCCCGGCTCATCACCCGCTGCACGATCGGCTCGGTGCGCTCCGAAAGCCCATCGAGTGCCGCCATGTTCGCGTATGCGACGGTGAGCAGGAGGTCGCCTTCCTCCGGCGAGCGGGGCTGCGCGGCGTACACGCCCCAGTCGAGGATGATCCCCTCGGCCTTCTGCGCTTCCATCAGCTTCGCGTAGTCACCGAAGATGTACCCCAGGTAATTCTCGTACTGGCCCGGCATGGTGCGAATCTCCGTGATCTCGACCACCACCCCCTCCGAGTACGGCCGCTGCTGCGCCTCCAGCGCCGGGGCCGCGGCAAGCGTTAGCGTCAGTGCCAGGGCGGCGCGAATCAGGTTGCTGTTCATGTAGCGTGACCTCGTTCCGGGATGAGAGTGCGGGCGGGGCGAAGTTGCCCCGCCCGCAACTGCGACGGTCTGCTGCGGGTGCTGCGACTACAGGCTCGACGCGCGCATGCGCGCGATCACGTACAGGAACTCGACCGGCGGGTTGCCGTCCATCTTCACGGAGCTGGACAGCACCTCCTGCTTCAGCGCCTGGCCTTCTGCCTTGCGACCGTCATGCAGCATCAGCTCGGCGCGCAGCGACTTCACCAGCGGATCGGAGTCCTGCACGTTTGCGAGCGCGCTCTCGGCCGCCGCGTAATCCTTGCGGTCGAGTGCGAGGATCGCGTCCAGCGTCGGCCCGAAGCCGCTGTCCGGGGTGAGCTTCGCGAACTGCGCAGCTGCCGTGCGCGCCGCTTCGGCCATGCCGCTGCGCGACAGCGCGATCGCGGCGTGTACCTGGTACGTCGATTTCTGGGCATCGGTCGTGGCCGCCGCTGCGGCCGCCGCGAGGTGACCGGCTACCGCCTTCCGGTTGCCGATGTAGGCATCGATCACGGCCGCCCGGTCGAACGCGAGCGCCACGGCACCCGGCATGTTCGCGGCGGTGGCGATCTCCGCGATCGCATTCAGCTCGCGGACCGCGGCGCGGGCATCGCGGGCGTAGACGTGCGACGCCGCCTGCCAGTGCCTGGCCTGGATGCGCTGCCCGGGAGTGCGCGCGTGCGTGAGGGCGGTGGCGAAGTGGGAGCGCGCGCCGCGCACGTCGCCCACGGTCAGCTGGATCGTGCCCAGCTTGGTGTCGCCGATCGCGAACTCCGGGTCCAGCTCGACCTGCCGCGCGACGTGAGCCGCGGCCTCGTCGGCACGACCAACCAGCAGCAGGATGTCCGCGTAGCTGTCGTGCGAGTTCGGGTGATCGGGGGCGTGTTTCGCGTACTGCTGCACCGCGTCCAGCGCGCCGGCGCCATCGCCGACCCGCCAGGACGTGTAGGCGAGCTGGTTGTACGCCGCCGCATGCGTCGGGAAGCGCTCCAGGAAGCGCTTCTGCAGCGCCACCTGCTCGGCGGCCGATTTGCCGACCTGCTGCGTGTTCAGGTAGATGTAGGCGATCTCGGCATCCTCCGGCACGAGCTCGGTCGCTGCCTTGATGATCGGCACCGCCGCGGCTCCCCGCCCCGCCGAGGTCTCCCGCCAGTACAGCGCGAGCAGCACTTCCGCCGGAGAGGCCTTGCCCATGGCCCCGAGCGCCGGGGCGATGCGCGCCTCGCGCTCGGCGGGCGTGATCCCGTCCGCCAGCACCGTCTGGTAGACCTGCGCGAGGCCGAACTGCGGGTCGGCGGCCAGGGCGGCCACGAGCTGCTTGCGGGCCCGCTCGGTGCCCAGGTTCTGGGCCTCGAACATGGCCGTGCGGAACGCCATCTTTGCCGGCTCGGATGCGGCCGTCGGCTGGAGCCGCCCGGTCGTCGCCTGCGCCTCGAGCGCTGCCGCGGGAACGAGCATCACGGCCGCGAGCAGCAGGGCTGCCCGGGTACGATTGTCCATAATTCCTCCGAAACGGGGGGAAATAGCCGCGACGGCAGTGGCCGCCCCGGGGTGGGGGCCCGGCCCGTCCAGGCCGGTCGTTCGCATGTATCGGGGGACCGCCTCGGCGGGACGAGACTCGTTGCAGCGTGCCGTGGTCCGGGTCTATATATGGCTGCTGACCGTCAACGGCCCGTTCATTCCCGTCAACTCCCCAGGGACGCGCATGCCCACGCTCACGCTGCTCGGCCGTCCCGTACTGGCCGATGATGGCGACGTCATCGTCTACGGACGCCCGGTGCAGCGCCACTGCCTGGCGCTGCTCGCGCTGCTCGCCGGTGAGCGGCGGGGCCTCGCGCGCGACCGCATCGTGGCGTACCTGTGGCCCGAGAGCGACAGCCGCACCGCGCGTCACCGCCTGAGCGTCGCGCTGCACGTGGTGCGGCAGCGGCTCGGGGAGCACGGCATCCTCAGCCACGGCGACGCCCTGGCGCTCGATGCGGGACGGTGGCAGGTCGATGCCTGGAGCTTCGGCGATGACGCTGCGCGCGGAGACTTCGCAGGCGCGCTCGCGCGCTACCACGGCCCCCTCCTCGACGGCTTCTTCCTGCGGGGCACCCCCGCGTTCGAGCACTGGCTCGAGCTCTGGCGCGACCGGCTCGCGCGGCGTCACCTCGCGCTGCTCGACGCCCTCGCCCAGGAGGCCGAGCGCAGCGGGGATCTCGATGCGTGCGTCGCGTT
>DATHVV010000075.1:0-20353 GCA_035461105.1 Longimicrobiales bacterium | reverse complement strand
TGCAGGAACGTGGCGTAAATGAGCCGTGTGTCGGCATCGGCATCGACAACGAGAACTGTCTTGGCAACCACTGGGCACCTCCCGGAGCGGGGGCGCCTCCTCGGTGCGGCCCGGAGATGCAGACGCAGAGACGGGGCGAGTACATCCAAGCTACTCTCGCGTCCGAGTCGGGCGCCAGCTTTTCTTGCCGGGCGCATGTGCGCGGGTCCGGTCCGACCCCCATCGCCGCCGGCGGTTGCCCGGCCTCGCCAACCTCCCGAACCGGGGTTCCTCGCCCGGGGTACCCACCTTAACTTCACCGCCTGGCGTTCCACCCGTTTCCAGAGCAGGACAGAGCATGACCACGGGCACCCACGCGCGCGACCTGCTGTCGCGCATCGAGTCGCGCGAGGCCGTCATGGGCGTCGTCGGCCTCGGCTATGTCGGCCTGCCGCTCGCGGTCGAGGCCGCCCGCAGCGGCTTCCGCACGCTCGGCTTCGACATCGACCCGCGCGTCCCCGACACGATCAACGCCGGCGAGAGCCACGTCCTGGACGTCCGCAGCGAGGTGCTGCGCGCCTATGTCGGCGAGGGGCTGCTCTCGGCCACCACCGACCTCTCCCGCCTCGCCGAATGCGACGCGATCTCCGTCTGCGTGCCGACGCCGCTCGGCAAGACCAAGGACCCCGACCTCTCCTACGTGGTGAGCGCCGCGCACGCGGTCGCGGCCGCGCTCCGCCCCGGTCAGCTCATCATCCTAGAGAGCACGACCTATCCGGGCACGACCCGCGAGGTGCTGCTGCCCGCGTTCGAGGCCGCCGGCCTCACCGCGGGCCGGGACTTCTTCCTCTGCTTCAGCCCCGAGCGCGTCGATCCCGGCAACCCGGTCTGGCAGACCCGCAACACGCCCAAGGTGATCGGCGGCGTCACCGACGCGTGTATCGCCATGGGCGCCTCGCTCTACGGCGCGATCTTCGACGCACTCGTGCCGGTGGAGAGCGCCGAGGCCGCGGAACTGGTCAAGCTGTACGAGAACACGTTCCGGATGATCAACATCGCGCTCGCGAACGAGCTGGCCCAGGCCTGCGACCGGCTCGACGTCGATGTCTGGGGCGTGATCGACGCCGCGGCCACCAAGCCTTTCGGGTTCATGAAGTTCACGCCCGGACCGGGGCTCGGCGGCCACTGCATTCCGCTCGATCCGCACTACCTGTCCTGGAAGATGCGCACGCTGCAGTACCGCACCCGCATGATCGAGCTGGCCAGCGAGATCAACAACGAGATGCCGGCGTTTGTGGTGCAGAAGGTGGCCGACGCGCTGAACGATGACAGCAAGGCGGTGAAGGGCAGCCGCGTGCTCGTGCTCGGCGTCGCCTACAAGCGCGACATCGACGACATGCGCGAGAGTCCCGCCCTCGAGATCATCATCCAGCTCCAGCGACGCGGCGCCGACGTCCGCTATCACGACCCCTACTGCGCCATCATCGCCGACGACGGGCACACCGAGATCGCCGGGCTGCCCATGAAGAGCGTCGCCCTGAGCCCGCAGATCCTGGCCGCCACCGATTGCGTCGTGATCGTTACCGACCACACCACCGTGGACTACCAGGCGGTTGCCGATCACGCCCGGCTGGTCGTGGATGGGCGCGGCTGCATGCGCGGCATCACCGGCAGCGCACGCATCGTGGGACTCTCCGGACGCGAGCAGGCGCGCCGCGCCAATCACGTCCATGTCTGAGGTCCGCGCCGCCCTCGCCCGCACCTACCGCCCGCGCCGCTTCGATGAGATGGCGACGCAGGAGCACGTCTCCGACACGCTGCGCACCGCGGTCGCGCGCGGCCGCGTCGGCCACGCCTACCTGTTCTGCGGCCCGCGCGGGGTAGGGAAGACCACCGCCGCGCGCGTGCTCGCGATGGCGCTCAACTGCCCCAACCGGGCCGCTGCCGACGCCGCCGAGGGCAACCTCACGCCCGGCGAGCCCTGCGGCGAATGCGAGTCGTGTGAGCGGATCTGGAGCGGCAAGACGTCGCTCGACGTGATCGAGATCGACGCCGCCTCGAACCGCGGCGTGGACGACGCCCGCGACCTGCGCGAGCGCGCCATGTACGCGCCCACCGACGTGCAGCGCTGGAAGGTCTATATCGTCGACGAGGCGCACATGCTCACGCGCGAAGCCTGGAACGCGCTCCTCAAGATCATCGAGGAGCCGCCGCCGCGCGTGATCTTCATTTTCGCCACCACCGAGCCGCAGAAGATCCAGCAGTCCGCCGCGCCCATCCTGTCGCGCTGCCAGCGCTTCGACTTCCGCCGCATCTCCACCCGCGGCATCGTCGACCGCCTGCGAACCGTCCTCGCCGCCGAGGGCGCCGAAGCGGATGAGGCCGCGCTCACCACCATCGCGCGCCACGCCGAGGGCGGCATGCGCGACGCGCTCTCGCTCACCGACCAGGTCCTTTCCCTGGCCGACCGGCGGGTCACGCTCGCGGACGTCACCCGCGTGCTCGGCCTGGTCTCCGACGAGCTCTACCTCGAGCTCTTTCACATCCTGGCCGAGCGCCGCACCGGCGACGTGTTCCGCTTCGTGCAGCGCGTGATCGACGAAGGCTACGATCTGTCCGAGTTCTACAAGGGGCTGGGCGAAGCGCTGCGTTCCCTCATCATCGCGCAGCTCGACGGCACCGGCGCGCTCGACGTCCGCGAGGACCTGCGCGACGCCTACGGCGAGGCGGCCGCGGGCTTCGGACGCGGCGACCTGGTGCGCATGCTCTCCCACGTCGCCGAGCTCGACACCGAGGGCCGCTTCCGGAAGAGTGCCAACCCGCGCACGCTGCTCGAGGCGCTGCTGCTGCGCTGGGCGTACCTGGACGCCACGCTCGAGCTGGAGCAGCTGCTCGGGGGTGGAAGCCACGACCCCGGACCGGGCCCGCGCGGCGGCGGCTCCGCGCCACGCCGTCCGACGACGACGCCAGCCGGAGGCAGCTCCGGTAGTCCCGCCGCGCCGCCCGCGGAGGCCCCCGCCCGGATTCGCCCGGCGCATGCCGAGGACGCGGCCCGCACGACCACGACGCGAGCCGAGAGCACCCCCCACCCGCCGGACCCCCGGTTCTCCCCTACCCCCACGCCCACCCTCACCCCCGCCCGCGGTTCAGCCGTAGCCGAGGTAAGCGAAGCGCTGCGGGCGATGCAGCCACCGGCCGGCATGGGGGTCTTCCTCAAAGCCGCCGAGATCGTCTCGGATACTGGCGATGTCGTCACCATCGAGCTGCCGCCGGGCCCCGGCCTGGAGCGCCTGGTCGGGGAAGCCGCCACGCGCGAGGCGGTCCGGCGCGCGCTCTCGGATTCGCTCGGCCGCGCCGTGCAGCTGGAGGTGCGGGAGCAGGGTGGGACGCCGGCGTCGCCCGGGAAGAAACCGGCGCGCACGGCCCAGCGGATCACCCCGGAAAAGGTCCGCGCCGACCAGCTCGCGCGGCTCGTGAAGGAGCAGCCCGCGCTCGACACGGCGGTCCGGGAATGGGATCTGGAGCTCTCCGATTGAAGACCCTCGTCGTTGCGGGCGCACGACCCAACTTCATGAAGGTGGCGCCGATCCTGGCGGCGCTCGAGCGCGCCGGCCACCCGGGCACGCTGGTGCATACCGGGCAGCACTACGACCCGCAGATGTCGGACGCCTTCTTCCGCGATCTCGGCATCGCTCGGCCCGACCATCACCTGGAGGTTGGCAGCGCGTCGCACGCGGTACAGACCGCGCGCATCATGGAGTGCTTCGAGCCGGTGCTGCTGGCGACCCGGCCCGACTGGCTCGTCGTCGTGGGGGACGTGAACAGCACGATCGCCTGCGCGCTCGTCGCCGCCAAGCTGCGCCAGGAGACCGGCACCCGGATCGCCCACGTCGAGGCCGGCCTGCGCAGCGACGACTGGCGCATGCCGGAGGAGGTGAACCGCGTGCTCACCGACCGGCTGAGCGACGTGCTGCTCACGCCGTCGCGGGATGCGCACGAGAACCTGCGCCGCGAGGGGATCGACGCGGAGCGCGTCGTCTTCGTCGGCAACGTCATGATCGACACGCTGCTCGCGCAGCTCGAGCGCGCCCGGACGCTGGACGTGGCGCGGTCGCTCGGCCTCGAGCCCGGGGCCTACGCCGCGGTCACCCTGCACCGGCCGAGCAACGTCGATGACCCCGCCGCTCTCACCGAGATCCTGGACGGGCTGGAGCGGGTCGCCGCCGAATTGCCGGTCGTACTCCCGCTGCACCCGCGCACCCGCCGCAGCGCGGAAGCCGCCGGCCTCGCCGGCCGCTTCGAGCGGCTGCGCGTGCTCGAGCCGCTCGGCTACACCGGGATGCTCTCCCTCCTCGATGGAGCCGCCGTCGTGCTCACCGATTCCGGGGGCCTCCAGGAGGAGACGACGGCGCTCGGCGTTCCGTGTGTCACGCTCCGCGAGCAGACCGAGCGCCCGATCACGCTGACCCACGGCACGAACCGCATGGCACCCTGGCCGCTCTCGGCCGCCGGCATCGCGGACGCCGCCCGGCGGGCGCGCGCCAGCGGCAGGGTCCGCCCCGGAGAGCGCTGTCCGGAGGGCTGGGACGGCAGAGCCGCCGAGCGGATCGTCGCCGCACTGCTCGCTCGCTGACCGCCCGTACCCCACCGCCGCCCGTTACGCGAATCGAAGCGCCGTTGCGGCCGCATGCGCTGTTGCGGAATGTCCCGCTCCGACGCACTGGCGCGACACGCCCGTCGCGCCGTCCTCGTTGATCATACCGGCACGCCCGGACTCCCATCGGCTTTCCCTGCGCACGGCTTTTGCTCCGGTGCTCGCGGGCGCTGCAGCGGCGTCCGCCGTGCTGCCGCCGGCCGGCCGCTTCGACAAGGGGGTGCAGGGCCATGGGAGCGACGATTCTGCGCTGGTTCTGGCGCGACGGCGTGCGGTATCGGGCCTACTTCCGCTCCGTGGATGGCGCCGTCGGCCGGGAGCTGGTCGTCGCCGCCGGCAGTGCCTCGTGTGCGATCCCGGCACCCAAGGGCATGGCGCTCGATGAAATGCCCGAGGCGCAACTCCTGGCCCTAGCCGAGGCGCTCTCCGTGCAGGTCGTGGCCTCGCTCGCGCACCGAAGCGCGCGCACCGCCCCTGCCGCGTCGTGCCCTTGAGCAGGGCACCGGCTTCCGCTAGCTTTCGGGTGCCCCAGGAACCACCGGGCGCGAGCGCACGAATCCCGTCAGGGCCCCGCAGGCAGCAGCGGTAAGTGTGGCAGCGTCGCGAGTGCCCCTCCTGGGGCACTTTTTTGTGCCGTTGACTATTTCGCACCCCACCCGCCGTCCCCCGCCCCCCAACACCCCCACCCGCCGTTCGGCCCTGGCCGCCTCACCGCGACCGAGCGACCATCATCCTGTGCTCGACCATGGTACATCGGTCCTGGACGACCTCGATCCCCGCCCGCGCCAGCCGTTCGGCCGCCGCCTCGTTGCGGATCCCCGACTGGAACCACACCGCAGCCGGCCGCTTGCCGATGATGTCGTCCACGTGCGGCGGGATGTCGTGAGGCCGCCGGAAGACGACCACCAGATCGACCGGACCGTCCACCTGCGCCAGCGTCCGACAGACCGGGATGCCCAGCATATCGCGCACTTCGGGGTAGTAGCAGGGTACCGGCACCACCTCGTAGCCCGCCTCCTTGAGGTACGCCGGGACGTAATGAGCCGGCTGCTCCGCCCGGCTCTCCGGCTTCATCCCGATGACCGCGATCCGGCTCGCGTCCCGGAGGATCCGCTGCGCTCCGGCGCGATCTTCGACCAGCTTCTCCCGCCACGTTTCCATGCTCCCGTTCCCTTTCGAGGCGACGTCGGAACCCGCACGCACCGTGCCCCGCGGCCGCCCCGTGTCCTGTCCCCGGGGACTTGCCGCACCCCCGAGTCATGCCCCGGAAATCACCCGACGTGTGACACCCTAACTGACTCTCCCGATATCACATCGCACCCCCCACCCGCCGTCACCCGAAGTTCCCCCACCCTCACCCCCACCCCCACCCCCGCCCGCCGTAGTTCCGTCACGAAGGCCGCCAGTCCCATTCTGCCGCCCCGTCGCCGCCGCCACGATCGCGGACATGACTGCCTCACACGACCTGGGCCGCTCCGCCGAGGGGCTCGCCGCCGAATGGCTCGAGCGCCGCGGCTGGACCCTCCTGGCCCGCAACTGGCGCTCCGGCCACCGCGAAATCGACCTGGTCGCCCGGCGCGCCGGGGTCGTTGCGTTCGTCGAGGTGAAAGCCCGGCGGACGCGCTCGTTCGGCCACCCGCTCGACGCGATCACCCGGGGGAAGCGCCGCGACCTGGAGCTCGCAGCGCGCGCCTGGGTCGCTCGCCATGACCTCCGCGTCGCGGAGTACCGGTTCGACGCGATCTGGGTCCTGGGCGATCCCGGCGGCGACTGCGAGATCGAGCACGTCGCCGGCGCCTGGCGCCTCTAGCCATGGGCCGCAGACAACCCGTTCGCCCTGTTCCGGACTGCCTTTTCCGGCAGCGCCCTGGCGGCGCTGCAGACGCACCCGGGAAGCGGCGCGCCGGGCCGTTTCGCGCGGCTCGTCGTGGCGGCGTGTGGCCTTGTGCGCCAACGGATTCGGCTGCGCGGCGGGAGGGCACCCGGAGACCGGACCCGGGTATGACAGGGTGCCGGTTGGATCGGGCGCATGCCTTGCGGTAGCCCGGTGATGCCGGCAGTTTTTTCGCCCAGTATTCCAGCAGGCCAGTCGAGCCGATTCATGACGAATTTCAACCAGCTCTTCCAGATGGGTCAGCAGGTGCAGGCCCGCATCACGCAGCTTCAGACCGAGCTGGGCAACCGCACGGTTACCTGCACGAGCGGCGGCGGCATGGTCACGGTGACCGCTGATGGCCGCGGCCAGATCCGCGAGATCCGGATCGACCGCACGGTCGTCGATCCGAACGACGTGGAGATGCTGGAGGACCTGGTCACCGCCGCGGTCGCGGAGGCGCAGCAGCGCGCCGCCCAGGTGTACGAGGAGGAGATGCGCAAGCTGGCGGGCGGGTTTCCGCTGCCGTTCAACTTGCCCAACTTTTCGTGAGTGCGATCGACGAGCTGACGGGCGAGCTCGCCCGCCTGCCCGGCATCGGTCGCAAGACCGCGCTTCGGCTCACCTACCATCTACTCAAGCGTCCGCCGGAGGACGTCGCCCGGCTCGCTCGCGCGCTGGAGCGCGTGAGTGAGTGCGTCCATCCCTGCGCCGAGTGCGGCAACCTCACGGAATCGGATCCGTGCGACGTATGCGCGAATCCGCGCCGCGACCGGGCCGCCATCTGCGTCGTGGAGGAGGCCTCCGACGTGGTCGCGATCGAGCGGGCCGGCGAGTTTCGCGGCCTCTACCACGTGCTGGGTGGTCGTATCTCGCCGCTCGACGGCGTCGGTCCGGATGAGCTCAGCATCCGGCCGCTGCTCGCGCGTCTCGCACCCGCTGCGGGCGGTGCAGTCCGCGAGGTCATCGTCGCGACCAACCCCAGTGTGGAAGGAGAGGCGACGGCGTTGTACCTTCAGAAGGTGATCCGACCGCTCGGCGTGCGCGTGACCCGGCTCGCGCGCGGCCTGCCGGTCGGCGGCGACCTCGAGTACGCCGATGGCGTCACCATTGCGCAGGCCCTGGCCGGCCGGCGCGATCTCTAGGCCTCACGCGCACCGCCAGGCGAATCAGATGCGGCGTAGCACCATACTTCGTACCACGGGCGTCGTCCTGCTCACGCTGGCCGCCGTTGCGGCGGTCGGCGCGCTGGTCGTACGCG
This sequence comes from Longimicrobiales bacterium, assembly GCA_035461105.1. Taxonomy (GTDB): domain Bacteria; phylum Gemmatimonadota; class Gemmatimonadetes; order Longimicrobiales; family RSA9; genus VEPF01. The sequence goes on along the minus strand of DATHVV010000075.1, from coordinate 12,586 downwards.
ACCAGATCGACCGGCACCAGCGCGATCTCTTCAGCCCGCAGCCGCTCAAACGGTTCGCGGCGCTCGGCTACATCGCCGGCCTGGCCGCGTCCGTGGAGATGATCCGGGTGCTGCGCGACTTCATCGCCTGGGAGCCGCGCAGCATGCTGCGCCGGCGCGCCCGCCAGATCGTGGACCGGATGGAGCGCCAACTCCTCGAGCACGGCCCGGGCGCGCTGCCGCACCCCGGAATCGCGGGATGAGCCAACGCTCCGACAGCATTTCGTTCCTCGGCGCCGATGACGTACGCGAGCTCGACGCCCTGCTCGCCCGCTTCGTGGCCGACGCGCGGGCCCGCTGCGCCCTGCTCTGCGACCGCACCGGCCGGCTCCTTACCGCCATAGGCGACGCGGGCGACTTCGACCAGACCACCTTCGCCTCGCTCGCCGCCGGCGACTTCGTAGCTTCCGACCAGCTCGCGGCGCACCTCGGCGAGCGCGAGTTCGCCTCGCTCTACCATCACGGACGCAGGCACTCCATGTTCCTCGCCGACGTCGGCGGCTCCGTCATTCTCGCCGTCCTCTTCGATCAGCGTACCACCCTGGGAATGGTCCGGGTGCGGACCCGGCAGGTCGTCCCGGCATGCGCCGCCCTCTTCGAGCAGTTGCGTACGCGCGGGCCGCGCGGCAACCTCATGCACCTGGAGAGCGGCTGGGCGGCGGAGGCGGAATCGGAGATCGACCGCCTGTTCAAGGATTAGGGAGCGGCCGATGTCGATGATCAACTACGCGAGCCGCGAGATCAACTGCAAGCTCGTGTACTACGGCCCGGGGCTGGGTGGCAAGACGACCAACCTCGAGTACATCTACCAGAAGGTGAACCCGGAGACGCGCGGCAAGCTGATCTCGCTCGCAACCGAGCAGGAGCGCACGCTGTTCTTCGACTTCCTGCCCGTCGATCTCGGTACGATCCGCGGCTTCAAGACCCGTTTCCACCTCTACACCGTGCCCGGACAGGTGTACTACAACGCGTCGCGCCGCCTGATCCTGAAGGGGGTCGACGGCATCGTGTTCGTGGCCGACTCCCAGGCCGAGCGCATGGATGCCAACATCGCCGCGCTCGAGAACCTCTACGAGAACCTCTCCGATTACGGCTACGATCCCACCCAGTTGCCGATAGTGCTGCAGTGGAACAAGCGGGACCTGCCCTCGGCGGTACCCGTCGATGAGTTGCACCGTCAGCTCAACCCCATGGGCCTCCAGGAGTACGACGCCGTCGCGGTGGACGGGACCGGCGTGTTCGACACGCTCAAGGCGGTCAGCAAGCTGGTCCTGAAATCGCTCAGCTGATCGCGATGCCCCTGATCGAGCGCCACACGCTGCCGAACGTGATCACGATCGGGCGGATCGCGCTCGCCCCGGTCATTGCCGCACTGCTCTGGATACCGACGTTCACCGCCCGGCTGATCGCGTTCCTGCTCTTCCTGGTGGCCGCGTTCTCCGACCTGTGGGACGGATATCTGGCCCGCAAGCACGGCTGGATCTCGGACTTCGGGAAGCTGGTCGATCCCATCGCCGACAAGCTGCTGCTGGTCGTGACGTTCGTGCCCTTCTACATCCTCTCGCATGCCGGCAGCGAGCACGGCCGGTTCGTCGCGATCCCCGAGTTCCCGCTGTGGATCGTCATCGTCATCTTCGGGCGCGAGTTCCTGATCACGTTGATCCGCGCGATCGCGGCGCGCCGCGGCATCATCATCCCGGCCGGGAAGAGCGGCAAGCTCAAGGCGGTCTTCCAGAACATCTTCATTGGCACCGCCATCGCCTGGCTGGCCGCGAACAGCGCCGCGCTCAACCGCGGCTGGACCGACGACCGCTACTGGACGTGGTGGACGTGGCTGCACGGCTTCGTGTACGTCACCTCCCTCGCCATCGCCGTCCTGCTGACGGTGTACTCGCTCGTCGTGTATCTGCTGGAGTGGCGCAAGCAGCTGGCCTGAAGATGAACCGCGCACTCGACCCTCCTCGTCCGCGCCCGGGCGCCGCAGAGCTCCTCACGATAGGCACGGAGCTGCTGCTCGGGACGACCGTGGACGGGAACGGCGCCTGGCTGGGAGAGAGACTGGCCGCCGCCGGCATTCGCGTCGCGCGGCGTACCACGGTCGGCGACGACGCGGATTCGATCCGCGATGCGCTGGCGAGCGCGCTCGCGCGGACCGGGCTGGTGATCTGCACGGGCGGTCTCGGCCCCACCCCCGACGATCTGACGAAACCCGTCGCCGCCGCGCTGTACGGGCGGCCGCTCCACCTCGACGGGGAGTGGCTGGCCGAGGTCGAGCGTCGCTTCCGGGCACGCGGGTGGGACATGCCCGCGGTCAACCGCGTGCAGGCCGAGGTGCCGGACGGTGCGCTGCTGCTGCCGAACGCGCGTGGCACCGCGCCCGGTCTCGTGCTCGACGATCCCGCCCTCGGCACGACCGTGCTGCTGCCCGGGGTACCGTCCGAGATGCGCGGGCTCGTCGAAACGCACGTATTGCCGCTGCTCGAGGAGCGGCTGGCGCCGCTCCGGCCGATCCGCAGCCGTACGGTACGCACGACCGGGATATCGGAATCCGCGATTGCGGAGCGCCTCCACGGCCTAGAGCCGCGGCTCGCGCCGCTCACGCTCGCGTGGCTGCCCACCGGGCTGGGCGAGGATGTCCGGGTGACCTGCTGGCATACGGTGTCGGAGCAGGATGCCGAGGCCGCGCTGGATGCCGCTGAAGGTGAGATCGCAAGCCGGCTCAGGCCCTGGGTATACGGCCGTGAGCGGGACGACCTGGCCGCCGTCGTCGGCGCCGAGCTGGGCCGGCGCGGCTTTTCGCTGGCGATCGCGGAGAGCTGCACCGGCGGCGTGCTCGCGGGCCGCATCACCGCCGTGCCCGGCGCGTCCGACTACTTTCCCGGCGCCGTGGTTGCGTACGCGGACGAGGCCAAGCAGCGGCTGCTGGGCGTGCCCCCGGATGTTCTCGAAGCGCACGGGGCGGTGAGCGAGGCGACGTCCGTGGCGATGGCTCGGGGCGCACGCGGGGCGTTCGCTGCGGACTGTGCGCTCGCGGTGACCGGCATTGCCGGGCCGGGCGGCGCCACGGTTGACAAGCCCGTCGGCACCGTCTGGATCGCGTGCGCAGTGGGCGACGAGGTTCGGGCGGAGCGCTACCAGTTCTCAGGAAACCGCACCGAGGTGCGGGATCGCGCCGCGCAGGCCGCGCTCGCGCTGCTGCTCGGGCGTCTGCGCAACTGACCAATCGTGGAGGAGCGGGTACGTATGGTCACCGATACACGCGTCCGCAGGAACGAAGGCAGCATCCTCGGCGTCGGACGGGTACGGCTGCAATATCGCACCTGGGAGGTGCCGGCGGCGCGCGCGGGGATCGTGGTCGTGCATGGTCTGGGCGAGCATTCCGGTCGCTACGAGGGGTTCGGCGCGCGCATGGCCGACTACGGGTTCTCGACGTTTGCCATGGACCTGCGCGGGCATGGCCTCTCGGATGGACGGCGCGGCCACGTCCCGACGTTCGACGCGCTGCTCCAGGACGTCGACCGGTTCCGCCGCGAGGTGCAGGGCCTGGCCGACGTGCGCGCGCCCCTCTTCGTGCTCGGCCAATCCATGGGCGGCCTGATCGCGCTCCGCTACCAGGAGGAGTACTCCAACGCGTTCCACGGGGCGATCATCGTCTCGCCCTGGCTCGCGACGGCGCTCCCCGTCCCGCGCTGGAAGATCACGCTCGCCAACCTCGTCGCGCCCGCACTGCCCGCACTGCCCGTGCACAACGGCATCGACGCCGGCCACCTGAGCCACGACCCCGACGTGGTCCGAGCCTACCGGTTCGATCCGCTCGTGCATTACCGTATCACACCCCGGCTCTTCGTCGAGGCGTCCAGGGCCATGGGCCTGGTGCTCCAGCGCGCCGACCGGCTCACCGGCCCGCTGCTTTTCCTGATCGCAGGCGACGACCGCCTGGTCGACAGCAGGAAGAGCCTCCAGTTCGCCCGCCAACTGCCCGCGGACCTCACCACCATCCGCCACTATCCCGGCATGTACCACGAGGTCCTGAACGAGGTCGAGCGCACGCTGCCCCAGCGAGATGTCCGCGACTGGATCGCGGCCCGGATCAGGTGAACCGCCCCGCCAGCCCACCCCCACACGCCATCCCCCGCATTTCCCCCACCCCCACCCCCGCCCGCCGTTCCCCTCCGAGGGTACCCGCTCCACGGCCACCCCCGGTTGCTGCCAGGGGCGGCGTCGTCTACGATGATTGCCGGCAACGGAAACAGATTGACGCAGAGAGATATGAACAGGACTCCCAAGAAGCGACCCGAGGACAGCCCCGACCTGGGCTCGGCCGATCATCCTCTCGATCCGCCCAGTGTGAGCGAGACGCAGCCGCCCGCCCCCGAGATCGTCGAGACGCCGGAGGAGGAGCGCGATGGCCAGACCTCGAACGACAGCGTCGCGCTCCTCGAGCAGAACCTCGCGGCCATGCAGCGTGACCTGAAGGATGCCACCGAACGTCACCTGCGCCTCGCTGCCGAGTTCGATAACTATCGCAAGCGCAACGAGCGCGAGCGGCTGGAAAGCGGCGCGCGCGCTCAGGCGGACCTGGCCCGCCGGCTGCTCGATGCGCTCGACGACCTGGAGCGCGTCGCCCACCACGGCGATACCGGCAGTGCTCCCGCACTGCTCGAGGGTGTGCAGCTCGTCGAGAAGAAGCTGCGGACCGTGCTGATGGCCGCCGGGCTGGAGGAGATCGAGGCGCAGAACGCAGCCTTCGATCCCAACAGCATGGAAGCCGTGGCCATGCTGCCGGTCGGCAGTCCGGAGGAGGATGACGTCGTCTCCGACGTCTTCCAGCGGGGTTACCGCTTCCAGGGCACGCTGCTGCGCCCCGCGCGAGTGCGTGTGAAGAAGCACCACCAGGCCTGACGATGGCCTCGACGGCGAAGAAGGATTACTACCAGGTCCTGGGTGTGCCGGAGGCCGCGAGCGCCGCCGACATCAAGAAGGCGTACCGCAAGCTGGCCAAGAAATTCCACCCGGATGCCAACCCGAACGACCCGCAGGCCGCGGATCGCTTCAAGGAGGTCGGCGAAGCCTACGCGGTGCTCTCTGACGAGGCCAAGCGCAAGCAGTACGACATCATGCGCAAGAACCCGTTCGCCGGCTTCGGCCGGTCCGGCGCGGGCGCTCCCGGCACCGGCGCTCCGGGCGCTCCGGGCGGGCAGGGCTTCAGCTTCGACGACATCGGCGACCTGGGCGGACTGGGCGACATCTTCAGCTCCATCTTCGATCGCGCGGGCCGCCGTCGGCGCGGCGCCCCGGGCACCTCCGCCGCGCGCGGCCGTGATGTCGAGTACCACGTCGAGATCCCGTTCGAGACGGCGGCTCGCGGCGGCCGCATCACCATCGCGGTGCCCATGACCGACGACTGCGCTACCTGCGGGGGCAGCGGGGCGGCGCCCGGCTCGAAGTTGCAGACGTGCTCCGAGTGCCGCGGTGCGGGCACGGTCACGTTCGGTCAGGGCGGCTTCGCCGTGAGCCGGCCCTGTCCCGCCTGCCTCGGCCGCGGCCAGGTCCCGCAACAGCGCTGCAGCCAGTGCGGCGGCACCGGCCAGATCCGCGAGCAGCGCAGCATCATGATCAGCGTGCCGGCTGGCGTCGACACCGGCTCCCGGCTGCGCCTCTCGGGGCAGGGCGAGAAGGGTGCGCCCGGCGCCCCCGCCGGCGACCTGCTCGTCTCCTTCAAGGTGCTGCCGCACCACTTCTTCCGCCGCGAGGGACTCGACGTGCACTGCACCGTCCCGATCAACATCGCCCAGGCGACGCTCGGCTCGCGGATCCGCGTGCGCACCGTCGATGGGAAGAAGGTTGCCCTCCGCATCCCGGCCGGTACCCAGAGCAACACCCGCTTCCGGATTCCCGGCCAGGGCGTCGAGAAGGCCGGCCGCCGCGGCGACCAGTACGTTCAGATCCGCATCGAGGTGCCCGATACGCTCAGCGACGAGCAGCAGCGCCTCATGCAGGAATTCGCGACCGCGAGTAACTTGAAGTACTGAACGGCAGGGGTGAGGGCTGAGGGCGAGGGCGAGGGGGGCAGAGGGAATTGAGCAGGACGGCCTCACCTATCCCTGTCCCTATCCCTCGTTCTCGAGATCGAAACGCGGAACCAACCATCGCATAGAGAATGTCCCGACAGATACAGGACCAGAACTTCCTGGTATGGGAGGTGTTTCCATCGGGCGGGCCGCAAGGCTTCTCCGACGATCCGTACGTCATCTTCCACTGCCTGACGCAGCGTGACCTGCGACCGCGGCGCATCGAGCTCGGCGAGGACGAGGGTGAGGCCCAGCGACTCGTCGCGCACGCCACCGACGAGGAGCTGCTCGGGATGCTGCAGCGCTCGGCCGAGCTACCCTGACGCGTGACGCTCGAGGCGCCGGTACGCAGCAGCGCGCCCGGGCCGCCGCGCCCCCCGGCAGTGGCGGCATGGCTTCGTGCGCTGCGTCCGCACCAGTGGAGCAAGAACGCGCTGCTGCTGCTGCCCGCGCTCGCCGCCCACATCACCTGGGACCCGGGCACCCTGCTACGCGTGGTGCTCGGCATCGCGGCATTCTCGGCGCTCGCGTCCGCCGGCTACCTGCTCAACGACGTCCTCGACCTGGCGCACGATCGCGCGCACGCGACGAAGCGCCGCCGCCCGATCGCCGCCGGTACCATCCCGGCGCGCACCGCGCTGGTGGTTGCGATGCTGCTCCTCGCGTCCGCTCTCGCACTCGGTTTCCTGCTCGGCATCCGCTTCGGCGTCACGCTGGTCGTCTATGGTGTGCTCACGTTCGGCTACTCGCTCCGGCTCAAGCGCATCGCGCTCGTCGACGTGGTGATGCTCGGCATCCTCTACACCGTCCGCCTCGTTGCCGGCGCCGCACTCGTCGTGGTGCCGCTCTCGCGCTGGTTCCTCGCCTTCTCGATCTTCTTCTTCCTCGGCCTCGCGCTCGTGAAGCGGGTCGCCGAGCTGCGCGAGCGCACCGATCTGGATCCGGTTTTCGGGCGCGATTACGCCGCCGCCGACCGTCATGTGCTGGTGTCGCTGGGTACCGCCTGTGCCCTGGTGGCCGCGCTCGTCTACTGCCTCTACATCACCGGCCCCGACGCCGCCGTCCTGTACGCCCGGCCCGACCTGCTCTGGGCGGCGCTGCCCGTGCTCATCTACTGGCAGGCCCGCATCTGGCTGCTCACCGAGCGCGGCCAGCTGCATGATGACCCGGTCGCATTCGCGCTGACCGATCGCATGACGCTCGCGCTCGGAGCAGTCGTGCTGCTGATCGTGCTGCTCGCGCGATGAGGTCGCGGCGGACGACGCTGTCGGGCTGGGGGGCGTGGCCGCGCGCGGAATCCGACGTCTATCGGCCGGAGCGCCTGCGCGACCTGGACGCCGTCCTGCGCACTGACGGAACGCTGCTGGCGCGCGGGCTCGGTCGCAGCTATGGGGACGCCGCGCTGAACGGCGCGGGCGCGACCGTGCTGCTCGAGCGGCTCGACCGCGTCATCGCGTTCGATGACGAGACCGGTACCCTCACGGCGGAGGCGGGCATGAGCCTCGCCGACGTGCTGCGCACGTTCGCGCCGCGCGGCTGGTTCCCGCCCGTCGTGCCCGGCACCAGGCACGTCACGCTCGGCGGGGCGCTGGCCTGCGACATCCACGGCAAGAATCATCACCGTCACGGCAGCATCGGGCGACACGTGGTGCGCTTCACCCTGCTGCTCGCGAGTGGCGAGCGCATCGTGTGCTCGCGGACGGAGAACCCGGATGCGTTCCGCGCCACTCTGGGCGGCATGGGCCTCACCGGGATCATCGTCGACGTGACCCTGCGCCTCGCACCCTTGCCCGGCCGCCGCGTCCTGGTCGATTACCAGCGCACCCGCGACCTGGAGGAGGCGCTCGCCCAGTTCGCGGCCGACGACGACGCCTACGAGTATTCCGTCGCCTGGATCGACTGCATCGCGCGCGGTGCGGCGCTCGGGCGCTCCGTGCTCATGCGCGGCAACTGGGATACGTCGCCGCCGCCGGACGCTCCGGCGCATCCGGCTGGCACAGCTCCTCCCATGCGGGCGCTCCCGCCCGCGGCCGAGCGCGACCTGACCCGGAGTCCCCTGCTGGGCGTACCGCCGTTCGCGCCCGGATTCCTGCTCCGTCCCTCCCTGCTGCGATTGTTCAACGAGGTGTACTACCGGCAGGCGCGCACCGCCGCCCGCGTGCCCACCGCGATCGGCGCGTTCTTCTTTCCGCTCGACGCGATCGCCGACTGGAATCGACTCTACGGCCGCGCCGGCTTCACGCAGTACCAGCTCGTGCTGCCCCACCCGCACGGCGAGGACGGGGTGCGCCGGGTGCTGCACGAGATCGCCCGTGCCGGCAGCGCTTCCTTCCTGGCCGTCCTCAAGCGCTTCGGTCCCGGCGAGCCTGGCCAGCTGCTCTCGTTCCCGCGCGCCGGCTACACGCTCGCCGTCGACTTCCCGCTGCGCGACTCGGGCGTGCTGCCGCTGCTCGATCGGCTCGACGCCATCTGCATCGAGCATGGCGGGCGCGTCTACCTGGCGAAGGACGCGCGCCTGCCGGCCACCACGCTGCCGGCCATGTACCCGGAGCTCGACGAATGGCGCGCGATCCGCGAGCAGCTCGACCCGGCGGGCCGCTTCACGTCCGACCAGGCGCGCCGCCTGCGGCTCGCATGAGCGTCACTCCGCACGACGCGACCGCCCGGCCTGGCACCGTGCTGATCCTGGGGGCGACATCGCCCATCGCGCGCGTGCTCGCGCTCGCGTTCGCGCGTCGCGGTCACGCCCTGGTGCTGGCCGGGCGCGATCCGGTGGAGCTCGACCGCACCGCGGCGGACGTGCGGGCACGAACCCGGCACGCGGCGGTGGTCACCGGCCGCTTCGATGCCACCGTGGAGGCTTCCCATGCCGCGCTGCTCGCCGATCTTGGAGGCGAGCTCGAGGGCGTAGTCGTCGCGACCGGCGCGCTCGGGGATGTGGCCCGCGCGCGCAGCGATGCGCGCTACGCCGCCGAGCTCACGACCGCGAACTACGCGGGCCTGGTCCGGGTGCTGAGCGCCCTGGCGGAGCGGCTGGAGCAGCAGCGCCGCGGCTTCATCATCGGGCTGGGATCGGTTGCCGGCGACCGGGGACGGCAGAGCAACTACGTCTATGGCGCGGCCAAGGGCGCGCTCGCCCTGTTCCTGCAGGGACTTCGCAACCGGCTGGCGCCGAGCGGAGTGCGCGTGCTCACGGTGAAACTCGGCTTCGTCGACACCGCGATGACGTACGGCATGCCGCTCCCGCTGCCCGCACTCAGTCCGGAGGAAGCCGGGCGCCGGGTGCTTCGTGCCCTCGACCGGGGCCGGGACGTCGCCTACGTGCCCGGCTGGTGGCGCTGGGTGATGCTGCTGATCCGCGCGATCCCGGAGCGTCTGTTCAAGCGCCTGAAGCTCTAGTCGCTCAGCGGATGCGCCCGCCGCCGATCAGCACGTCGTCACGGTACAGGGCGCCGGACTGGCCCGGAGTCACGGCAAGGACCGGCTCCGCCAGGCGCAGCTCGATGCGTGCCGGGTCCACTGCCAGGACTCGTGCCTCGACGGCCGCCGCCCGGTGGCGCAGCTGCACGCGCAGCAGATCGTCCGGCGCCGGTGCCTTCGCCAGCCAGTTCAGGTCGCCGAGCACGACGTCGTCACGATAGAGCTCGGCGCGCGTCCCGACCATCACCTCGTTCCGCGCCGCATCCACGCCGAGCACGTACAGCGCCCGGCCGCGCCCGCCGCCCAGTCCCTTGCGCTGTCCCACGGTGTAGCGCGCGTGGCCGCCGTGCTCGCCGATCACCTCACCGCCGCTCGTCACCAGCGCGCCCGGCTGCAGGGAGGCGTGCGCCGGGCCCAGGCGCTGCGCCAGGAACTGCGCGTAATCGTTCGTCGGCACGAAGCAGATCTCCTGCGACTCCGGCTTGTCGGCGGTCGCCAGCCCGAGCTGCCGGGCGCGGGCGCGGACCTCGGGCTTGGTCAGCTCGCCCAGCGGGAAGCGCAGGCTGCGCATCACCGGCGCGGGCACGCCCCACAGGAAGTAGGTCTGATCCTTGGCTGCGTCGCGCGCGCGGGCCACGCGCACGCCGCCCTCGCGATCGACGATGCTGCGCGCGTAGTGCCCGGTGGCGATGCGGTCGCAGCCGAGCAGGCGACCGCGCCGCAGCAGGTCCGGGATCTTCGTGTTCGAGTTGCAGCGCACGCAGGGATTGGGCGTGCGCCCGGCGGCGTATTCCGACACGAAGTCGTCGATCACCGCCGCGGTGAACGCCTCCTCCATGTCGAACACGTAGTGCGGGATCCCCAGCGTCTCGGCCACGCGGCGTGCATCCAGGATACCGTCCAGGCCGCAGCAAGTCTTCGATGTCGAATTCGTCTCCGAGTAGCAGAACGTCTTCATGGTGACGCCCACCACCCGGTGGCCCTGCTCCACGAGCAGGGCCGCCGCCACCGAGGAATCGACGCCCCCGGACATGGCTACGAGTACGGTCTCAGGCATGAGAGCAGGATACCCGGCGGAGCGCCCGCGGTTCAGACGGGCTTCAAGGCCGTGACCATGACCGCCTTCACACCGTACGACTCAGCGGCATCCTGCGTCGATCCCTTGCGGAACCGGAATCCGGGCACGACCGCGGAGCGGATCCGGCTGAAACCGGCGCCCTCGAGCAGCGCGAACATCTCTCCCTCCGGGAGAGCTCCGCCAATTCAGCTGGCCCAGAGCTTGGGATCGTTCACGATCGATTGTGACAGCTGCTTGGCGCTCACGATGTCCGTGATCGAGATGCGACCGCCCGGCTTGAGCACTCGGAAGATCTCTTCCACGACGCGTCGCTTCTGAAAGGACAGATTGATGACGCCGTTGGAGATCACGACGTCGACGCGGCCATCCTCGAGCGGGATGGCCTCCATGCGGCCCTCGCGGCAATCCACGCGGATGTCGGCGGCGTCGGCGTTGGCGATGGCCTTGCGGCACATGGTCGGATTGAGATCGACGCCGATCACCTGGCCGTCCGCACCCGTCTGCCAGCCGGCGATGATGCTGTCCAGCCCGGCGCCGCTCCCCAGGTCGAGCACCGTCTCGCCGGCTCTGATCGCGGAACGCTCATGCGGATTGCCCACCCCGGCGAACGAGGCGACCGCCCCCGCCGGAGCGCGGTCCAGCCATTCGGCACGATAACCGAACATCTCGGCCGCTTCGCGCCCGTGATAGAAGTGGAACTCGACTTCAGGGTGGTCGGCGACCTCCTGGTACATCCGCAGGACTTCGTTCTTGATGACGGACTCCAGTGGCTCCTGCTGATCGGCGAGCAGACTGGTGCCGGCAGACATGCAACCTCCTGTCAGAGGGTTTCAGAGAACCGCTTCCGCCCGTATCCGGGCGACCACTTCGGCGAACACGTCGATGGCGAAGTCGATCTCGGCCTCGCTGGTCTCGTGGCCCAGTGACAGCCGCACGCTGGCCTCGCCCGCGCGCACGCGCCCCATCGCCGCGAGCACGTGGCTGGCGGACACCGTGCCGCTCTGACACGCGGAGCCGCCGCTCGCGGCGACGCCATCCAGGTCGAGGCCTATCAGGAGCGCCTCCTGGTCGGCCCCGGGCACGCTCACGTTCAGCACGTGGGGCAGGCGCCAGCCGCGACTGGCGCCGTTCACGATCAGGTCCGTCACCCGCGAGCGGAGGCCCGCCTCGAGCCGCTCCCTGAGCGTCTCCAGCCGGGCCGCCTCCGTTTCCTGCTCCGCCGCCACCAGCTCCGCCGCGGTCGCGAAGCCGACCGCAGAGGCCACGTTCTCGGTCCCCGGCCGCAGATCGCGCTCCTGGCCGCCACCGTGGGTGAGTGCCAGCACCGGCACGCCCTCGCGCACGTAGAGCGCGCCGATCCCCTTCGGTCCGCCGATCTTGTGGGCGCTCACCGAGAGCAGGTCCAGCGGCACCTCATCGAGGCGCACCCGGACCTTGCCGAACGCCTGCACCGCGTCCGAGTGGCATACCGCCCCGGCCGACCGGCAGCGCTCCACGATCTCCGGTATGGGCTGGACGCTGCCCACCTCGTTGTTGCCCCACATCACGCTCACGATGCACGGCTGCGCCCGCAGCGCCTCCTCCGCGGCCCCGACGTCGACGCGACCGTGCTCGTCCACTCCCAGCAGGATCAGCTCGGCGCCCTCTTCGCCGGCCTGCCGGGCTGCGGCCAGCACCGCCTTGTGCTCGATGGCGCTGCACACGACGGCACCATGCGCCCCGGCACTCTGGCAGTGGGCCCGCCAGCTCCCGAGCACGGCGATGTTGTCGGCCTCCGTGCCGCCGCCGGTGAAGATGATCTCGCGACGCTTCGCGCCCAGGGCCGCCGCCACCCGCTCGCGCGCCTGCTCGAGCGCGTTGCGGGCCTGGCGTCCGTAGCGATGGGTTCTGGAGGGGTTCCCGAAGCACTCGCCCAGGAAGGGCGCCATGGCCTCGCGTACTTCCGGCCGGGTCGCGGTCGTCGCGGCGTGGTCGAGAT